>DHHD01000018.1:987-19470 GCA_002403105.1 Anaerolineaceae bacterium UBA4781 | reverse complement strand
TCATCGTCAGTGGCGATGCCATTGTTGTAATTGGCATTCACGGTGAGCGAACCATTGCCATTGATGGTGAGGTCATCATTGCTGAAAATAGCAGCGTTGGGTTCAGTGATATCAGCACTGGCATAGACATAAGCGCTGCCATCGCTGACATAATTATGCATGCCATCTGCCAGGGTGATCACCACCTTATCTGCATTGCTCACATAAATAGGTGCGCTGGTAGAGCTGTTGATGTTTGCCCCATTCAAGATGAGCCTCACCACACCCTCGTCGGCTGTATCCACCAGGATCTGCCCATCATTCAAGGTGCCGCTGATGCTGTAGATACCGGCAGCCGTGATGGTGAGGGTGCTGCCGGATAGCGTGGCGCCGCTCCCTTCAAAGGTAATGGTATCTCCATCCAATTTAATAAACGACATACCAGCATTATCCAGGCTGGCATCCAGATCTTCCGTTTTATATTCTCCTGAGCTGGTGGTGGCTGCCGTTGCTGCCTGGTTTTCGGCAACGGTTTCAGCCGATTCTTCGATCACCCAGGTATCGGCTTGCGTTTCTGATACTGTGGTCGTGGAAGCAGCGGTAGTTCCCGCACAGGCACTAAGCGTGATCAGCAAAGCCGCCAGCAGGAAAATATGTATAATTTTTTTCATCATTCTTGAACCTCATCCTTCATTAAATAATATCGTGCTTCACTTCATTGAGCAAAAAGTAAGTTTTCTTTTTCACTCCAATTTTTGAAGCAGTATCATGATATATGGCTGCGCCGATTCTACCATCCATCAAAAGGCGGAAATCGCTTCAACCTGCAGGGGTATTCGAGGAATTTTCCTTGTTTTCGTTTAAACACAAAGAGGATTCGCAAAATTTGAACGAATCCTCTTTATCGTTATGCGCTTTCTTTTTTCTTTCCCTTATGCGCCTTAAAATCCAGACCATTTTTTCCCGGTTCCACGTGAATGGTGTCTCCTTCATGGAACTCACCGACCAGAATCTTCAGCGCCAGCGGGTCTTGCAGTTCACGCTGAATGGTACGTTTAAGCGGGCGGGCACCAAAATTTGCATCATATCCTTTTTCCGCCAGGTAGGTACGTGCGGCTGCACTCACTTCCAGGTGATAACCTTTTCCCTCCAACAGATATGCTACACGCTTCAATTGAATATCCACAATGTCTGCCATGTGCTCTTTTAGAAGCGGGTGAAATACCACGATCTCATCAATGCGGTTCAGAAACTCGGGCCTGAAATGCTCTTTCAGAACCTGAGTGATCTCATCACGTGTTACTGTTTTTCCAGTTTCCCAGAGCTGACCGCCCAGGTTGGAGGTCATGATGACCACCGTATTGCGAAAATCGACTGTGCGACCCTGACCATCCGTCAACCGCCCGTCATCCAGCAACTGCAACAGCACATTGAACACTTCAGGGTGCGCCTTTTCGATCTCGTCGAACAGGATCACGCTGTATGGTCGCCGGCGTACCGCTTCCGTCAACTGTCCGCCTTCTTCGTAACCCACATACCCTGGAGGAGCTCCAATCAAACGACTGACGGTATGTTTTTCTTGATATTCTGACATGTCGATTCGTATTATAGCGTGTTCATCATCGAATAGAAAATATGCCAATGCACGCGCCAACTCGGTTTTCCCAACACCAGTCGGTCCCAGAAAAATAAAGGATCCCATCGGACGATCCGGATCCTGTAAACCAGCGCGAGCACGCCGTACAGCGTTCGAGACCACCCGCACCGCATCTTCCTGCCCGATCACCCGTTCATGCAAGCGCTCTTCCATATGGATCAATTTTTCCGTTTCACCTTCCATCAGTCGCGATACCGGAATACCCGTCCAACGTGCGACGATCTGTGCAATTTCCTCCGCATCCACTTCTTCTTTCAATAGTGCATCTGAGCCCTGCAGTTCGCGAATTTTTTTTTCCTGATCTGCCAGTTTTATTTCCAGATCGCGCAAGGTGCCATAGCGCAAGCGGGCAACCTTTTCCAAATCGCTCACTCGTTCTGCTTGCTCAATCTCAGATTTGGTTTGCTCGATCTGCTCTTTTGTTGTTTGCAGTGCTACGATGGCACTTTTTTCTGTTTCCCAGCGTGCATGTAATTGCGTGGATCTTTCACGCATATCATTCAGCTCTTTTTCAAGATGTCCCAGCCGCTCTTTGGATGCCGGATCTTTTTCTTTCTTCAACGCTTCACGTTCGATCTCAATTTGCATGATCGCACGATCCACTTCATCCAGCGCCTGCGGTTTGGAATCAATCTCCGTACGCAGACGTGCAGCTGCTTCATCAATTAAATCAATGGCTTTATCGGGCAGAAAGCGGTCAGTGATATAGCGATGCGAGAGTGTGGCAGCCGCTATCACGGCTGCATCGGTGATGCGTACACCATGAAACACTTCATAGCGCCCTTTCAATCCACGCAGGATGCTGATGGTATCCTCAACGGAAGGTTCTTCGACCAGAACAGGTTGAAAACGGCGTTCCAGCGCCGGATTTTTTTCAATATATTTACGGTATTCATCCAGCGTAGTAGCGCCAACCATATGCAGTTCACCCCGTGCCAACATCGGCTTCAGCATGTTGCCGGCATCCATGGCACCCTCTGCTTTACCTGCTCCAACAACCGTGTGCATTTCATCGATAAATAACAGCACTTCACCATCCGAATCAGTAATTTCTTTTAATACTGCCTTTAGGCGCTCTTCAAACTCACCCCGGTATTTTGCACCGGCGATCAAAGCACCCATATCAAGCTGTACCAGACGTTTCTTTTTCAATCCTTCTGGTACATCACCATTGATAATACGTTGTGCAAGTCCTTCAACGATAGCGGTTTTCCCTACACCCGGTTCCCCAATCAGCGCCGGGTTGTTCTTGGTACGACGTGAAAGGATCTGAATGGTATGACGGATTTCTTCATCACGCCCGATCACCGGATCCATTTTGCCCTGGCGGGCTAAAGCGGTTAAATCAATCCCGTACTTTTCGAGAGATTGATATGTTCCCTCCGGATTTTCTGAGCTTACGCGCTGCGAACCGCGCACTGTTTTCAATGCTGAAAGGATCGAATCTGTGGTAATTCCATTCTCTTCCAGTCTTTTTTTCTCTGTGGAATCTGTTAATCCCAACAGAATGTGTTCAGTGGAAACATAGTCATCCTGCATACCCTTGGCATAGCGTTCTGCAGATTGAAATACATCCGCTGCCGAGCGTGATAACCCTACTTCCATATTAGAACCACTGACACGCGGTTGATTTTCCAGGTACTTTTTCACTTCCGTTAGTAAAGCTTGTGGCGAGCCGGTAATTTTTGTCACCAAAGCCGGAACAACTCCCTGGTCTTGCTGCAAGAGAGCTTGTAGAATATGGGCAGGTTCAATAGTCTGATGGTTATAACCCTGCGCAAGACTCTGGGCAGAGAGAATAGCTTCTTGTGATTTTTGAGTATATTTTTCCAGGTTCATAGGATCCTCCTGTTTTGTTAAATCAATTTTTTAAATTATAGGGAGTGAATATATGAACAGGATTAGCAAAATGTCAAAATTAGATATACAGTAAATTCATTACAAAAAAAATGCGGCAATCACTTCGACCTGCAGGAGTATTCGAAAGAAGAGATTCACAAAGGTTTAAAGCTTTTCTATGGAATCCAGCAGAAGACTTTCAATGATGATGGATCGATTTTACAGTATTCACATTAATTAATGGCCCAAAAATATGTACCAGCTTTCCCAATCTGCCTTCATCAGCTACCACCCAGCAAGCCGCCAGCGTGGTAAATGGCACTGCCAGAAAAAGCCCAATCGTACCTACCAGAGAACGCACGATCTCTTCTGCTATGTAATTAATATTCACCAACACACTAAAATCCACACTGCTCATGGTATACAGAACGATCATGCTCAATGTAGCGCCCAGATATGCCAGGATAAGGGTATTTACTGTGGCGCCCACATGATCCCGCCCAATTTCCATGGCACTTTTGAATCGTCTTGAAAAATTCATATCCGGATTGCCGCGATACAGTTCAATCACCGCGGACGTCTGCCCGATCACCAGATCGTCCATCACACCCAAAGTGCCAATAAAAATACCCGCGATCAATAATTTTTTAATATCCAAACCATCTCCTAATTGAATAAGATACATGGCGCTTTCATCACCAGCCCCATTCAAGCGAGCCCAATTGACAAAAAGTACAGAAAGAAGCCCGGTGATCACAACCGCAAAGGTGATACCTGCCAATGCAATATGTGTTTTTAATGTCCAACCGAAAACCAGATACTGTGAAATCGATAGAAAGATGAAGGCGCCTATTAAACTAACTACAATGGGATCCTTTCCAGCTATGATCTGGGGGATGATATATATAAACATCACTAAAATGCTCAATGCCATGCTGATCATGCTGTTCACACCCTTCCAACCACTCATCGCAATTCCAGTAACGATAAAAATCAGCAGCAAGATCAGCAACACGTTGGTGCGCACGTGATCAATAAAGTAAATGCCATAAGAGCCATCCCCCATGCTCTCCAGATTTACCAGCACCTTATCCCCGATCCTTAATTTGTAATTATCAGAGAGAAGCTGATATTTGCCGTATTCCATTTGATACGTTTGCCCGATTTGCTCTCCATCGAGCAGCTTTACCAATAGTACCTGGTAAGGCTGTGTTGTATCCCCCATATCTACAGTACCTTCTTCCAGAATGCTCACGATCTCGGCTTTCACCGTTGTGGAAGAATACCCCACTACGTTATCACTGCCATCATTTTGCTGCCAGAGCATCACCAACCCGAGCATCACAGCCACACCGACCAACACGGTAAAGAGTTTATGGTTATTATTGAACCATTTCCACATCGTATTTTTCTCCACACTTTTGCTTGACCTAATCAACCCGGCAATCATACCATCTGGCAGAAAAAAGGAATCAATCTCTGGATTGATTCCTTTTTTTCTTTTTTTGTTAACCGGTGATATCTATTTGTGAAGGTTAAGCTTCATTACAGTTTTATAACCGCACACTTCATTGGAGTGGCTGCTCATCATCGGGCAACCAGCACATGCTCCCTTGGAACATTTCAGGGGAACTGCTGTCTTTACCATCATATTTGATCTGTTTATCGTTCTTAATATCCCTTCCAATGCATTGGGGTCCAAATCAAATTTTAAAGCCAGGTGTTTCATTACAACCACCCCATGGCTTTTTTTGATCTCTCGTAAAATTTCCTTAACCATTTTTCTCCAATGAAAATTCGACCAGGTAGGGTCTTGTTCATCCCTACCTGGTCTTTTAGGGGCTAGATCAACAAACCAATTTGGAATATCGCCACAGACACGATCCATGCTACTGCGAACTGCCCGATCACGCTTATCCACATCCATTTAGCGCCGAACTCATGTTTTTCTGCTGCCACTGCCACCATGCAAGGAGTGTAGAGCAGAACAAATACCATGAAAGAAAACGACGCCAACGAGCCTCTGCCACTGCTGGAAGCCTCAAAACCAGTTTGTACGGCTGTCATCAGCGCGGTTGGTTCTGCTTCTTCCTCTTCACCGAACACGTTTATGCCTACAATAAGCGGGACGGACCTGATAGTATCCCAAGCTGCCGTAAAGAAGGAAGAACCAACTTCCCATATATCTTCAAGAAAAGTAGGCGCCGCCGCTTCTTCTTCACTTTCTTCTACATTATAGATCTGTGACATGGTACTAACCACAACCTCTTTTGCCACAAATCCTGTCAATAATGAACCCGATGCTTCCCATGTTCCGAATCCAGCGGGTTTAAAAATCGGTGAGATCATTGATGAAACCGATGCGAATGCGCTATCGCCTACCGGGGCATCGGCGAAACTGCCTTCGCCTTTTACAGGCAACGCCAACAACACCCAGATAACAATACTCGTGATCAAGATCAAGCTCCAAGCTTTCTTTACAAATGCATTCGTGCGTTCTGACATTTGCGCCCAGATGCTCTTAAAAGTTGGGCGGCGATATGGAGGAAGTTCCATAACAAAAGGAGACGCATCGCGCTCTTTGAACAAGGTATTCTTGAGCAACAATCCAATCAGGATCGCCATAACAATCCCAATCACATATAAAGAAAAGATCACCAATCCTGTATTTTCAGGAAAAAAGATCGATGCAAACAGTACATATACCGGCAGACGTGCTCCGCAGCTCATGAAAGGCACCAACAAACTGGTTAGAATACGGTCCTTTTCATTTTCCAATGTGCGCGTGGCATAAATGGCGGGAACAGTGCAACCAAAACCAACAATCATAGGCAAAAAACTTTTCCCGTGCAAGCCCAAACCATGCATCAAGCGATCCATGACAAAGGCGGCTCTTGCCATATACCCCGAGTCTTCCAAAATCGCCAGAGCCAGATACATCATCATCAACACAGGTACAAACACCATCACACCCCCCACACCAGCAATGACGCCATCCACAAACAAGGATTCTACCCACGTACCGGTCAAGTTCAGCATTGACAGGAGAGCGACAACCCAATTGGTTAATGGTCCACCGATCACCCCATCCACCCAATCCAGAAATGGAGCAGACACATCACTGGTCAATTTGAATACGATCCACATTAAACCCAGAAAGATCGGGATGCCTAAAACGCGATGCGTCACTATTCGATCAACCTTATCGGAGAAACTGGCTTTTTGTACTTTTGGTTTAATCACAGCCGCGCTGATAATTTGATGGATAGCGCTGTAATATGCATCGGCAACTTCCGTGTCAATATCCAGTTCTGATCTCTCCGAATACGCCTGGGTGAATGTTTTAGCCTCTTCAATTAAATCCGCATACGCTTCGTCTCCCTGCAGATCATCCAGAATTCCTTTATCCGCTTCCAGCAATTTTATAGCCAGCCATCTTGAATTAAAGGACGCGCCCAATTCGGGCATTCTTTCAATTTTCGTTTGCAATTTTTTGATCTCACTCTCGAATTCTTTACTGAACTGAGCAGGGATCCTTTTTTCATATTTCCCTTTTGAATTTGCACTTTGTAAAATGCTTTCTTTTAATTCGTCCATCCCTTTTCCATCGCGAGCGACTAAAAGAACAACGGGGATTTCCAATGCGCTTTTTATTTTTTCTACATCAATTCGAATTTCTCGTTCCTCAACCACATCCATCATGTTCAAAGCTGCTATTACCGGCACCCCTAATTCAAGCAACTGCATGGTTAAGAATAAATTGCGTTCGATGTTGGCAGCATCAATGATAGAAACAACCAGATCTGGTTTTTCTTTGATGACATAATCTCTTGCGATAATTTCTTCGAGTGAATATGCGGTAAGACTGTATGTTCCCGGCAAGTCAACCACATTGATCTTTTGACCTTTATATTGAAAATTCCCTTCCTTCTTCTCAACGGTTTTTCCCGGCCAGTTTCCTACATGTTGTTTCGTGCCGGTAAGCTGGTTGAACACGGTAGATTTACCGCAGTTTGGATTGCCAGCCAGTGCAATTGTATAGTTCCTTTCCATTTTTCTCTCCAAAGTATTGATTTTTTTACCAATGATGATGTCCACCACGTCTGTGGTGTGGATCTGAAGCATGTCTGAATCTTGCAAACCCAAAATCGCATGATGCGGTTTCGTGAACCGCTCCATCCTGCGGTTCTACCTGGATGTGATGCAACAATCCTCTCCCAATCGCCAGCCGTGAATCTTTCACCGCCAGAATGATCGGTCCACCACAATTGTGCGTTACGATGGTTACTTCAGTTCCGGGGGTTAAACCCAGCGCGGTGAGACGTCTTTGCACACCCAACCCACCCTGGATGGAAATAAGTTTGAGCAATTGCCCTTCCGGGGCGAGGCTAAGTGGCATCATGCAGTTCCTGAACCATTACCAGGTGCGCTTCTTTCTTGCGCAGCGAAAGGTTGTATCCCTTTACTTCAAATTCGACCGGATCTCCTAATGGTGCGATGCGAATAACTTTAATTTCCGCCCCCTTGATCAAACCCATATCCATCATTCGGGTGCGCACTGCTCCCTCGCCCTTGATTTCTTGTATGATACAAGTTTTACCAGGAGTCACATTGTCTAAACTGGTCATGAAAACCTCCTTGTTAATGTTATATAATATTGTAGATTAGCATATACTAATCATGATGATTTGTCAAGGAATCATCTGAAATGGTTATTTTTTCAAAAGTATCGGTATAATGGGGGAATTCTAAACTTCTCATACTCTTTCAATACTGAATAGAAACAAGCCCTGCACTTCTCGCGGTAAGAAATACGGGGGAAAACAAGGATTGGAAACATGAACGCATACACCGGTAAAATACTCTCGATTGACCTGAATACAGGTCAATTTCACTCAGAAAACATTCCCGATCACGTGTATGAGAATTTCCTTTCAGGCCTGGGATTGGGCGTGTATTATCTTTACAGCCACATGCCCGCCGGTTGTGATGCGCTCGGACCAGATAATATACTGGGGTTTGTAAGCGGATTGCTAACCGGCACCGGCAGTTTGATGACCGGGCGCTGGATGGTAGTATGCAAATCGCCCCTGACCGGCGGTTGGGGAGACGCCAACTGCGGAGGAACCTTTTCGCCTGCCATCAAACGCTGCGGGTACGACGCCATCTTCATCACCGGTAAAGCAAATAAACCTGTTTTTATCGTGGTGGATGACGAAACAGTATTGATCAAGGATGCCAGTTTGTTATGGGGAAAGGATGCCATTGAAAGCGAAGAGCTGCTGATGGCAGAGCATTCCGGAAAATCGAAAAAGCCCAGTGTGGCAGTGATCGGTGAAGCCGGGGAGCGGCTATCGTTGATCTCCGGCATCTGCAATGCGGGTGGGCGCATCGCCGCCCGCTCAGGGGTTGGGGCCGTGATGGGCTCAAAGAATCTCAAAGCGCTGGTCCTGTGCGGCAGCCAGTCCATCCAGGCACACGACCCGGAGCGCATAAAAAGTCTCAGCAAATACTATACGCAGCGCATCCGGTCTCAAAAATTGCAGAATCTTGTGGTGGGGGGGATGTTCCCCATTCTAGGGAGAATTTTGATGGGAGGGAGCATCACCAAACGCATTGACGGTATGTTATATACGTCACTGCTCAAGAAATGGGGCACCAACGTCAGCAACACTCTGGGGATGCTGGCAGGAGACAACCCGATCATGAATTGGAAAGGATCGGTCAAGGATTTCAACCAGCGTTCATACCATCATCTGAATCCCGACCGGATCACCCAGCGCGAGATCCGCAAATATAACTGCACCTCCTGCGCCATTGGCTGCGGTGGGATCTGCCAGTTCAAAGACCCGGCCAGCGGGCAAATAAAGGAAACACATAAACCGGAGTATGAATCGATCAATGCTCTGGGCGGTTTGGTGCTGAATGCCGATCTGGACTCGATCTTCGTGATCAACGATCTGCTCAACCGCGCCGGCATGGATACTATTTCTGCGGGTTCAACCGTAGCCTTTGCCTTGGAATGTTTTGAACAGGGCATTCTCACCACCAAAGATACGAATGGTCTGGAATTGAAATGGGGGGATTCCTCTTCCATTCTGGCACTGATCCGTTTAATGATCCGGCGGGAAGGGATCGGGGATGTGCTGGCAGACGGTTCCTTGAAAGCCGCACAGCGCATCGGAAAAGGCTCTGAGCAGTACGCCATTCAAGCCGGCGGGCAGGAGCCGGGCATGCACGATTCGCGCCTTGATCCACAGATGGGTTTGCAATTCAGCGTAGACCCAACACCCGGAAGGCACACCATTGGATCAGGGTTGTATTACAACATGATGCAGTTGTGGCGCTTCAGCAAAAATGCCCCCAAACAGCCCCTGCTCTACTCGCGCAAGCGGGAATTTCAAGCCAGCTCGGAAAATGCACAAATTTCGGTCAGCAGCAGCTGCATGAAAATGGTGCTGGATGGCGCCGGAGGGTGTTTATTCGCCCTCATCAGCGGTTTGCAGAACTGGCAACTTTTTGAATATTTGAACGCCGCAACCGGCTGGGAGAAAACCCCGGATGAATATCTGCACATTGGAAAACGCATTCAAACCCTGCGCCAGATGTTCAACATCCGCGAAGGGATCGACCCGCGCAGCAATATCCTGCACCGGCGCGCGTTGGGGAATCCCCCTTTGAATACCGGTCCCCTCAAGAACAAGAGCGTTCCGATCGAAGAAATGTGCAGCATGCACTGGAAACTCCTGGGTTGGGAAGAAAGCACCGGCAAACCTCTGCCGGATACTAAAGCAGAGATGGGGCTCTCCGGTTTCTAGACCCTCTTCCATTTGAATATGTAGAAAACTGAATTTCTAACCTGGCAGGTGCGCTATCCGAATACCTCCACAGGATGAATCGATTTCAGCCTGGTGATGGATATCATTTTGTGAGCAAGCTCTTATGATTGGCTCAAGAATGGAGGTTGCATCATGTTAACCACCCAAAATAGAGCCAATACCATATTGCTGCCGTCGATCTTTTCACGAACCATGACAGCCATTGAACAAGTACTACCTCTCTATCCGGCTGTATCTCTGGATGAAATCCAGGACTATGCGCTTCAGGATCGAGTTGATACAAAATACCTGATACGGTTTGTAGACCTGCCTTCACTCTTAGCTGCTCTGACTTCCGACTGCGCCATTTTGGAAACAGGATTACAGCGCATCAGCGAATACCGCACACTGTACTTCGATACTCCCGTCTTGAATTTTTATTTTGACCATCATAATGGGAAACGTCCGCGCTACAAAATTCGCATGCGTGAGTATCACAGTACAAAAGACTCTTTTCTGGAGATCAAGAAAAAAGAAAATGATCTGCGCACCATCAAGAACCGCATGCCGATCGCGGAGATCCGGCAATCGTTCACTCCTGAAATGCGATCATTTCTTGAATACCATTATCCGGGCGCTGCCGAACCTTTGCAGCCGGTACTGTGGAATACCTTTAAAAGAATTACCCTGATCAATACCAGTTCCTGCGAACGCGTCACGATCGACCTTGGGCTGAGTTTTTTCAACAAAACGAATTCTCTTCAGCTAACCCATCTCGCTGTTGTTGAACTGAAACAGAGTACTTTCTCTCGAGAATCCATCATCCTTCTCGCGCTGAAGGAAAAGGGATACCAACCGGTCTCACTCAGCAAATACTGCACAGGTGTGGCTTTTCTCAATCCGGATATCAAGCGCAACCGATTCAAGCAAAATTTTTTACAATTCAAAGCTTCAAGCAAAAGGATCTTTAAAAATGACCGCGTTTTTCCAGTACCTGCTTAATTTCTTCATCAACTTTCTATCCGCCTTTGTGATCGTGCGCTTCATCTACTATCCTCAGCGGCGTTCACAAAAATTTGTACTGACCTTTCTGGGTTTCAACACCATCATCTTCATTCTGTTCAATTACATGGCGAGCATTGAACTCAGTATGGGGGTAGGATTCGGGCTTTTCGCGATCTTTTCCATCCTGCGCTACCGCACCGATCCCATGCCCTCACGTGAAATGACCTATCTTTTCATGCTGATCGCGCTCCCCATGATCAACTACGTCATGCTCAGCCAGAATTCTTATTTGGAACTGGGACTAACTACAGCGCTGATCTGTTTGATCATGCTCTTTCTGGAAAAAGGCTGGGGATTCCACTTCATGTCCTCCAAATCGATCACGTACGAAAAGATCGATCTGGTCAACGCAAACAATCAGAAAGAATTGATCGCTGATCTGGAAGAACGAACCGGGTTGATGATCCATTATGTGGATATTAACAAAATCAACTTTTTAAACGATACTGCTGAGGTGAAGGTGTATTACGAAGAAATAAAAAATGAAAAATGAACAAATTTCTCTTTTCTACACAGCTCTTTCAAGGTCTTTTCAAAAATTAACTGAACGTAAAATAATCAATAGACTTGCAGAGAGTACAAGAGTACAGGCGGGCGCTGCACCGGAGCTATGCAACCTTCTCTCAGCGCTCGAGAATCCCATTGCTACAGGCAGCCCTCATCGGAGAGGGCTGCCTGAACTTTTTCATCATTTTCTTTCAAGATGGTGTTGAACTGCAAAGATGGCTGCTTGAACGCGATCGCGCAAATGCAGTGTGTTCAGAACTTTTGAAACATAGTTCTTCACCGTTCCTTCGGTAAAGAATAATTCCTCCGCGATCTCCCGATTGGAATATCCTTCGGCGATCATACACAATATATCGTATTCCTTTTCGTTGAGCAGGGAAATTTCCTCTTCCGGTTCCGGTGATCCATCGGTATCACGCAGCAAATTACGTTCCACCAGCATCCCGATGGTATCTGAAGAGAACTGCGAAACCCCACGGTATGCCAGGCGAATCGCCTCAGCCAGATCATCTTTCGGGATATCTTTCAACAAATATCCATTGGCTCCGGCTTTGATGGCTTTCACAATGTAATCATCATTATTAAAGGTTGTGAGCATGATGATGCGAATATCTTTATTCATTTGCCGAATCTGGCGGGTTGCCTCAATGCCACCCATTCCGGGCATACGAATATCCATGAGGACCACATCGACAGGGGTTTTCTGTACAATTTCCATTGCCTGCTGACCATCGGATGCAGTATCAACGATGGTGAAATCTTCTTTGATCTCCAACAGCGCTTTGATCCCATCCCGAACAAGCTGCTGGTCATCTACGATCAATACTTTAATATTTTCACTCATGCGCATTCCCTCTTTAAAGATTTTCTTGTTTCAGCGGAATATGAACTTCAATGCTCGTTCCATGCTTTTTTATGCTTTTGTTACTCACAATGGAAATGGTACCGTTCAACAACTCAGCCCGTTGCTGGATGCTGGATAACCCGTAATGACCTGCATGATCAGAACTCTTGTTTATTTTAAACCCTACCCCATCATCTTTTATGTGCAGTGATACTTCACGCGCTTTAAAATTAATGGCTACGGTTACATTTTCAGCATGGGCATGCTTTTGAACATTGGTTAACGATTCCTGCAAAATATAAAAAAGATTGCGGCGAATTATTTTCGCAAAACCGAATTCATTTCCTTCATATTTGAAATCAAGACTCTTAAATTCTCCCTTGAAATTATTGACCAGCTCTTCGGCTTTTTCTTTGAGGCTATAAATATCCTCATGGTCATGCAGTCCATCTACAAAACGGCGTACTTCGCGTAAAGCCTGCTCCACCGAATATTTCGCATTAATGATGGCTTCATCCACAGTTTCAGATGAAATGGAACGGTAGGCAAGCGCTTTTTCAAGCTGGATATTGATAGCGACCAGATAATGACCGATGGAATCATGCAAGTCATTGGAAAGCTGCACTCTCTCTTCCATAATGGATAAACGCGATAGGTCTTCGATATAGGTACGCAGTTCGATATTGGAACGGGATAATTCTCCGATGATCTCTTGATTCTGGAACGTCGCTTTTTTATCGCGCTCTGCAAAAATGGCAGCCAATTGAAAAAACACGACACTGGCTAAAGCCGGAAGCGTTGCAGGAGCAGGGAAAAATGCGGAAATGGTAAAAAAATAATATAAAACGACCGCGGTCGTTAATAAACTAATCACCAACCCGAATACCATAAAAGCATGGTAGGGGACAATCCCGAAGAGAATGCGAGAAAAATGTGTGATATCGATGCTTTGCATGAACGCGATAACCACCACGCGCAAAATAAAGAACAGCGTATGCATGAACATACGCGATTTAGAATAGAAGATCATATCAAAAAGATCGAATGCTGCGAGTATGAAATATCCTGAAAACAGCACCCACTTTTTCCAATGTGGTTCTGCAGCCGTTAATTCTCCATGAAAAACAAAATAATCCAAAGCACTGGCTAATGCCAAAGTAAACACGGCAAAAAGCGATACAGCATAAGGAAAACGGCTTGTAAGTAAATGTCGATTTTTCATCGTGTTCGATTATATTCTCAAAAACCTTTCATCAATATTGCTTCAGTCATCATCTATCAGTCATGAGTAATCTAAATAATACACCAGTTCAATTCCAATTCCTTACCATTTGGACTAGGAGATGTTTGTGCATATACTTAGAATACTTGGAAAATACAACATTGTTAAGGATAAAAATGGACTGGAAAAAAAGATTACTCTTAAACACCGGCAGAAGCATCATGAATCTCTTTGCCAGATTATTTTTAGAGTTCAACGTTCATTATGAGATTCCACTTCCGGAGGGGGCAAAAATCCTGGCTCCAAACCACCCCACTACCACCGATCCGTTTCTGCTGAGTTTGGTCACAGAAGAACCGCTGGTCATTCTGGTAAACAAGAAAATTATGCAAATTCCATGGATCGGAAAGATCATCGAACAAGCAGGTACCATCCCGGTTGATAAGGAAAATGGAAATGGTGAAGAGATCATTACACGATCCATTCAAACGCTACGGCAGCAATTCCCGATCGGTATTTTTCCAGAAGGCCGCCTGACACCCGATATCCATACACTCTCAGAGCTGCACACCGGCGTCACACGCATTGCATTAGCAGCCAAAGCGCCGATCATTCCGGTGGGTATCTACGTTCATCCCAGGTATATACGAAGAATTCTTTTCCATCGGAAATACGGATTGGATGAATCGCGCTGGCTACTGCATGGGAAATATTACATCACGATCGGTACGCCGCTTTATTTTGATGGGGATATAGAAAATAGAGAATTGGTCAGGGAGTTTACACAAAAAATTTCAAGTGAGATAAAACGATTAATGCTGGCAAGCGAAATGAGAGCAATTCAAAAGGGTATCGCCTGGAATCCAATTATTCCATTTGCATCCCAGCTCCCGCATGATCTCTAAAAGCGCAAATTTTCATGGAAATTAGAAAAACTATGTACTTTCTTTCTTCATAATGCCTTCGCGCCAGGCAAACACAGCCGCTTGAGTTCGATCGGCAAGGTGCAATTTACTGAGAATATTGCTGACATGGCTCTTCACCGTCTTTTCACTGATCACCAGTTTTTCAGCGATTTCAGCATTCGACAGCCCTTCAGCGATCCAAGCTAAAACTTCCTGCTCTCTTTCCGTTAACTGCAAATAATCCTGCATCCCATCACTGCGATCATCCCTCCATTCACCGATCAGGCGTGAAGCAACTTTGGGTGACAAAGTGGCTTCGCCTTTTGCGGCTGATCGAATGGCATTCGCCAGATCTTCGGGACCGATGTTTTTCAGAATATACGATAGCGCACCAGCTTTTATAGCCGGGAAAATATGGGAATCTTCATGGTAGGAAGTGAGAATGATGATCTGAGAACGCGGGCTTACCTGCCTAACCCGCCAGGTGGCTTCCACACCATCCATTTCAGGCATTTTCAAATCCATGAGCACCACATCCGGAGCTTGCTCATCGGCGAGCTTCACTGCCTGTGTGCCGGATTCAGCTTCGGCAATAATCTGAATATCCGGCAGCACATCCAGATAAGCCCGGATGCCGCTGCGCACGATCGCATGATCGTCAACCAGCAGAACAGTAATTTTATCGTTTGTCATTATTTTTCTTCTCCATTTTCGGTTGAGGAATGGTAATGGTGATCGATGTCCCGCTTATTGATGAATTAATTATAATCGTCCCATTTAATTCCTTCACCCGTTCTTCCATCGAATGCAACCCCAAACCTTGTTTATTCGATATTTTATCGAATCCAAATCCATTATCGCTGATCTGCAACGTCAAATGATCATCTGCAAAGGTTAAAGATATACTTGCCGCAGAAGCCCGGCTGTGGCGGCTGATATTAGAGAGCGCTTCTTGAATGATGCGAAAAAGCGATTGTTCTGCTTCCTGCGCGATCGTCTTCTCCCCACCTTCCACACGAAACACAACGGAAACACCACTTTGTTTTTCCCATACTTTTAAATAATCGCGTAACGCTACCGGAAGGGATTGATCACCAAGCTGAACCGGGCGCAAGGTGTTAATGAGAGTCGTTAATTCATCCAAAGCTTGTTGGGCAAGTTTTGACGAGATATCGACTTGTACAGTTGCCTTTTTAACATCTGTTTTCAAGAGAGTTTTTACCGCTCCCAGATTCATAGAAATGGCAAAGATCTGCTGTTTCACACTATCATGCAGGTCGCGAGCCAGACGATTGCGTTCTTCCATGGTTGCCAGCACCTGTTCTTTTTCAAGCAGTTCTTGAAATTGATCTGCCATGTGATTCAAACTGACAGCCAGGGTACTGATCTCGTCATTCCCCTGCACTGCTGCTTTTTTTGAAAAATCACCAGAACCCCATTGAAGCGTAGTTTCTTCCATGTGATCCAAGCGTTTTGTAAAACTACTGGCGATAATGAATCCGAATAAAATTCCAATCACTGTGGAAATCAACAAAAAGACAGGCAGCTCAGGCAAAAATCCTGAAACGGCTGCTTCCACCTGTTCCCAAAATGTGGGAGCATAATACTGGGCAAAAATCGCTCCGAAATATTGGTTATCCTGACGGATGGGCAAGAGCAGGGTCGTCATGTCTTGCTCCATGATAGAAAACTGGGGAGCAGGAATCGAAGCTGCAGATATGGTATTTAACATTGTATTTTCATCTGCGTTGATATATGCAGCTATGGGCTGCCCAACCGGAAAGGCAAGAGAATTATTGGTTGCGACGATCATCCCATCAGCATCCACGATGGTCAGGGTGCTTTTCGATGCACTGAAAGCAATCGTCTTGGGAGTCAGGTCTATTAAAGCATTATCCTGTACCGGAGGTTGTGAATCTTTTCGATCATCTCCCCGATCGTTTTTATCCGTCGTTCTTAAAAATGTTTCTTCGTGATCTTCGATCCAGCCATCCAGGTATTCCACATCCATGGGATCTTGCAATGCTATACCCAGGGAATTATTCGATTCACTAAGCGATTGTGCAGAACTATAGACAAAATTTATAGAAGTGAACGCATAGCGGTTCCCGGAAATTGCGATCAATACTTCGACCAAGAACAACATCAAGAGGGTGGCCAGCATGTATGTGATGGTCAATTTCCATTGGATGCCTGAAAAAATTCTTTTCATACTATCAATCAATCCTAATTCATCATACTTTAGCTATACTATAAACCAAAGCAGGCTGTTACGCGATTCATCTCAAGATGGAATTGTTCTCCGTCTGCAGGTGGGTATCCATTCTCGTTCTGATCCGGATGAAAAACTTTCTTTATATCTTTTTCTCCATTTTTTGTATTTTTACCCATAATCGGATGGTATTCAACACAAGAGCAACAGCAATCAAGAAGATCATGCATTGAAAAACCCACATCACACCATTCAATGCGGAAGACTCTGCTCCTTCTGACAGCCGTGAAAAAGAAAAAAGAGAATACGTTACAGGAAAACAGGCAATCAAAAGGGTTCGTAAAACTCTTTTATATTTTTCAATCTTTGACTGTGTATCGGTATAGATCTCACCGGTCTCTGGATCTTTGGCGGCAAAATAAAACCAGTTGTTCATACGTCCTTTATATTCCCAACCTGCATCAGTAAAAAGGCTCAGGTATTCCAACAGGTCATTGCCTTTAATCTCCTGATAATCAAGACGATAACGTATGTGCTGCGGTTCTTGTTTGCAGAATGTATAACGTATCAAACCAACCTCATCCAGAACCCAACCATGAGCTGCCATCTGTTCCAACCATACCTGTTCTTTTTCATCCTGCCAGGCAAAGAATAATTTTGTAATCTTTTTTTTCTGCATAAACCTTCTCCGCTTATTCTTCCATCAGCTTGCGCGCATTCTGCATCAGTTCTTCATAACGCGCCACTTCTTTTTTTACCAATTCCTTGCCCAGAGCTGTAATGCAGTAATTTCGACGGCGTTCAGAATCACTTTGTACCTCAATAATCAATCCGCTCGCTTGCAGATTTTTTAGCGCTCCATACAGAGTACCTGCGCCCATGATGATACGCCCATCTGTCATTTCTTCAATTTTCTTTAGAATTCCATATCCATGCAACGACTGCATAAGACAAATCAATATATAAAAGGATGTTTCTGTTATAGGAGAAATAATCGCGGCGTCTTTCATTTTTGGCATACTCACACTTATATCGTCTTTCGTTATATCGGCTTTCTTTATATCATTTTCCGTTATATTAATGGATATCAGGAGAAAAGTCAAGCCAGAGCGAAAGGTTTTTTGCATAATTTTCGACCGATGAGGGGACCTAAAGGGTTTTGAAATTAATAAAAATTATGATAGGATTAACTTTGTGTAAGTTATTGTACGGTTCTAAATAGAAAGATTTTCTTTAGATTTGGAAATTCCGCAGCATAACCCAAGCAATAAATATAAAGAAAGGAGTTCCAAATCATGTCCGAAAAAGAGCAAGGTACCGTCAAATGGTTCAACGGATCAAAAGGCTATGGTTTTATTGAACGTGAATCAGGCGAAGATGTGTTCGTTCATTACAGCGCGATCGTAGGAGATGGTTTTCGCAACCTTGAAGAAGG
>DHHD01000018.1:0-977 GCA_002403105.1 Anaerolineaceae bacterium UBA4781 | reverse complement strand
TTTAATTTTTGAAAAGGCAGTGATTTTCTCACTGCCTTTTTTTATTCAATAATCTTCAAATGGGAATGGTCTGCTTTTAAAAAGCCCGGAACAGTGAAGAATTTAAGTCTTATCAACAGCATCTATTAACTTGTTTTTTTCATCTACTGATAAAAAGCTGGCTTGAATTCCATTTTTTATCAATCGTTGAATTTCGGATTGCGAATACCCAAATTCATTCGAAATATTTTGGTATTCTGTGTTCAGATCTGTTGAAAACAGGGCCGGGTCATCCGAGTTGAGGGTGACATATAATCCCTCATGAATCAAGCGCGGCAAAGGATGGTTCGCCAAAGAATCTACAATTCCAAGACACACATTGCTGGTTGGGCAAACCTCGAGCGGGATCTGCCGTTCGCGTAATTCTTTTACCAGGGCTGGATCTTCCAGACAGCGGATAGCATGCCCAATGCGCACTGTATCGGCAATTTTAAGCGCTTCCCAAATGCTCTCCGGCCCGGCAGTTTCACCCGCATGCAGAATGCAAGGCAGCCCTGCTTCCCGTGCAACGGCAAATGCTTTTGTAAATTTGCCGGGTGGATTCATGACCTCATTTCCACCTAATCCCAAAGCAACCACCCCTTTATCCATTGCGCGAACTACAGCATCAGCAACCAGGATACCCTCAGCGGGAGATATTTCGCGGGCAATATCAATGATCAGTTGCATGCGTGTTCCCAGATTTTGTTCAGCCCAAAGACTTGCTTCGCGCAGAACGTTAATTTGGTTGGAAATAGGAATGCCGGCTTGTTTAAGATGAGTATAGGCTGTGTAAGTAACTTCGCTGTAGCGAATATTCTGCGCCGCCTGTCCTTCCAGAAATTCCTGTGCGATGAGATAAATATCATCTTCGGTTTGAATACTGCGCGAAATCAAGATATATTTTTCGTTGAAATCAGGAAAGCCAGAGAATACAGTCCAGCGTTTTATCTCTTCCA
>DHHD01000039.1 GCA_002403105.1 Anaerolineaceae bacterium UBA4781 | reverse complement strand
ATAGTTTTACAAAAAATTGGACAAAATAAAAGGACGAAAAGGGAATTTTATTGTTTGTGAAAACTATAGTTGTTACAAACGTTAATGATTAATAATCTGTTTTATGAATAGACTATGCATGGAAAGAAATAAAATAACGCTATTCAACAACCTTGAATTTATAGACTGACCTTTTTATTAGTATGAAAAATTTTTATGAATTCAGATTCTGGTATACTATTTTTAAGTTAGTTCGGCGGGCGATAACCATATTCATCAAGTATGGTGTTGTTCAATTTCCCAATTGACGTTTTTAATAATTTTATAAAGGTGCTATGACAAACGAAGCCCCATTAAAAGAACAGCAGCATGTCATTGATGCATTTTCGGATCTAGCCCCTAATTATGAAAAGAAAATGGATTCTGAATTGAATCTGTTTTGGGGTTGGAGCTATGGTGAACTGATTAAAACACTATTGGAGAATTGTGAAGATGTATTTGAAAAGCGCATTCTTGATCTGGCGACCGGGAAATTAGTAATTCCACGTGCAATTCTTGATTCAAATCTCCATGTCAAACAACTGGTTGGATTGGATATTACATATCGGATGCTTCATCTTGGAAAAGCGGCTTTAAGCAATGATTCATTGATCAGATTGCTGTGCGCTTCAGCGCTAGAAATTCCGATTTGCCCAAGAAGTTTTGATCTCGTTACATGTGCTCTGGCAACTCATCATATGGATATAAGAAAATTACTTTCTGAGATTCATCGTATTCTGGATTTCAATGGCACCGTGACGATTGTTGACGTAGGTGCTTCGAAGACGTGGATGAATCCAATAGTACAGTTTTTTATTAAAGTATTGGCGTTTTTGTATTTTTTAGTAAGAGAAAATATATCCCGTGCGTGGGCAGAAGCAGAAGCACTGCCCAATATACGAACAGCGGAGAATTGGGGGAACGAATTAGAAAGAGCGGATTTTCAAGAAATTAAAATAAAGAAATTAAAATCACGCCGTCCCTGGATCCCAGATCCAATCCTTATCCAGGCAAAAATAAAAGGAGATTTAAAATGACAATATACAAGGAATTGCTTCAGCAGGGCAGACATGACCTGATTTGGGAAAAATACTGTGGATATCTGGATCTTTCGATGAATGAGTTTATGGAAATCCAAAACAAGCTTTTAATGGAGCAGGTTGCATTTATTAAAGACAGCAAAGTAGGAAAAAGCTTTTTAGGAAATAATAGGATTACCTCGCCGGATGATTTCAGGCGTGTAGTTCCCCTGACAACCTACGAAGACTATGTTCCCCTTTTGATGGAGCGCGATGAAAAAAATCTCCCAAAGGGAAAATATATGTGGGCACGTACTTCAGGAAAATCAGGAAAATATCCATGTAAGTGGGTTCCATATTCGCAGAGAATATACGAAAAAATGGCTGAAGTTGTGATTAGTGCTATGATCCAGGCTTCTTGTTCAGAAAAAGGAGACGTGCAATTGGAGTCTGGCGATGTGGTGCTTCTGGCAACCGCACCCAGACCGTATACCTCTGGATATATCAGTTATACAACATACGAAAATACAGATGTCCGGTTTGTCCCGCCTTTGGATGAAGCTGAAAAAATGGAATATGTGGATCGGGTGAACAAAGGTTTTATACAAGCCATGGATACCGGGTTGGACATTTTCTTTGGACTCGCCATGATATTGGGAAAAATGGGAGAACGTTTCGCCAGTGGTTCGGGGGGGATGAAACTCTCTAAAGATATTCTAAAACCACGCACAATACGTCGTTTGTTGGGGGGGTACATCAAAGCAAAAATCCAAAAAAGACCGCTGTTGCCCAAGGATATTTGGAAACTCAAGGGCATTATGACCGGTGGAATGGATACGGAAATATATCGGGACCGTCTCGAGTATTATTGGGGAAGGAAACCTCTCGAAGGGTATGCTTGCACAGAGGGCGGCATGATCGCCATGCAAGCCTGGAATTTCAAAGGTATGACGCTCTTTCCGGATTGCGATTTCTATGAATTCATTCCTTTTGATGAATATATGAAGAACAAAGCTGATCCTGCTTACCTGCCAAAAACGGTAACGTTGGACGAAGTGAAACCGGGAATCTACGAGATCGTTTTTACAAACCTATTGGGTGGTGCATTAATGCGCTATCGCGTTGGCGATTTGATCAATTTCACTGCATCGGAAGATAAGGAAACCGGAGTGAAATTGCCACAATTCAAATTCTATTCCAGAGCTGACGACCTTATTGATTTGGGCACTATGGTGAAGCTGACAGAAACGGATATTTGGATGGGAATTGAAAAAGCCGGAATTGAATACGTGGATTGGACTGCCAGAAAAGAAATAGTCAATGATGAAACTCTTCTGCATATTTATATTGAACCTAAACCCGGAGTAGATCTATCTGCAAATAATGCAGCATCGAAAATCAAGAAAAGTATGGCTGACCTAAACGAAGAGTTTTCAGATACACTGAAAATTCTAGGAAACCATATTCTACAAGTAACAATTCTTCCGGCAGGGGCGTTTAGTAATTATATTGAAGCTCAGCGCAAAGCCGGCGCTGACATGGCTCATTTGAAACCACCGCACATGCAGCCAAAAGACAATATAATTGCTAGGTTGTTGGAAGAAAGCAAATAAAGCAGTTATGATCTGGAATTTAGAACTTATTGTTACTATTCTTGCATTTATCAGTTATCTGGTGCTCTATTTGGTTGTCATGGTCACAAAACCAAAGACCAAAGAAAAAAATGCCTTTCGATTTTATTTATTAATGATGGCACTGTGGAAACTCAGTGCAATTTTTGTAGTTGGACAATTGGGTGATATTTATTTCTGGTTTCGTATGATGACGGTTTCTTCTGTCATGTCACTTGTGGGTAGCCATCAATTTGTTCAGACCATTTTGCCCCAGAAGACAAATTGGGATCGCTGGATCTACGCATACATTTTTGTTGTGGTTGTTATGACCCTGCTAACAAATTGGGTTGTCTCTTATGCCTACATGAATGGAACAGAATTAGTTTATGCGTTTACTCCGCTGGTTGGATTAGTGGCTGGACCTGGCTACGGTTTAATGCTCTATAATACCTTCCGATTATTTAAAGGGCATCATCTTGCAAGAAGCCCTCAAATTCGCAATCGTTTGAAATATCTGATCCTGGGATTTGTTTTTATGATCATCGGATCAATTTTCAATTTTACTGATCTGGGGCAATATCCTATTGACATTTTTGCCAATTTTATAACAGCGATTTTAATTTCTGTTGCCATCCTTCGCCACCAACTTCTTGATATTAATGTAATTATCAGAAAAAGTGTTCTTTATGCCATTCCAACCAGCTTGATCGGCACTTTGTATTTTCTGATCATTAATCAGATCGTTAGAATGTTCCAGTTCTCTGTAAATCAGCAAGTTTTTGTCTCAGTAATTGTCGCAATTGCCGCAGCACTGGTGTTCCAACCATTTCAAAGGTCCTTACAAGATTGGATTAATAGAATATTCTTCCGGGAGCGTTACGACTCCAACCTGATGCTGCAGCGGATTATTCTTACTGCATCTCGTGAAATTGATTTACAACGCCTGGCAGGATCAATCATCACCGAAATAACTTCCACCATGCATATAAAGCGTGCTGGTTTTTTTGTTTCTGAAAAAGAAAATAATCCTTTTACTTTGGTTTCGGGAAATGGCCTGAACTATTCCAAATATAAAGAATTTCGCATTGATCATCCCCTTGTTTTGAAATTAAAAAAAACCGACCAACCACTTATGTGGAGTGAGTTGGAATCTTCTCCAATGATAAAGTCATTGTGGAAAGATGAACTTGATTATCTTGTCGATTTACATGCAGAATTATTTATTCCTTTGAAAATAAAGAATGAACTTATTGGTATTTTGGTACTCGGAGAAAAAATGGCTGAAACTCCCTATACACAGGAAGACATCAGCATTCTTACTGCTTTAGCGAGCCAAACTTCATTGACAATCCAAAACGCAAAATTATATTCAATCGCACAAAAAGAGCTGGCGGAAAGGCGAAAAGCGGAGAAGAATTTGCAGCTCCAATTAAAACGGTTATCTGCACTGCAGGATATTAATGTAGCCATTACTGAAAATTTTGACTTACAGATTCCATTAGTTATGCTTTTAGATCAGGTTGTAACCGAACTAAAAGTAGATGCAGCTGATGTACTGCTTTACAATCCAGAAAATAAAAATTTAAACTATATTGCCGGGCGTGGTTTTAAAACCGATGCTCTAAAGTTTACCAGTCTGCAAATGGGGCAGGGCGTGGCTGGTATGGCCGCTCAAAAACGAGAACCAATTTATATAAAAGACCTGGCCTCCGAAGCGACCACGTTGAGTCAATCACCGTTGCTGGAAGGTGAAAATTTCGTTTCATATTATGGCTTTCCACTCATTGCGCGTAATCAAGTCAAAGGAGTACTTGAGATTTTTCACAGATCTGTACTGGAACCCAACCAGCAGTGGTTGGATTATCTTAATACACTGATCTCTGAAACCGCTATTGCATTAGATAATGCGCGTATGTTCACCGATCTTGAAAAAACCAATATGGAATTGATCAGTGCGTATGAAGCTACATTGGAAGGATGGGCACGTACTCTTGAAATGCGTGATCGAGAGACGGAAGGGCACAGCCAGCGTGTTTTAGGAATGACAATGCGCCTGGCTGAGAAAATGGGCGTACATGGAGAAGATCTGGTACATATCCGCCGTGGATCTCTGCTCCACGATATTGGAAAAATAGCCATTCCCGATAATATTTTACAGAAACCAGGACCACTTACTGATGAAGAGTGGGAAACCATGCGGCGGCACCCTAGCATTGCGTATGAAATGCTATCATCAATCCATTTTCTTGAACCGGCTTTGGAAATTCCCTATCACCATCATGAAAAATGGGATGGCAGTGGTTATCCACAGGGATTAAAAGGCGAGGAAATACCATTGGCGGCGAGGATATTCGCTATTGTTGATGTATGGGATGCACTTTCTTCTGATAGACCATACCGAAAAGCCTGGCAGGAAGAAAAAGTACTGAGATATATCAAAGAACAATCAGGTACCCACTTTGATCCGGCAGTGGTGAAAGCGTTTATTTCTCTGCTTGAAGAAGAAAAAAGAAAAAAGGCAAAAAGTAAATCAAAGAAGAAATAGGAAAAATATACTGCAACCTTTCCATTCTCTACTCGTATATGAATTGAAAGAAAAATCAGATAAGGAGAGCAGCAATGGCTGATGATAGTCGTAAATTATATCGATCACGCGATAAGCGAATGATCGCAGGTGTTTGCGGAGGATTAAGCGAATATATTGGTGTTGATCCAACGATTGTACGTTTACTGTTTGCACTTGGATTATTTCTCGGTACCTTGACTTTTTGGGTGTATTTGGTAATGATGCTGGTTGTTCCCGAAGAACCATAGATAAAAAGAAAAAACAGACAAAGCCGAACGAGTCACTCATTCGGCTTTTTTATTTGGAAATGCAATTGCGTATGTTTTTTTCCCCAGGGTCTTGGGATCAACGATTTGTGGGTATCCTTTTTCCATTTTGAATAATAGATAGTCTGCTCCCTGGAATTCATTCCAGAGACAATCAAGAGCAGCATGGCTGTGAATTTCGACCAGCATTATTGGTTTGATCTCATTCAGTGTTCTATGCATTCCTTTAATTGCGAGGACTTCACCACCTTCGATATCCATTTTGATCAGATCGGGGCGAGGATGACCTTGGGAAAAAATAAAATCATCAAGAGCAGTAGCCTTTACTTCAATTTGTGATAAATACTGCTCTTCTCGACCGAGCGAACCATGGGCTTTCCCCATAGCGCCTGATTTATGAACGAAAAATGAGGTTGCCCCAGATATATCTACAATCGCAACTTGAAAGGTGGAAACGTAAGAATTCAATTTATTGAGAGTTATGTTTTCTGTAAGGCGTTGAAAGTTATTGGGCAGCGGTTCGAATGCGAACACGCTCCCCTGTGCCCCCACTTGTTTTGCAAAGATCAGACTGATATAGCCAATATTGGCTCCGATATCATAGACAGTCATTCCACGAAGACAAAATTTCTTTATCGTTCTTTGAAGATCGATCTCATACGTGCCCAGCCAATAATCTTTTTCTGTCTGCATATCCAGGTTCAAAAGAAAACCCTGTATTAACCCACCTGCCACCTGTGTTTTGGTCAACCCGACGGGGGATGCTGCATTGAGGGTATTTCTTATCTTCTTCGCTAGTTTTGGATTGCGGTACAATTGTGCTTTTATGCTTGCTGGCAAGATTTTGGCTGCCAAAGCTGCGATCTGTAGAGTAATTTTCATGTTTCTAATCTCATTTTTAGGAAAAGATAATCCCTGATCGGAATGCCATTATCAGTTTTCAGAGGGATTTCAGGTTTGATAGTACGGTCAGAAGCGACACCATTCTTTATCAATTCTTCCAAATAAAAACCGTATTTTTGATAGAAACGTAACGCTGTTGTATTGTCGTTTGTTGTGAACAGCTTCATTTCAGTGCAGTTATTTTTTAATGCGATTTTCTTGACGGCATCCAGCAATAAAGTTCCAATTCCAAGCCCCGGTTGTAAACTGTTCAGGGAGATGATCTCACATGTTCCATCTTCAAGAACATAAGTCACAAATCCCATGCGTTCTTTATTTTGTTCAGCAATAAAAGCGGGCAGTTCGACTGGATAGTAAAGCCTTCTCTGCAGAACTACTACATCACTCCCCCAACTTTCAAGCATGAGGGTTTGGATCCATGCAGTATCCCGTGGAGATCTTTTGCGTATGTTGATCGAGCTCATGCAGAGATCAATCCGTTTCTTTTGGCCAATGCTCCTGGATGCGCTTGTGTGTATCAACCAGGTTTTCAGGTAATACGCGGGCATTTCCTACGGTGGTCATAAAATTTGTATCGCCACCCCAGCGTGGGACTACGTGAAAATGCAAGTGATCTGCCACGCCCGCTCCGGCAGTAGCTCCCAAATTAGCGCCCACGTTGAATCCTTCTGCTCCATATTCATCAGTAAGAACCTGAATAGCTTGAGTGATTAGGACCATCATCTCGGTTTTGGTTTCAATTGATAAATTTTCCATAGCTGCTTCATGGGCATAAGGCACAACCATCAAGTGACCGCTGGTATATGGATAGCGATTGAGCATCACAAAGGCGAATTTACCGCGCTTGACAATCAAATTTTCAGCGTTATCTTCTGCATTCACTCCCCTGCAAAAGAAGCACCCTTTTTCAGAGGTTTCTTGTATGTATTTCATTCGCCATGGAGCCCAAACATGTTCCATTTTTAATTCCTGCTTTTTTACCATTTTCAAATCCTTATTATACGCGTTGTTTCCATGAAAAACAGATTATACTGGTATTTGCATGGTTGACGACACTCTTTTTCAACAACAAATTTACTCAGTCTCGGAAGTAACGGGGTACATTCGGGTATTACTGGAGGAAAACCCTGACCTGCAGGATATTTGGGTGCAGGGGGAAATTTCGAACGTTTCCTATCCATCCTCCGGTCATATCTATTTTACGCTCAAAGATGAAAATGCTTCTTTGCGATGTGTGATCTGGAAGTGGACAGCACAATATTTCCATATTCGAATTGAAGATGGGATGGCAGTAGATATCCATGGGAAATTTGGCGTTTATGAAAAAGGTGGGCAGTACCAATTCTATGTAGATTCAATGCGATTACAGGGAGAAGGGAAGTTATATCAAGATTTTATACGATTGAAACGAGAATTGGAAGAAGAAGGGCTCTTTGATCCACAAAGAAAGAAAGTAATCCCAACTTTTCCAAAACTCATAGGCATCGTTACTTCACCCACCGGCGCTGCTCTGCAGGATATTCTTAATACGCTCCGCAAAAGGTTTCCATTGGCTGAAGTATTATTTTCTCCGACACTGGTGCAGGGTGAGGGTGCAGCACAGAGTATTGTACAAGCCCTTCACGCACTCGAAAATGCTTCTTATAGACCGGATGTGATTATCATGGCACGCGGCGGTGGATCGTTGGAAGATCTATGGTCTTTCAATGAAGAAATGGTGGTGAGGGCGGTTGCAGACAGCAAAATTCCTATCATAAGCGGAGTGGGGCATGAAACTGATTTCACTCTGGTGGATTTTGCGGCTGATGTTCGAGCTCCCACCCCCACGGGAGCGGCAGTATTGGCAGTACCCGATATTGAAGAATTGAAAACGGCTCTTCAAGTATTCAGAGGATCCTATTTGAGCATCTTCGATGAGAGTATCCAATTAAAGCGAATTGATTGGAAGGAGCAGCAGCTTCGACTGCAGAATCTTTCTCCGGAACGTGTGATCCAGCAAGCCATGCTGCAAACCGATGAATCGGCGCATCGCCTTCGGTTAATGATGCACTTGCGTATAAAATTATTGCATGCCAACCTGAATACGATCGGGGGACGTTTCTATGCTCTTAATCCACAGGCAGTACTGAAGCGTGGTTATGCGATAGTTTTTAATCCGCAAGGTAAACTGGTCGATAGTATTGCGAAAACCGATAAAAATGAGAAAATAAATGTGCGCTTAAAAGATGGTACTCTGGCTGCACAAGTGATCTCGAAGGTTGAACAGGAATAGGTAAAAGAAATGGCCATAAAGAAAGATATCCAAAAACTGAAATATGAAGAAGCCATGCAGGAATTGGAACATGTGCTGGCTGACCTTGAAAATGGTTCATTGGAACTGGATGCAATGTTGCAACGATTTGAATTGGGGAAAGAGCTATTGACCCATTGCCAGGAATTGCTGGATAAAGCCGAACTACGCGTACATGAAGTAAATCAGAACTCAGAGAAACTCGCTGAAAATGTGGACTGATTTTATTAATTATCTCCGGCAATTGTTATCGAATTATGTTTTGATCTGCGCTGTTACAGCATGGATCACAGCGCAGCTTTTTAAATTACCATTGAATTACCTGACCACTAAAAAATGGGATTGGATGATTTTGATCAGCCCTGGCGGCATGCCAAGCTCTCATTCTGCCATTTCCACAGCAACAGCTCTGGCAATTGGGCTGTATGATGGATTTGATTCTTCACTATTTGCGCTTGCTATGGCTCTGGCAACCATTGTTGTGTATGATGCGGTCAGCATCCGCCGTCAAGCTGGCTTTCATGCTGAATGGATTAATTATCTGGTTGAAGAGATCCTGAAAGGTGGTAATCTCTCTTATAAAAAATTGCGTGAAGTCTTAGGGCACACACCCTTTGAAGCTATGGCGGGGGTCATTTTAGGGATTTTTACGGCGTTGATCTTGTGGTTCATTTATTACTGAAATTAAAATCCCAATATTTTTGATAAACTTTCAGGATCAACTTTTCGCTGTGCATTGGTCTTTTTATCATTCAGTTCTTCCCAGAATGCTGTATCCAAGCGCCGTGAACGTACTGGAATGGGCATGGGAACGCCCCAACCTGCAATGAGCACTTCTTCTTTAGGCTGCAAGTGCGAAAGCATACTGCGCAACGAATCCTTACCAGCCGCCCCAGAAAGCACAGCACGAATATCTTCATCATCAGTCAAATAACCACAAATACGTGTGCCAAGCTGTGACATCACCTCATCGTAGATCTGCGACGGGCGCTGGTCAATGATCAGCAAAATTACATAATATTTACGCATCTCGCGTGCGATGGTGCTGAAAGCTGTTTGAGCTGCCATCTCACGATTGAGCAATTTATGAGCTTCTTCCACCACGATCACCAACTGGTGAGGTTCACTCGCACCACTTGAGCCATTGCGGTATGCATTGGTTTGTGCTTCCCATTCTTCCCGGATCTTGCGCGTAATCAAATTTGAAATAAAAAGGTAATCCAGATCGGTATCATATCCGCTGAAAGATAAAATAATATGCTTGCCTGTTTTTAATGCTTCGACAATATTTTGCAGACCATTTGCAGCGGGTTTGGCAGTGATGTAGCCGGCATGGAACAATCTACCCAGTTTGTTATGCAGGCTCTCGGCTGCCATGACATTTACCCCATTTTGGTT
Organism: Anaerolineaceae bacterium UBA4781; assembly: GCA_002403105.1. Lineage (GTDB taxonomy): Bacteria > Chloroflexota > Anaerolineae > Anaerolineales > Anaerolineaceae > UBA4781. Next base: position 36,609 of record DHHD01000039.1, on the reverse strand, counting down.
TGCCCAGGCAGCCACGCTATCAGGAGCTGGAGTTTTCTTTCCATCTTCATCGGTGATCATGCTGCCTGATTTCATGCATTTGAATTCAGAGAACCAGCTTTTTCTAAAACAAGCTACCAATGCTGCCAGAGTAGTGGCGGTGGTTTCCTTTAAATTCAATTCAGAGGTGAGCATTTCAATATCGGCCGGTTCAATATCATTTTCGGCGATTTCCACATGGAAACTGGGATTATTTCCATGAATGTTCCTGCCTCCTCCCAAACCAACCACCTGAACCCTGGATCCAAAATGCGTGTGCAATCCGGTAACTTTCTCGCCACTATCAGAAGCGGTATCGTCAAAACCATATTCATCGTGCATATCAAAGATGAGCAGTGCAGCTTTGTTCTGTTGAATAAGCCCCGCTAATAAAATACGGGTAAGAAAACTTTTGCCGGTACCGGTAGCGCCGAAGATACCCGCCGAACGCTGGATGAAATGCGAGAGATCAATGCACACTGGAAAGTTTTGTTCGCGGGTATACCCGATCACAAAATTACCTTCATCACCTGGATCCCCGAAAACAGTGGCGATGTCTACCGCGTTAGCCAACCGGACAGGGGATTGGTGAGCCGGGATGGTCTTGATCTGGATAGGACGCAGCATCAATCCACCTTCTTTTTCTTTTTGTTCTTTCCATATCAGATGTTCTTGAATTTCTCCGCTGCTGAAATCTGGTCCGTTTTCGAGCATCAAGACAGGCAGGATGACTGCGTTGGAATACAGCACTTCTGCGCGCATTGCATCGGCGATCGTTGATGGGTAATACGTATCGATCTGTTCATCGGAAAAACGTGGATCGGTGGCTCCTAAACGCAGATCGGTGATCAATCCATAAAATTGCCAATCTCCACTCTTAATGGTTACAAAGCTGCCCTCCTGAATTTTCTGAGGGGAGCATTGCAAACGAGCGGTAAGATTTTCAGAGAGGCTGCCGCCGATCACTGTTCCAATTTTTTTACCTGATGGAGAAATGTTGCTCGTAGATTTCGTTTCCATTTTCTTTTCCTGTGTCATGCTGTGAATGCTGCCGTATCGGATAAGGTGTGCAGCAAGGCGCTGAGTGTATCGTACTCATTACGGTAGAGATGCACCAGCATGTGTGTGGATTTCTCCACCCACGCTACGCGCTCTTCTTCTGCCAACAACGCATGTATGTTGCGGAAATGAGCAGCGACCAGATCGAAATTCAGTGTTCCTTTGTCCGCAACCATGTAGCGCAAATAACCACCATTGCCGGCTGTTGTGAATGCCAAAATATCCTTATCGGAGCATGGAAAAACTGATTCCAACGAAAGCGGGGGATTGGGCGGTAACAGATGACTGATTTTCTCTTTGTTTGTGAAACCCAGAAAAATAATACTGAATTCCAACGGGATGATGCGGTTATCGCGGTTATCTCGAATAATTCGTTCTTCTATGGGTTGGGTAGTGGCAAGCTGCCTGACCAAACCATCGTCCAGGATGTGGACGTTTGCAATGATCCCATAGATTATTATTTGATTGTGCGCTGAAATAGCAACCATTTTACCAAACTCCGGATTTGAAATCTGACTCATCCGGCAGCCGGCTGTGCAGCCTAATGTATTTGCGTTTAAAACATAACCGATCCTAATCTCGTTCATTTTATCGCTCCACAGTTTTTCGAGGTAAATGGTCTTTGGCGCATTGTTTATATGATTTTTCATCGAGTGGAATGCCATCCTGCAATTGGGCAGCTTGAATTTGCTTTCCCAATTCGATCTTTTCCTCCTGGCGCACCAGCGCAGTTTCGTGCGCACGATGCAGGCAGTAGGGATAGGGTTTTGTGCCCATAATCGCGCATTGTTCAAGCAAAGCTGCATGTAAAAGGTCTATTTTTGCAGCATCCACTGCCACCCACTCTGGAATTTCCACCCGAACAATCCAGGGTTTTTCACTTTGACTTGCGTTCATGTAAAAGAAAAAGAAGCGTATCGTGTCGGAAGATTTGCAAACGCCATTTTGAGGTAAGCGGTTCTCAAAAATCGCTGATCTCTCTCCTTTTCCTAATTTTTGTTCAAAAAGTTGCCGGTCAATGGTATTCGGGAAAAACAAGTCCACTGATGGATTTTGCTCTTCCTCAGAAACGCAACGACGCAACAGATCCAATAACATTTGAGAACGAGGTTTATCCACATATCCTGCGGTAATGATATCAGCGGAACGCAGGGATTGTAGGTATGCATGATAAGTTAAAAATTTTTCTTGAAAAACTTTATCGGTACGTGGTTCATGATACAGCTCCAGCAGCCCATCACGCAATGCAATGGTAGTACCGTTCAACCCCTGGCAATTTTCACAGAGATAACGCATTTCGAACACATCCCGATCCAAATTTAGCATGTCTTCATTAATCAACCGATTCCCCATATACAACTGACCGTTTTGATAGAGTTCGCTGATGATAAGCGGTTGGATGGATTCTGTATTATTTGCTGGAATACGGACAATCCCAATATTGATCAACGCAAAGACTGGTACATCTTGTGGATCAGGGACGATCTGTGAACCATCGGCGCAAACCAAATTATGAGCTGATGTCTTCATTGATGGGGCGTAACTTTTATTTGGATCTTCCTGAGTCGGAATTGCGATCCGCACCGCTGCACCCTCCCCATTTTTCTGCATACGTTGTACATCCAGTGAAAAGTGTTCCAAAGCCTTCAATGCTTGAGAAAGCTGCGTTTCCATTTGTTTGTGTTGCAGCAATCCATTCTTCGAGAAGTTATTAATTTGGTCCTGCAATTTAATATAGTTTAAAGGCATAGGAATCCCAAGAATGCAAACATATAGGTGATTATAACGAAGGATAAATGAGATAGCTAGATTAAATGCAGAAGGAGGCTGAAGAGCCTCCTTCGCTGAAGGGGTACCAAAAAACTGGAGGGGTTAGGGTTTTAGGGTCTCAATATAATTGAAGGTTATATCTACTTCTTTGCCATAGCTCAATACACCAAAACCGATGGTGCCTTCTGGGTAAGTAGTATCTTCAATGGTAAGGGGGCGTTTGTCATAGTAGACCTGTTCTCCATTGATGAAGACTTTAAGTTGATCATCTTCACAAGAAAGGGTAAACACATTCACATCTTCGCCGCTCTTGATCAGCGTGCTGCCGATACGACTTTCTACGAAATTCGTATACGCATTTTTCCCTTCGTCCGCAAGGTATTGGTCATAACGGAGCAATTCATAATAACCCTGGCTGCTGATACGTAATTCATACCAGCCGGCTTCTGTTGCCCGGCACATCAAAGAGAATGCATTATCAAGCTGGCCATAATTCTCAACCTCAGCTTGCACGGTCACATTGCTGTAAGAAGTATCCTTACGGAAAAATGCATAATTGGTATCATTGGGCGGTTGAATTTCGAGATGAAATTTCCCATTGGACTGTGACCAAATTAACTGATCTTCCAGCCCGGATACGATCTTGATGCCCCAATTATTATTGATATCTTCATCAAATTCATCACGCATGATGAGATCTTCTGAAAGAACCGACTCGGTTGGCTCAGGCTGCAATTCACTTGTCAGCGGCTCGGCGTCCTGCTTTGTAGCTGCGCTTGGTGTAACCTTACAAGCGGCAAGTAGCAAGACAACCAGCATAATGCCTAATATTGTTTTGATTTTCATTCTTCATCTCCATTTCATAACCTAATGTGGTATATTGGTCATACCACTATACCATAGTTTAAGCAAATTATAAGAATTTGTCAATGATGAAATATTATTGAAATTTCATTTAAAATTAATACAAGGAGCATCGATTATGAAAAGCAAGTATTTTATCAGTTTCTTATTGATAGCAGTCGTTGCTTTCACCGGTTGTACCTACCCTGCTGCCACAGTCACTCCTACTGCAACCAGCGCGGCGGAAATATCGAATGCAGAAAAAAATAAAGCACCGTCTGTTGTGATCCCTTCACCCATTCCAACTGCGATTCCCGCACCCGAAACACTGGGTCCGCTCTCCTTTCCGGAAAATGTGAATCCATTGAATGGGTTGCCTGTTGAAAATCCAGAAAACCTGATGAATCCTCCACTGCTGGTATCTATCAGCAATTTCCCTGCATCCGCCAGACCGCAAGCCGGACTTTCTTACTGCCCAATCGTATTTGAAATGTGGATCGGGGAGGGTATGACGCGCTTTTTAGGGATCTTTTATGGCGATTTCCCTCAAGAGGTTGCAACTGAGTATCCGAAAGATGAAACCACTACTACCATTGAAGAACCTGTTATAGGTCCTATCCGTTCAGGTCGGACATCCTATGAGTATGTGAGGTTGCTCTTCAGCGGATATCTGGTGATGGCTTCTGCTGCAAAAAATGTATCGGCACAGTTAAAGGAATACACGAATTTTTTCGGTGATAATCTCTCAGACCCCAACAGTGCCATGATGAAAGTAACCCAATTAGAAGCGTTGGCGCAATCGAGCCAGAAAGAATTAGGTGAGACAGCCTTGAGCGGTATGTATTTTGATTCCGCGATTCCTGAAGGCGGAAAAACAGCTCATTCACTCTGGTTGTACTATTCTTACTTGAATCAGATCTTTTGGCGCTATGATGAAGCGAGCGGTACCTTTCAGCGCTGGCAGGATAATGCAGATGCAACCACCTTCATCCAGGCTACCGAACGATTAACAGGCGAACCATTGAAAGCAGCAAATGTCATCATCCTGTTTGCTGATCACGAAGTCGAAGGTTCAACGAATGTCGATATTTCCCTTTTATATATTAAACGAGGGAAAGCGCTGCTCTTCAGAGATGGTCAAAAATATGAGATTTATTGGACCACTGCCAGCGAAGAATATGAAAAAACCACCGGTAAACTTCGCCCGATACGCTTCGTTGATGCCCAAGGAAATCCATTTCCGCTCAAACCTGGCCAAACTTGGATCGAGATCGTCCCGTTTTTCACACCCTATTGGGAAACGGTTGATTCGGAAATATACAACCGGTTGGTTAATGGCGACCAGCCCGGTTCCGGCTACTGGGCGGTCAGAGTGCATGCCCCTGAATGAATTCCAAAAAGCCCGCTGGTATTCAGCGGGCTTTTTGGAAACAAACGATTCAATCAATTAAACCATTCTTCGTATTCAGTGTTTGTATTGAGCTAATCCAGTTCAACGACCAATCCAACCCCGGCTTCTTTGCTGGGGGTTGCATTCCACAACGCTTGTTTGCAGTGCAGGTCAGTGTCGTGGCAGATATAAAAATCCTTGATGTGCTGTTTTTTCACATATTCAACGGTCTTATCAAGTTGTGATTGAGGTACCTCATCAATGCGCAAGTGAGAACCTCCGAGATAAGTGTTGATCTGAGATGCTCCGGTGAGTTTCTTTGCGTATTCCATAATATTGCAGATTCCATAGTGTGCGCAGGCTGCAATGACGCTGGTCTCTTTACCGTTTTTATGCCGGTAGGCGAACTGTGTATCCTCGTCCACCACATCATCAACCCATACGCCATTCTTTAGTTTCATGGGAACCTGGGGTACTTTGTGTTCAAAATCGTTGGTCATTTCAGTTACACCCATGTAGCATAGATTCTTGGTCAACCAAACCGGATCGGGTGAAATGCGTACGTCAAAATATTGATCCAACACTTCGCGGCTGACATCAAATCCTGAAAAATGGTTCTTCTTGAAATTGTATTTTTTATAAAAAATATCTTCCATTGACATTAACATAATGGGTTTACGTGCCATCGCCATATCTTTGTAATATTTGAGAAGATATTTCAAACCACCGCTGTGATCGCGATGCCCATGAGAGAGTACGACATAATCCGCCGTACGCAGATCGATACCGAGTGCTTCTGCGTTCTTGATGAATTTATCAGAAAACCCAAAGTCAAACAGGACTTTAATGTCCTCATCTTCTATCCATGCTGAAAAACCATGCTCAGCATTCAAATACATAGCGAACAAACTGTTGTTTTCAAGTAATAAAGTGACTTTCATTTATTTTTCTCCTATTCGGTTGTTTTCTATTTACTAATAAATAAGCTTACAGAGCATTAATTAATATACCATCATAATAGGATTGTTGGCTGATTTATTTGCGTAATTATCCAATAATAGAAAAAAGAGAGAATTTCAATTTCTAACTATTATTTTTCGTTCGGTTGTTCATTGAAATATGAACAACGCGCATTAAGAGGGCAATGTTCGCAGTGTGGTTTTCGTGCCTGGCATACTTCTCTTCCCAACCGAATGATATTAAGGTGGCCGGCTTGATATTGTTTGGGTTGAAAAAGCTTTTCCATGTACTGGTGGCAGTCTTCCACATTCAAATTCAATGGGCGTATTCCAAAACGCCCGGTTACCCGATAAATATGTGTATCCACCGGAAAAGCTGGTATACCCAGCGAGAACTGCATCACAATCGCAGCCGTTTTAAAACCAACTCCTTTGAACCGCAGCAGATATTGCCTGATCTTCTCGCGGTCCCAGCCGATTAAAAAATCCAGATCCAATGTTTGGTGATCCTGGCGGATCTGCTGCAAAACTGCTTGAATGTGTTTGCCTTTTTGATTTCCCAACCCGGCTGGGCGAATGGCATCAATAATGTCTTCCACATTTGCATCACAAACTGCGTCCCAAGATGGAAAACGACTACGCAATCGTGCAAAAGCCATATCGCGGTTATGGTCGTTCGTATTTTGAGAAAGAATCGTGGAGACCAATTCATCAATAGCTGGCAGTGGTGTGCGCCATACTGGCAGACCATATTCCACTAATAACCTTTGGTGCAACCATTGAGCTTTTTGTTGATCAGAGGGGAAACGATTTTCAAGTGTTTTTTGAAGGAATTTTATATTTTCCAAGATTGCAATGCCTTAACCAGTTCTGCTGATGGGCGGATCTCACCCACGGGGATATTACGCCAGTTGGTGATACTGCTGTTGTCATATTCTTTTAGCAGGCTTTCTTCTTCGGAAGTGATGAGCCCAAGATGCCGAAGAATGTTCATGCATACAACAGGTCTGGCGCGTTCTTTTAAATCTCCATCACTGATCTTCACCATGATACCTATAGCCTGGCTTTTGGGGTGGATTGCGTTGGGCATGATACCAAGTCCAAAATAACCTTCTGCACCGGTCTTGGCGATCAGTTTTCCAGGAAGTGCTTTCATTATTGCTGTGTCAAATCGTTCTGGCCCGGCGATGAGAAATGGATGAGTCATCATGGAATGCGTGATGCGTTGACAAGCTTGTGCGCGCTGGTGTGAGAGCCCTTCAGGTTGGCATAACAGCGCGTAGGCCTGCGCGGCGTTATGCATGGGAACTGCAAAAACAGGTGCTGAGCATCCATCAACACCCATTTTAAACTGAGCAGCAGGGATTCCAAACATTTCTCCACAGGTACGCAGAATTGATTGCTGTGTGGGTTGGTCGAATCTTAAGTAACTCTCTTCGGGTTCGGCGAGCAGTCTGGCGAGAGCCAGCATGCCACTGTGCTTACCAGAACAATTATGCCGCAAACTTGAAGATTGTGCTTCTCCCCGGATAATGCGATTGGCTGTCACCCGATCAAAAGGAGGATGAATTCCGCACTGCAGGTCGTTTTCATCAATCCCAATCTTTTTTTGGAGTCTTCTTAGAACAGCCACATGTTCATCAGTACCAGAATGGGAAGCGCACATAATGGCTATTTCATCATCTTCGAAATGGTATTGTTCTATGCCAGAATGCTCAAGGAGAGCCAAAACCTGAAGTGGTTTGGCAGTGGAACGTAAGAAGTTGATGTGTTCTGGATTTCCAAGATTGAAAAGAGTAGTACCGGCATGATCACTGATCACTACAGTACCAAAATGGACAGATTCAACAATTTCACCGCGCGTGAGCTCTACCAGTGGCATAAATGTTTTTTCTTGCATGTACCCTCGCTGATGAATAGGTTTAGCGCACACTTCGCCCGTAATATTGATTGATGCCCCATTTCAAACGAGCTTTGTAATGTTCCTGAATTCTCTTGGTCTTTGTGGGATATTCTTCTAAAAGACTGATCGTTAATTTTTCTGTTTGACCCGCATCAATTGCTTTTGTTGATAATTTTTCAAGGCGTTTTTTAACCAGGTTTAAAAATTTCATCTGTTCTTGAATATCATTCCTCTGTATGACCCCCGACCTGCCGCTGATCATCGTATAGTCTTTGTAATGTTCTGATTTGAGGAGTTCTAATGACTCCAGCCAAAGATCAATATCAGCGTTTTCAAAAAATGGAGGTTCTTCTACGATAACAGCATCGCCAATGAAAACTATTTTTTGACCAGGCAAACCAACCCAGATTGCACCTTTAGAGGGACCGGGATGATAATCCAATTCCACAACATCATCATCCAATTCAAGTCTTATGGATTGGGTGAAGGTGATCTCGGGATTTATCCACTGCATGGGACCGATCTCCGGGTAAAGTTCCCATTCACTACCTGTATCTGCAGCAGGAAAGCGAAAAGTGGTTGGGCGGTTCAGAATTGCCTTGCTTGTTTTTTCATGCGCCAAGACGGGGCTTTTTATCGGAACAGCACATGCTGTTCGATCAAAATGCTCATCCAACAAAATATGCAAGCGTGAAGGGCCACTATCATTTTTCAAGGCGGTGGTGCGCCAGGACTGAACATCTTTTGGTGTTAGTGGAGAATCGATAAAGATTACTCCTTTTGGGGTTTTTATGACACCAACGGTTACCCCACTTAAAGAAGTATCAATAACGACATTTTCACTGATTTCTTTCATTCATTTGCTCCAGATAACTGTAATGATGTTTCACATTGTCATTTGTATTATATGTCAAACGTATCATAGAACAGCACGTCCAATCTTACCGTCTTCTTTGACGGATATCCCTTCTTGTCAGATTGCATTTTTCACAATGTAGATCATTGCAAAGTAGAGCATATGGATCCTCGTGCAATAATTGAAGAGTGGTCTGGATCAGAAAATCAAGTGAGAAAGCAAACCAGGTATGGTCTTGCATCTGTGTTTGTTTCACTTCATTACCAAGATGAAAGAGGATCTTATGAAACCCATTGGAACAGCCCGGGAAGAAAGGACATTCTATAATTCCATTTTCGGTCATTGCCCAACGTACAAATTGTTTTCTCCCGCTATCTTTTTCACAAAAATGTAAACTGAACAACGCCGATGGTTCTTTATCTGCCAGTAAGATTTTTGTATTCTTTCCCTGCAAATATTGAATATGCCCATAAGGTTCAGCAGTGGTCTGTGATGCAAGCGCGGCATCCAACCCCAGCCCCAGAAATGAAAAAATGGGATGGTTGGAACGGATGACATCCGGGTAGTGCCGGAACAATTCACTAATAACCTGATCTTCAAAATCGGCCGGGAGATCGAGAGTAAAAATGGAGGCGCTCAAATTTTCAACTCGTCCACTTCCATATTCGAGCAAATTATCTTCAGGACCTACTTCAGGGATGATCATCGTCTTCAAAGTGAAGCTGGGCATGAGGATGTTATCAGCGCTGGCCAGAATTGCACCCAACAGTGTCTGTGCTCCTCCCTTAACCTGTGGAATCAAGGATGAGGATGCGTGCACAATAACCGGATCACTCCGCTTGATCTCCAGTTCACTCAACGCATTTTTTAAATCGCGATACTGTAGCATGGCTAGTTTGAATTATAGATGAAGAAATTGGTTATGGATTGTTTGTACATACCGGAACGGTATCCTTGTTTTCTTTTCCATTCAGCGGCAATCCTAAATAGGGTGATGGATCAAGAGTATTCTTAATTTCCAATTCATTCTCAAATCTACCATCCGCGCCGGTCAAGACGATCGAAAAATGAAGGTGAACTCCCACCGGATTGTTTGGAGTTCCGGAATAATTACCTTGATAGCCCAGTAAAGTTCCTGCTTTTACGAAAACCTCATTTGTTCCCGGGGGAAAGTCTGCAGCAATATACGATCCTCCATTTTCATCTGCCAGATGTGTGTAGTATGTCCAAATTTGACGACCGGGCTGCAGTGGATCATCCGGGATACGAATGATGAGAGATGATTTCCAATCAGATAAACGTGTGAGGTAACCATCATAAGCAGCATAAACCGGAGTGATGCCTGCATCTGTGCCGCCAAAGATATCAATTCCTTGATGATGATTCCCAATGCGGAAGGAATCTCCCCATAAATAACCGATCAGACCGTTAGTTGGAATTAAGAAGGGAGCATCTACACATTGAGTATTGGCATGTACTGCCCACTCTACATGTTCTTCAGGATTTCGCAACCACTGGATGACCTTTGTAGAACGTTGTGGATGAAATATGGTTTCATAAAAAACAATTAAAACCACAACTACCAGAATGGCGATCCCGATCAAGAGAATTCTGCCGATTGTTTTCATTGATTATTTTTCCGCAGCGATTTCTGCGATCATTGACCAAGGACCGCTCCAGGTAATTTTTACTTCCTTTATTTTCCCCAGCAGCGGTTGAGAAGAATCAGAAAAAATCAATTTATTGGTGGGAGTTCTACCGAACCACCGCTCTTTCTTCTGCCCTTCGAACAGAACGGTTGTTTTTTTGCCCAGATATTTTTGATTGATAGCTGAAGTAATTTTCTCCTGCAGTTCTTCAACCGCGCGAAATCTTTGCCATTTTTCCTCTTCAGAAACTGTATTAGCCAAGTGTATGGCTGAATAAGTTCCTGGACGGGGTGAATAGCGCGCTACATGGGTCATATCCGGTTTTACGTGTTCAAGCATTTGCAGCGAATGGTTGAATTGCTCGGCTGTTTCTCCCGGAAAGCCAACAATGAGGTCTGTTGCAATAGAAGAGAGAGGAAAACGAGCCCGTATCTTTTCCACGATATTAATATATTTTTCAACACTGTAACCTCGCCGCATCTGATGTAAAACCTCATCATCCCCGGCTTGAATGGGCAGCTCAAAATGTGGCATTACTTTGGGTAATTCGGTCAGGGTATCCAGCAGTTCATCGGTCATCCAGTTTGGATGAGAGGTTAAAAAGCGAATTCGTTCAATTCCATCAATTTGATGAACCTGACAAATCAATTCTCCCAAGGTTGGATAAGCAGGATTTTCTCGGCCATAGCGATCAACGATCTGCCCTAACAGGGTTACTTCTTTTATACCCTGTTTAGCAAGCAAATGAATTTCCGATAATATCTCTTCCGGTGGGCGACTGATCTCATTTCCCCGCCGTAACGGGATCACACAATAACTGCAGGCATGCGAGCAACCCAGTACGATCGGGACAAATGCTGCTACGGTGTTGCCACGCATATCCTCCGGCAGGATAAAATTATCATCTTTTTCCAGGATGGATTGAGCCATTTCCCGTTTCTCGTTCGTTTTCACTTTCTCTGTTTCTAACAAGAAACTAACCAATCGGCTGATATCGGATGGTGCAGAGAATACATCTACATACGGGAACCGCTTTTTTAACTGTGAATATTCTCCCATACCGACCATGCAACCCATCAGGCAAATAACCGTTTGCGGTTTTTGATCCTTTACTCTTTTTAACGAAGAGAGACGACCGACTGCTTTATCTTCTGCACTCTGTCTGACAACACAGGTGTTGAGTACGATGACATCGGTTTCTTCGATCTTTTTGGATGGGGAATACCCAAGTTGTTCAAGGGCTGATGAAAGTCTGGTTGAATCAGCAACATTCATCTGGCAGCCTTCGGTCCAAATATGATAAAACATGCGGCGATTATATCAATAAATCAGACTCTTTCAATCCTATTAAAAAAGTAAGGATAAGGTAAAATTGGCGCATGGCATATCCTGAATATATTCCATATAAAAAGAAACGGAAACCAGGATTAAAAATCCTGTTCGCAATAGGTTTTTTGATCCTATTGGGTTTTGGGCTGTATCAAATTCCCTGGGTCAACCGACGTGCCAGTTGGCGCTTTGATCTGGCAATTACATATGTACACCGTCTTTTAAACCCTGTTGAAGAGTTACCCGCACCGATGGTCAACCGATCCACCGAACCTGGAATTCCCTCCAGTACGCCGGTTCCTTCTACGAGCACACCTACCCCTATTCTTTCTCCAACACCAACCGCAGTACCTACTCCTATTCCAACAGCAACCACTCTCAATGCACCAGCGTATGATGAAGCAAAAGATAAGCAGGATTGGAATAACTGCGGACCCGCAACCCTGGCTCTCTATTTACGATACTATGGTTGGGAGGGCGACCAGTTTGATATTTCAACAGTTGTTAAATCTACTCGTGATGATCGCAATGTGAATGTTGAAGAATTGGTTTATTATGTACGCAATTATTCCGGCTGGTTGAAGGCGGAATTTCGAGTGGGTGGTGATGTTGAACGGATTAAAGAATTACTGGCGGCAGGTTTTCCAGTCATGATCGAAGAATCTTTCACAACCGATAGAAAATACTGGCCAGAAGATGACCTATGGTCAGGGCACTATCTCTTGATCACTGGATACAACGATGCAACACGCACTTTCACTGCTCAAGATTCCGAGATTGGACCCAATCAATCGGTGAATTACGATATCTTGGATAATAAATGGCAGGGCTTTAACCGTGTGTATATCATCGTTTATCGCCCGGAGCAAGAACAATCCCTCAAGAATATTCTTGGTGACGATTGGGATAATGATAAAAACCGTGAAAAAGCCCTGAACATTGCACAGCAAGAAGCTGAAGAAGATCCACAAAATGCTTTTGCATGGTTCAATGTTGGAACGAATCAAACGTATTTCAAGAATTATTCTCAAGCTGCAACCGCGTATGATACTGCACGCAGTATTGGCTTACCACAACGTATGCTCCGCTATCAATTTGGACCTTTCATTGCGTATTTCCAAATTGGGCGCACCGAAGATGTTTTGACTTTAACCAGATACGCTCTGGATATTTCTCGCACATCAGAAGAAGCCATGTTGTGGCGTGGTTGGGCATTTTATCAAAATGGTGATAAAAGTACGGCTCTGAGTTATTTCCGCGATGCATTAAAGATCCGAGAAGACTATGAAGACGCTCTGTGGGCAATCGATTATGTGAACGCGAATTAAGGAGAGAGGATGCAGACATCTCTTTTGGGGATCGAAGCAATTTTCTTTGACATTGACGGAACATTAAGCGATTCTGATGACCAGATCATCGAAGAAATTGTTAGGCGCATGCATTTTCTTCATTTTTTATGGAAAGATTCCCATTTACGAAAATTTGCCCGCAGTTCCATATCGTTAGCGATGACTTTCTTTAACAGTACCTATCATGTTGTAGACAGTCTTGGGTTGGATAATTTCTTTGCGAAAGCTTTTCCACACAAACATGCACAAAATAAGGATGATTTTGAAAAAGATTTCAACCTCATTGATGGGGTTGAAAAGATGATCGCAATACTGTACAGACACTACAGGTTGGGCATTGTGAGCGCGCGTAGCGAATCAGGAGTACTCCATTTTCTTCAACAGTTTTCATTGGAAAAATATTTTGATGTGGTCGTGGCAGCTCAAACCTGCTATTATACAAAACCTTTTCCGCATCCGCTATTGTATGCTGCTGAACAGGTAAAAGTTCTTCCTGAAAAATGTTTGATGGTAGGAGATACGATCGTTGATATTTTAGCTGGAAAAGCAGCCGGGATGAAGACGATCGGAGTTTTATCTGGCTTTGGAACACTCAAAGAACTACGAAGAGCAGCCGCAGATTTTATTCTTATCTCACCGGCTGAACTTGTTACATTACTGAATCAAAATTTTGGGTAAATAAAAATTGGTACGTTTCCGGTGCTGCGTTGGATCTTGATCGGATATTGATAAACAGTGGAAAGTTTCTTTTCTGTCAGAACCGTTTCCGGTTTTCCGCTGGCATAGATCTTTCCCTGCGATAGCAAAAGAACTTCATCACAAAAACGCATTGCCTGATTGAGATCATGCATGGCAATGATGACCGATTTTTTTTCTTCTGTGATGTGTTCCAGTAATAGTTCAAGAAATTCCATCTGAAAACGAATATCCAAATGAGTGGTCGGCTCATCCAGCAAAAGCAGGGGTGTATTCTGCGCAAATGCACGGGCTAAAATAACTCGTTGCTGTTCACCCCCTGAGAGCTCATCTGCTAATAAATCCGCCAGTTGCAGAGTATCCGTTCTGCGCATAGCCTGCTCTGCGATCTGTTCATCTGTTTTTGAAGTTCGCCCGAACCAGTTCAAATACGGCGTCCTCCCCATGAGAATGATCTGTCGCACCTGAAATCCGGCTGGAATGACACGGTTCTGAGGTACACTAGCTATGAACCTGGCGCGTTCGTGATCCTTCAGAGTCGTCAAATCTTGTTTTTTAAAAATGATCTTCCCTTTATCAATATCTATAGATCCATTGATAGCGCGGAGTAACGTGGTCTTGCCCGCGCCGTTGGGTCCTATTAAACCAAGTATCTTGCCTTTGTGCAGTTCAAAAGAGATACCTTCAAGGATGAGTTCCTGGTTGAGGGTTACGAAAAGGTCTTCAACGCGCAACATATCTTACCAGACCTTTCTTTTGGTTTTACGCAGGATGAATAAAAAGAAAGGAGCTCCGAATAAAATTGTGATCACACCCACCGGGATCTCTTGTGGAGAGAGCAACATGCGTGCCAGAATATCCGAAATGATCAAAAAAATGGCTCCTCCCAAAGCTGAGAGTGGAAGGAGCAGCCGGTAATCATTCCCGACCAAACGTCGTAAAATATGCGGTACCACCAAACCAACAAAAGCGATCGTTCCGGAAAAAGCTACAGCGGCTGCGGTGGTGAGACTGGCAGCCAGAATGATAAGGATGCGCACCTTCTTTACAGGTACACCCATCTGTTGTGCTTCTTCATCCCCAAATTGCAGAACGTTCAATTGATATCCCATACTGCATAACAATCCAATGCCGAGCAGAATGAAAGGAGTGGATGTGATAACTGGTTTCCAGCCGATCAGAGTACTGCCACCCATCATCCAAACAATGGCACGTCGCAGCTCTCCACCCGCATTGATGAGCAGAAAAGAGGTGAGGGCGTTGGAGAGGGAACTGACTGCCACACCTGCCAAAATAAGGGTGGTATTATGAATGGTCTTGCCAACCTTTGAAAGTGAATAAACCAGAAATACTGCCAAAATGGAACCAAAAAAGGCGCTGATGGGAACAGCAAAATATCCCAGTATATCCTGCGGCCATTGAATGGTCATAGCTATAATAGAACCCAAACCTGCTCCCGATGCAACCCCGATCAAATAAGGATCCGCCAGGGGATTCTGAAATAACCCTTGATATGCTCCACCGCTGGTTGCCAGTGCTGCACCTACCAATAGGACTAAGATGGTACGCGGGATACGTAGATCGAACAGGATGCTGGTGAATTTTCCCTGGGTTGCGGGGAGGGTGGACCCGCTATCCACCCTCCCTTTAAAAATTGAGAGTATATCTTTGAAAGGAATGGATACACTACCCAGCATGATGCTCAGCAGGGCTGCGATGATTACCCCTATAACAAGGAGCCAAATCCATTTCGCTACGCAATGCGTACGCACTAATCAAAAACCTCCGGATGAAGTACCTGCGCCAACGCTTCTAATCCATCCACCAAACGTGGACCGGGACGTGCCAGCAAGTTATCATCAAAAGGCAAAACATTTCCTTCCTGTACGGCTGTTAAACTATTCCAGCCTTCGCGTTCCCCAACACTTTCTGGAGTAATACCCCATAACGAGTCACCCAGCAGGATGACATCGGGATCTTGAATGATCAACTCTTCAAGACTGATCTGAGCCCATGAAGAAGCAAGTACATCGCCTACATTCTTCCCGCCTGCCATAGTGATAAACGTACTGTAATATGTATCCACCCCGGGTGTATAGGGCTTGGTAGGATCAGTGGCGTCCAGTTCGTAAAAAACGACTGGCGTTGTATCGGTTTCTGCAATGGCTGCAACAACAACATCCACGCGCGTTCGAATACCATCGATCGCTATCTGAGCGTTATCCGTTTGACCAGTCAGCAGCCCAACATTTTCGATATTTTTATACAGGTCTTCAAAAGTCAGAGGATTGCTGATATAGAAAACAGGGATACCAAGGTCTTCTATTGACTGCACCAGTTCAGCGGTGTTTATCTCGGCTGCAAGCACCAGGTCGGGTTCCAGGGCAACGATCTGCTCCAGATTGTATTCAGAATAACCACCACCGATATCAACCAGACTGCTGGCTTTCTCAGGATAATCGGAGAAAGAATCACGCCCGATCACCTGATCACCCGCTCCCACAGTGTAAAGTATTTCTGTGTTTGAGGGAGATAAAGAAACAATACGGACTGCCGGATTTTCAAGCGAAATCTCACGGCCAAGTCCATCTATTAGACCTGTTGTGACAGACTCAGCAGCAGGACTGCAACCGATGAGGAAAGCCATGACAAGTAATGCTGAGAAAAAGAATACAAATTTTTTTTGCATGTTATACCTCTTTTAATTATTGGAAAATTAAATAAAAAATCTGCCATCCTTCTGACAGATCATGGGTTGCTTTCTATAAACAATGGTCACCTCCTATCCACGAGAGAATCTTTTTCGTTCTGGCGGTCGACCTGGCTCGGTTCTTTGAACCTTACAGTTGCGGGACAGCACCGGACTTTCATTTTCATGATTACCGGTTTCGCCATTGAGTCCTTCCATCCGGGGAGAGGACACCAGAACATGACTATGGATTCATTGTATTCACAAATTCAAAACCAGTCAAGCCATTCAATAAATCACTGATTAGAAAAAACTTACCGGTTATTGTGCAGTTTATTTACGCAGCAAAGATTATGGAAATCTTCGTGATAAAATCGAGGTTATTCTATCGGAGAAATTATATGCCTGAAAATATCCTGGTTGCTGTAGCTTGGCCATATGCCAATGCGGAAATTCACGCAGGAAATCTAGTTGGTTCCCATTTACCTGCTGATATTTTCGCCAGGTATCATCGTTTGAAAGGTAACAAGGTGCTGATGGTATCAGGCAGTGATTCGCATGGCACACCTATCACCGTGCGCGCGGATGCGGAAGGGGGAAGTTCGCTGGATGTCTATAAACGCTTTCACGCTGGTTTTTTAGAATTATTCCAGCAGATGGGAATCATGTACGACCTATTTACTTCCACCCATACCAGCAACCATTTTCATGTTTCTCAAACCATGTTCACAACACTATATGAGAACGGTTATTTGTATACAGAAAAACAATTCCAGTGGTATTCCACTGCGCAGAAAAGATTTCTACCCGATCGCTATGTAGAAGGAATCTGCTATATTTGTGGTTTCGAGGGAGCCCGCAGCGACCAATGTGATAAATGCGGTAATCTTCTCGAAGCTACTAAATTGATCAATCCGCGCAGTAAGATCGATGGTTCTACCCCTGAACTGCGTGAGACTGAGCACTTCTTCCTTGATCTGGCAAAGATGCAAGAAGAAGTTATTGATTTTCTAACCAAGCGACAGACCTACTGGCGCCCGAATGTGATACGCCAATCATTAGGTCAAATTCAAACCGATGGCTTACATGGCAGACCGATCACACGCGATCTCGATTGGGGCATCCCTGTCCCTCTGGATGGTTGGGATCATAAATGTCTGTATGTATGGTTTGAGGCAGTGATCGGATATCTCTCCGCTTCGATCGAATGGAGTAAATTGGAAGGAAAAGAAGGTGCCTGGCGAGATTGGTGGAAGCAGCCAGATGCTAAGACTCTGTACTTTATCGGAAAAGACAATATTCCTTTCCATGCCATCATCTGGCCGGCTGAATTAATAGGTTGTGCGGAAAAATTTGATGAATTGTTTGGAGAACAGAAAAAGGAAAAATTTATACTGCCTTATGACGTTCCAGCCAATGAATTCTTGAATCTAGAAGGAAAGAAGATCTCCGGCAGCCGGAATTGGGCTGTTTGGGGCAAAGATTTTCTGACCCGCTACGACCCAGATGCGTTTCGTTATTATCTGACCATGATCATGCCTGAAACGCGCGATGCAGATTGGGACTGGGATGAGTTCTACCACCGTAATAATGATGAACTGGTTGCCACCTGGGGAAATCTGGCCAACCGGGTACTATCTTTTGCCTATAAATACTGGGAAGGGGTGGTACCCGACCCGGGACCTCTGACAGAGCCAGATGTATCCCTGTTGACCGCCATAGAAGGTGGTTTTGAGTCTGTTGGGAAGGAATTGGAACAGGTGCATTTGCGGGCTGCACTGGCTGAAGTGATGCACCTGGCAACGGAAGTGAATAAATATCTTGATCAAACGGCACCATGGATGAACATTAAAACTGACGAACATGCCGCTGCGCGGGCGATCTTTGTGGCAATGAAAGCCATCGATTCTCTCAAGGTTCTTTTTGCTCCGTTTTTACCCTTTACCAGCCAGCAGTTGCATATATTCATGGGACATAAAGACCAGCTATTCGGTTCGCAGTATGTGGAAACAGTACAGGATGACCTAGGTGAGCACATGATCTTGCGATATGACCCCACCAAAGCTGCTGGTGCATGGAAACCCAGCGATCTGCAGCCAGGTGATACATTTTTAAAACCGAGCCCACTCTTTAAAAAATTGGATGCCAGTATCGTTGCTGCTGAACGGGAAAGAATGGGTTAAGCAAAGAGCTAGCTTGTAAAATCTTGCAGCCACTGAAAAGCGCCATGCAAAGCTTGGTCGGCGCTTTGATTTTTAATAGAAGATCGCTCTCCTTGAAATTGAAACTCTTTTGCCCGAAGCAATCTGTTGAGGGACCAAGCGATCCACACATACCCCACCGGTTTCGCAATGGTTCCCCCATCCGGGCCGGCGATACCAGAGACAGCAATCGCGAGCAATTTGGAAGGTGGACAAATATCTTGCAGGGTTTGAGTCAAACCAAGAGCCATTTCTTCCACGGTTGCACGGCTCACCGCTCCATGGCGAGCGAGCGTTTCTTCCTTCACGCCCAACCATTTCATCTTTGCTTGATAAGAATAAGTGACCATGCCGCCCAGAAAATATTTTGATGAGCCGGGAATATTTGTGATGCGATTAGCGATCATTCCGCCTGTGCACGATTCTGCTGTTGCTATAAAAAATCCCCTCTGTACCAGGGTATCACCCAATGTCTTTTCGATCGATACAGATTCCATGTGCTGATTATATCTTTTATTGATTGATCTTGAAGCCTGGATCACGTAGAATACACTTTTCGGGCGCTTGACCATAAAAAATGGACATGTTATGATGGCGGGATGAGGTTTGAATGGATGAAAATATTACATCGCATGATGTTCATGAAACACAAGAGATAGAAAAACAAAAACAGGTTGAAGAAACACCTCACTTATTAACAATTTGGGATGCTTTTTGGAAAAGAGTTCAAAAAATAGGACTGCATGATGTTGTCTCTAAAGGCGGGACAATATTTCTTACCGTCTTGATGGTTGGTCTGATCGTTTGGGTAATGAAAACCTTTTTCTTGCAGGGAGAGCAAATCGCCGATACTTCAGCGAGTGGTCTCTATGCTGCCACACAAGTGGCAGATTCATCCGAATTAGTTCTGCCAGCTTATGAAGGTGTTTCCCCCGTAGAAGGGATCAGTCGATCTTCGGATATAACTACCAATGCAGAAACCATAACGGAATCACGCTATGATGTTATCCAATATGAAGTGGTGGCCGGAGATACGTTGATCGGTATCGCAGAAAAATATGGTTTGCAGGCAGAAACGATCCTCTGGTGCAACTATGATGCACTGCTTGATAATCCTGCCGCTATCTATCCGGGTCAAGTGTTGAAGATTTATCCCACAGATGGTACGGTGTATCGTTGGATTGAGGGAGACGGATTGAATGGTGTCTCAGAAGGACTAAATGTGACACCAGAAGCTATTATTGAGTGGCCGGGAAACAACCTTAGTTATGAGACCATTGGTGATTATTCCAGTCCGAATATTGAGCCTGGAACGTTGGTCTTTGCCCCGGGTGGTTCACGCAGTTATGTAGATTGGTCTGCAGCGCTCTTCAGGCGCGACGATGCCGCCACATCAAGAATTCTAGGTGCGGGGCATTGTGATGCGGTTTACAGCGGTCCTATCGGTACTGAGGCATTTGTCTGGCCGACCTCAGAAACCTTCATTTCTGGATACGAATATACTCCTGATCTGAACCACTGGGGTATTGATATTGGTGGAGATACAGGAAATCCGATCTATGCAGCAGATGCAGGCGTGATCGTTTACGCTGGCTGGAATGATTGGGGGTACGGCAATGTGATCGTGATCGACCATGGCAATGGCTGGCAGACGTTATATGCACACCTCAGTGAAGTATATGTAAATTGTGGTGATTTCATCAGTTACGGTGGTCAATTGATCGGTGCGATGGGGAGCACGGGAAATTCCAGCGGTCCACATTTGCACTTTGAAATGAGCCTAAATGGCAACCGCATGAACCCACATAAATATTACCCATACTAATTGTGGAAAAGAACGAAGAGGGAAGCAAGTTTTCCCTCTTTTTATTCTTCTCCCGCTATAATTGAGGCAGGAGGCAAATATGTCTTCGGATGAAAAAGATATTCGCCCATCGCCCATTGCGGGAACCTGGTATACCGATAATCCTCAAGCACTGCGACGTGAGATCCAATCTTACCTGGCACAAGCGCAAGAGCCTGAAATTCAAGCAGAAGTGATCGGATTGATTGCTCCGCACGCCGGATACCGTTATTCAGGACCAATTGCGGGCTATGCTTATCGGACCGTTCAGGGAAAACAAGTGGATGTGGTGGCTGTTTTTTCACCATTCCATGCCTATACCGGTGAGCGTTTATTAACCACTCGCCACTCTGCTTACCAAACCCCGCTGGGTTTGGTGTCGGTTGAAAGGGAGATGGTGAATGAATTTCAAATGCTGATCGGTAAAAACGATCTCACTGCTTATGAAATTGCCTTTGATAGCGAGCATTCTCTCGAGATTCAGCTTCCATTTTTACAAACAGCTTTAACAGGTAAATTTCAATTGTTCCCGCTAATGATCCGGACACATAAAATGGATGAAATCGAGATCATTGCCCAAGCTGCGGCGGAGGTGTTGAAAGATAAAAAAATATTGCTGGTTGCCAGCACAGATCTTTCGCATACTTTTACACAGGATATTGCTTGTAAGTTGGATGAAGAAATGTTGAAACGCATCGCTGCTTTCTCTCCAGAAATGGTATTGGAAGCGGAAGAAAAGGGTATCGCCTTTGCCTGCGGGGCTGGGGCTGTTGCAGCGGTGTTGCGTACTGCTCAATTATTGGGAGCTAAAACCATTCATGTGCTGCATCACAGCACATCCGGTGAGGAGACCGGAGATTATTCTTCCGTGGTAGGGTATGGAGCGATGAGCATTGAACGCTGATCGATTCTAAGAGCATGAATTCCATTGTGCGCGTTGTAGTCAATATTCCAGGATTAAGGAATCTCTATGATTATGAGGTCCCCGAATCCATTGGGACGATCCAAAAGGGCAGTCTGATCGTTGTGCCCTTTGGAAACCTGCGCGCCCAGGCTGTGGTTGTAGAAGAAAACTGTACCTCAGTGATTGGAAACCTGAAACAAGTTTCCGGTGTTTTGGATGCGGAAGCGGTTCTCACTCCCCAGCAAATGCAATTAGCTACCTGGGTAGCTGAGAATTATGCTGCTGCCATTTCAGATTGTGTTCATCTCGTGCTGCCTGCGGGTATGAATCAACTGGCAGATGTGCTGTATTCGATAAAAAGGACATCTGCAGAAGGGGAAGCGCTATCTTCTTTACAGAGTAGGATTTTAAGCGAGATCAATCGGCGTGGTCCCATGCGTGCCCGGCAAATTCGTTCTGTATTCTCGCATGAGAATTGGAAATCCTCCATACAATCCCTGATGCGTAAGGGGTTTATCGAAAGCAAAGCAGTCCTTCCGGATGCACGCGTGCACCGCAAATCTATTCGTACAGCTCAGATCATTCAATCCCCCGCCGATATTCATTTGAGGAACAATGAGTTAGGGAAAGAGAATGGTCCGGCTTTTGAGCGAAGAAAAGCCGCGCTTGATTTTTTGTTGGAAGAAGGAATCCCGGTGAATGTTGCTTGGGTATATGCATATTCAAATGCCAATGCGGCTGATCTGAAGATGTTGGAAGAAAAGGGTTTCATTCGACTCAGCGAAATGGAGATCTGGCGCGATCCATTGGAACATATTGAAGTCTCCCCTGCTGTTTCACCAGAACTCACGGTTGCGCAGAATGCAGCCTGGGAAAAAATTAAGGAAAGTTTCCAGAGTAATTCGAATCACAACCCCATTATCGTCCACGGTGTAACCGGCTCAGGAAAAACAGAATTATATCTGCGGGCGGTGGAATCCACCATTCGGCAGGGTAAACAGGTTATTGTGCTGGTTCCGGAAATTTCCCTTACTCCCCAGACAGTCAAACGCTTCATGGCTCGCTTTCCGGGGCAGGTTGGATTGATCCATTCACGGTTATCAGGTGGAGAGCGTTATGATACTTGGCGCAGAGCGCGTATGGGAAAGATTCCCATTATTGTTGGTCCTCGCAGTGCACTCTTTGCACCACTTTCTAATATTGGGTTAATTGTTGTCGATGAATTCCATGATGCCTCCTTCTATCAAGAAGAAAATGCTCCTATCTATGATAGTGTTCGAACAGCCATTGCATATGCAAAGCTGTTAGACTGCCCAATCTTGCTCGGTTCAGCTACCCCGGATATCAGTTTATTTTTCAAAGCCCAGAGTGAGGGGTGGAATATCATTTCTATGCCTGATAGAATTCTGGCGCACCAGGAATACCTTCGGCATAAAGCAATTCAATATTCCCAACCGCTCTCTACTATTCAAAACGAAGGAAAAACGGCGGCGTCACTGCCGCTGCCGCTGGTGCAGATCGTGGACATGCGAAATGAATTAAAGCAGGGGAACCGCTCTATTTTCAGTCGAAACTTGCAAACGGCTCTAAAAGGGGTATTGGAAAGACAACAACAAGCTATTTTATTTCTAAATCGAAGAGGAAGCGCAACGTATGTGTTCTGCCGTAGCTGCGGAGAAGCACTGGTATGCCCGCGCTGTGATCTCCCCCTGACTAAACACGAAGATAAAGGTAAACTGATCTGCCATATTTGCGGGTATTCTCGTCTGGTTCCTGCAAAATGCCCAACCTGTGGAAAAGAACAGATCAGGCAGTATGGTAGTGGAACACAAAGAGTAGAAGAGGAACTGGTTCGATTATTCCCAACTGCGCGAATTTTACGCTGGGATGCAGATACAGCCAGGCAGAAGGGAGCTGAGGAGTTACTGCTTTCTCACTTTACCAATCATCACGCTGATTTTTTGATCGGAACGCAGATGCTGGCGAAAGGGCTTGATCTTCCACTGGTTACACTGGTTGGGATTGTGCTGGCAGATGTTGGTTTGAATTTTCCTGATTATCGCTCAGCCGAACGATGCTTTCAGGTTCTTACTCAGGTAGCAGGACGGTCAGGCCGAAGCCCGCTGGGAGGGCAGGTGGTCTTACAAACCTATCAACCCGAAAATCCAGTCATCCAGCGAGTCTCAAGGCATGATTTCAATGGCTTTTATACCGATGAGATCATCCACCGGCGTGAGTTGGCATACCCTCCTTTTACCCAGCTTATACGGTTGGAATTTCGCGATCATACCCTAGCTATTTCTGAAAATAAATCCAATAAGCTTTTCAAAGCAATTCAACACCATTTGCAGGAGAATGAGCAAGAAACCGATCTCATTGTAAGCGGCCCTGTTCCACCCTTTTTTCCAAAAGAACGTGGTCTTTTTCGACAGCAGATCATTTTACGGGGCAGAGATCCGTATTCCATTCTAAAAGAATTACCTCTGGAGGATTGGCGAATCGAGGTAAATCCACCGGATCTATTATAAAAGACCCGGTTTAATGCCGGGTCTTTTTTTGTGTTTACTGAATTACCTGCCATGGATTAATAAAGCCACCATTCAATCGGATCTCAAAATGCAGATGGGGTCCGGTGGAATTTCCGGTTGACCCACAACCTCCGATTACCTGACCCTGATACACACTCTGACCGCAGGAGACAT
This sequence comes from Anaerolineaceae bacterium UBA4781, assembly GCA_002403105.1. Taxonomy (GTDB): domain Bacteria; phylum Chloroflexota; class Anaerolineae; order Anaerolineales; family Anaerolineaceae; genus UBA4781. Next base: position 12,449 of record DHHD01000039.1, on the reverse strand, counting down.
TGATCGAACTCAAGTGAGCATACAGGGTTTGGTAGCCATTGCCATGATCGATCATGACCATATTGCCATAACCACCACTGATCGCACCAGCATAGATCACCACTCCAGAATCGGAAGCAAAGATCGCATCACCCTGGTAGCACATCATATCCAGCGCAGTATGTCCACTCCAGTAATCATTACCACTGATGATACGATAGGGGGTTGGCCAAATGAATGTGTATGTTCCAACATAACCCGCAGAAGTCGAACATCCTCCGGGACCAAGAATAGTGGAATTTACTCCTGAATCGCTGCTGGCGACCGATGGAACAACCCATGTTGTGTACGCACGATACCCTCCCGGGATCATGACGAGTGTACCAGGTTGAATTGTTGGATCGGTCATATCCAGATTATTACCAGGGAAGAGCAGGATATCTTCAACATCTGCATAGAATTTCTCGGCGATCTTTTCTAAAGTGTCGCCATCCTGCCATTCGTACAAGATACCATCTACCGGTGGAATGACCAGATTTTGACCAACTGAAATTAAATGAGGGTCATCATTCAACACATCATAATTTGCCCAGAGTACCGTTTCCGGCTCCAAATCAAAGCTGGTCGCTATTCCGAAAATGGAATCTCCTGTGGCAACCGTATAACTAACGGGTTCTTTTCGATACCCGGTTGGAAGAACGGTCTCTGGATTGGCATCTCGTTTTACCGATTGAAACTCATCTGCCTCAGCAAGAGTCGGCAGAACAGCTTTTGACTCATCTGATTCTATGGAATCAGATTTTATATCGAAAAGAGTAAGCAGAGATTCACCCCGCAAATATTGGTAGAGCGATGCTCCCATAAGAACGACCATTAAAACTGCAATTACCCAGGTGATGGTGGAAATGATATTGCGAGGTTGTCTCTTTGTTTCCTGCTGAGACTCATCATTCTCAGGAGGTGCGGGATTGGCTTTTATCAAATTCCCTCCGATAATGTTGAAAGAAATTCCATATTGTTCTTTGTCTTTTCAAGACGAAGCAGAATGGCTTCTGTGGCAACTGCCAGATCCATACCTCCTCCCATAGGGGGTTGGGCAATCATTTGAAGGAACATTCTGCGCATCAACCAGATCTTTTGCAGTTCATCCGGGCTGAGTAGAAGTTCTTCGCGACGAGTGGAAGATCGTTCGATATCGATTGCAGGAAAAATACGTCTTTCTTGCAGTCGTCTTGAAAGATGCAATTCCATATTTCCAGTACCTTTAAATTCCTCATACACCACATCATCCAGACGAGATCCGGTATCTACCAGAGCGGTCGAAATGATGGTGAGGGAACCACCAAATTCAATATTACGTGCAGCGCCGAAGAATTTCTTAGGTGGGTAGAGAGCAGAGGGATCCATACCGCCGGAAAGGGTACGTCCTGAGGGATTAACTACCAGGTTATAAGCACGTGCCAGGCGTGTCAATGAGTCCATAAGAATGACCACATCATGACCAATTTCAACCAGGCGCTTGGCACGATTTAAGGTGATTTCTGCAGTACGAACATGCGAAGTAACAGGCTCATCAAACGTTGAAGCGATAACTTCACCTTCCACTGAACGATCCATATCGGTCACTTCTTCAGGGCGTTCTCCGATGAGACTGATCAAGAGATCAACTTCAGGATTATTGGTTGAAATGGCATTCGCGATTTCTTTCATAATGGTCGTTTTCCCCGCTTTAGGAGGAGAAACGATCATACCTCTCTGGCCTTTCCCGATCGGCGCTACCATATCAATAACCCGATTGGAGAGTACATTACGTGGAGTTTCCAGGTTAAAACGCTGGTCAGGGAAAATTGGGGTTAGATCTTCAAAACGGATCCTTTTTTCATTTTCTACTGCCGGAATCCCGTTGATGCTCTCAACATGCGCAAGTCCATAATGACGTTCTGATTCACGCGGTGGGCGAATATCTCCAAAAACCATATCCCCATTGCGTAATTCACTGCGGCGGAGTTGGGCTTGTGATACATAGATATCATTTTTACCCATCTGATAATCTTGCCGCAAGAAACCGATCCCTTCGGGCATGATCTCAAGAATTCCACCACCCGCTTCACGCCCTTCTTGCTGGGCAAAGTATTGTGAAATGGCAATGATAAGAAATTCTTTCTTATGTGTCATAGCATTTTCAATGCCCATCTCATTTGCCATTTTGCGAAGCTCTACCAATGACTTTTTTTCCAGTTCTGCAATAGTTATCATATTTTACTTTCCATGAATAGGATTTGATTTATATTGAAAATTAAGACATTAGACAAAGACAATATTTTAGATTTAAGTGTTCCTGTGGAGTTTTTTACTCCAAAAAATAAATAAATGGGGGAAGAACAAGTGGGGTGCTTTTCTATCTACGGCGCGATTATAACATGGTAGTCTTGGACTCGCAAGCAATGATATTTCCTCCATTTAGGAAAGATATTCCCTCAAGTCGCGGCTGCGAGAGGGGTGGCGTAATTTTCTAAGCGCTTTGGCTTCGATCTGACGAATGCGCTCTCTGGTGACGTTGAAGTAATTACTCACTTCTTCCAGCGTATGGTCTTTTCCATCCAGTAAACCAAAACGAAGTTCCAGCACCTGGCGTTCTCTTTCTGATAGCGCTGATAGAGCGGATTGAACCTGCTCTCTCAGCATTTCTCGAGCAGCGGCATCCATGGGTTCGATAGCATCAATATCTTCAATGAAATCACCAAGCTGGCTGCTATCTTCATCTCCGACCGGGTATTCCAAAGAAATAGGCTCTTCCGCAGATTTCATGATCTGCTGTACTTTTTGGGAAGCATTTTTCCATTTTGTCATGAGGTTTTTATTGATAGGTTGGTCTGTCCGCAGCGCTTCTTTAATATGATCTGCATCGTGCTTTTCCATAAACTCTGATTCCAGAGACAGCTCCTCAAAAGAAGGATCACGATTGAGGCTTTGGGTAAGCTTTCTTTGAATGCGCAGGAGTTTTGAAATAGATTCAAACAGGTGAACAGGAATACGAATCGTTCGAGCCTGTTCAGCAATATGGCGGCTGATGGATTGTCTGATCCACCAGGTGGCATAGGTGCTGAATTTATAACCAAGTGTTGGATCAAATTTTGATACTGCTCGCAGCAAACCTAGATTTCCCTCTTGAATCAGATCGAGCAAAGAAATACCCCTGCCAAGATACTTTTTAGCGACACTGACAACCAAGCGTAGATTCGCTCGAATCAATACTTGAGTAGCTTCATACGAAAGGGCGTGAATTTCAGAAATGATCTGCTTTAAAATCGTTCCATCAGGGAACCGATTTTGAAAAAAATTTGAACGAGGAATGCGCTGATTCTCGTTGAAATATTCAAGCAAAGCTTGAGCTACGTTCTCGGGTAGTAAATAACAGGCTAGATAAATGGCATAAACTTCTTGAATTAACCCGGTTAATAATTCAGCAGTAATGGGATCTTCGGATGAATATTTCTGATTCCAATATGTATTGAGATAGTCGCGCGTATAAGAAGGAATATCGATATCCCATTGGGAGCGCAGCATTTGCGCTTCTGTAAGAATAAGACTGAAATCAGGGAAAGATAAACCCGGTTTGGTGGTAGTGACGCTTTCTACATTATCGTATGAAACGGAAAGGTCTTTACAGATCTGAAAAAAGATCTGTGCGTAGAACGTACCATTCACCGGATCATCTTTTGGTAATATTTGATTTTGCAGTTTTCGAATACGACGGTCAGCTTCGATGCGGGTAGATAGATGAAATTCGTTGGTTGCATCCAGCAAATCAATTTGACCGATTTCCTTTAAATACAACCGAACTGGATCCTCTGAATATTCCAAGGCTGGTTGACTTTCTACAGGAATTTCTTCCAGAAAATCATCAAAAGAATCGTTCTCTCCAGAGGAAGGGATTTCTTCTATTGCGTCTTCGGATTCGTCATCAATGAAATCAGGCATTATTTCATTCCATTGGAAAATTTATATATGGAATCTTCCTTAAGATCAAGGATGACTTTGGAATCCCCTGAAAATAGACTTACTGCATAGGATGGCATATCTGAATTATACATGAAGAAATTAATCACCTATCAAAGGGGAGGATTGCGCTTTTTCCAATAAAAGGCGTGTTTTTATTGCATCCATTAACTCATTTTGAAACAAGGCGTTATCGGAAACGATCTTTTCCTCATTTTCTGGTTGCTGAAGGATGGTTAAGTTTTTAATTTTCTCATTTACCCTGATCTTGCGCAACATAAGCAACGTCCTAGCAAGGTCTTCTAAAATACGATCCTGCGTTGTGCCTTCATGAACCACTTGCTCCAATTCGCTCTCCAACCAGTGCAAATCATCCGGAAGGTTATTGGAAATGAATTCTTCGCCATCCAGATCAACTTGCTGTAATGATTTCAAGATTAAAGTAAGAACAACCTGCAGGTCACCAGATTCCACATCCGAATTGGAAAGGGGAAAAAGACTGTTCTTTTTCAAATATCGATCCAGATCATAGACCATTTCAGGTTTCTTGAATAAAAGTAGAACGAGATGTTTTTCAAGATTGTAAATCTTGTTCTTTATTGGTAAAAGCTGCATCTCCAGTTGGTCTTTGATAAATTCATCATCAGATTCCTTTTCAATTTTTTGCCTTCTAGAACGACCTCTACTTATGTATTGAACTTCAGAGATAGAAAATAGGGATTGTTCATCAATATGCAGTACTCTGGCAAGCTGCTGGCGGTAGGCATCCCGTTCCACTGCATTGGGAACATCTTTAATAAGTGGAACGACTTTGCTTGCAATTTCGCTCTTTGTTTTCGGATCGTCCAAATTTTTCCCGGCAGAAAGAGTATCTATCACATGTGTAATGATCGGCTTTGCTTGCTCAAGGATCATTTTCCATGTTTCAGGGTTTTCCAGTGCGATCTCATCCGGATCTTTTCCATCGGGCAAGGAACAAACACGAATATCTGCATCCAAACGGGCTTCGGTTCGGATCAATCCTTTGGGGTCGAAAATGAAATCATCTGAATGATCCATGGAATCACGAGCAACTTCAAGTCCTTTCAAAGTTGCCTTCTCACCAGCAGAATCTGGATCAAGAGCCAGAATGATCTTACGCGTGTAGCGTTTCAATAAGCGCATTTGAATAGGAGTGAGGGCAGTCCCCATCGGTGAAACTGCGTTTTGAAAACCTGATTGATATAACCCAATGACGTCAAAATAACCTTCTACGATGATCGCCTGATCGACTGTACGAATAGGTTTGCGTGTTTTATCCAACCCATATAACAGAGCGCTTTTATCAAAAAGAAGAGTTTGGGGTGAATTTAAATATTTCGGATTATCCTCACTAGAAAGGGCTCTGGCTCCGAAACCGCACATGCGTTGATTTGCATCGCGGATCGGAAAGATGATTCGGTTGCGAAAGCGATCGTAAAAGCCTTCTTTTTCACTGCGTTTGGTGATCAATCCGCAATCTACCAGCTCCTTTTCGCTATATCCCTTATTCTGGAAATAAGTCCACCCATCTTCCCAGCCATCGGGAGCAAATCCCAGTTCAAAAGTTTCGATAGTCTTCAGGGAGAGTTTGCGTTTATCAGTCAAATAGGCGAGCACCGATTTTCCTTTTTCGTTTTGCATAAGATGATGCCTAAAGAAAATGAGCGCCTCTTCTAAAATACCAGATAATTTTTCTTCGTATGCATTTTCTTCTTTTTTCTTGGGGGTGAGCGGTTCGAGGATGATTCCGGCTTTGTTGGCAAGGTAGCGCAAGGTTTCCGGAAAATCCCAGCCTTCCTTTTTCATTATGAACCGAAAAATATCACCGCCCTCGTTGCATTCACCGAAACAACGCCATGTACCCGAATCTGGAAAAACTACAAAAGCGGGAGTGCGTGTATTGGAGTGAAATGGGCAAAAACCGGTATAGTTTTTACCAGCCCGGCGCAGTTTTACAGTCTCTGAAATTAGATCAACGATATCTATTCTGGATTTGATCTCTTCAATATTATTCATGAATATCACACTACTTTATTAATTATAGGAGTACTTTCTCGATCAGTTCGAATCAGCATTCATAGAAAAATCGATGATGCTTGGAATGGTATGCTAGAAAAATATGTTATTCAGAATGATCAAGCTAAAAGTGCACCTGTATTTTTCTGGCAATATAAGATTTGCCATTTTCCCATACCGATTTGGGCAGAACAGTATTCGTTTTCAGATATTTTCTTTGGGAGAGTTGAAAGCGTCTCTTCCAACTCTCTCCAATCGAGTAATTTTAAAAACCTTCCAACTTTGTAAAATCAATAACATGGTCTGCCAGGCTGACGATCTGCTGCAACAACCCAAGCCGATTTTGGCGAACCTGTTGATCTTCAGCCATCACCAAAACCTTATTGAAAAATTGATTTACGGTGGGAATTATAGGAGTAAATGCGTTCAGCATATCATCTACCGAGCCATCTTTTCGTGCTTGTTTCGCTATGTTCTGAGTTGCTTGGTACAGTTGCTTTTCTTCCTCATCTGTAAAGATTTTTGTATTCAGGGTATATTGCTGTTGGACATCTCGTGTGATACGCACACAACGCGAAAAAGCTTGCAGAATTTCCAGCCAATCATTACGATCTACCCAGGTGGTAAGTTGTTTGGCAGCCCGGAAAGCACGATAGGGTGTGTTGCCCTGCGTTCCTTCGATCGCAGCCACAATATCATAACGGAATCCTTTATCGAGCAGGTAATTAGAAAAACGTGCTCTGACAAAATCAGCGCAAGCATTAAGATCGGCAGGTTTTAATTCAATCGGTAGATATTTTGAAGCAATGGTTAATCCTTGCAGGATATCAAAATCCAATTCCCATTCGATTAAATTTTGAATGATACTGATAGCAGCCCGGCGTAGCCCAAAAGGATCTTTGGTGCCGCTGGGCGCCATATTGGCTGCGAATAAACCAGCTAATGAATCCAGGCGGTCCGCCAAACCAATGATCAAACCAACCTTGCTCTTTGGAATTGAATCTCCGGCTGAGCGCGGGAAATATTGTTCTTCGAGTGCTAGAGCAACAGCATCTAGTTCGCCGGATGCTTGTGCATAATATTTTCCAATGGTTCCCTGCAGTGAGGTCATTTCAATAACCATGTTGCAGACCAGGTCGGCTTTACACAGATAAGCTGCACGTTGTGTGAACGCCGATTCATCCTTGGATAGATTGAAAACAGGGATAAGATCTGTGACGATCTTTTCGATGCGCTGGTTCTTATCGAGCATCGAACCCAGTGCGAGATGGAAGGTTAATGTTCCCAGTTTCGTGCGGAACCATTCAAGATCATGCTGGCGGTCTTCATTGATGAAAAATGCAGCATCTTTAAAGCGTGCCCCAATCACTTCTTCATTACCGCGGGCAACGACCGAGAGGTGTTGGTTATCCCCATTGCGAACGGTGATAAAGTTAGGCAGAATTGCCCCATCCTTTGTGAGCAGCGGGAAATAGCGCTGATGTTTCTTCATCACATCAATCAGCACTTCCTTTGGAAGTTCCAAATGTTCTTTGGAGAAATTTCCAAGCAGGGCAGTGGGGGCTTCAACCAGATTGCAAACTTCATCCACCAACTTTTCATCCAGGTTTTCAGAAGCATGAATACTCCTGCATAATTCGTTGACCTGTTTTATGATCTCTCTCTTACGTTCTTCGTGATCCAGAATGATGCCCTGAGATTTCATCAATTCAAAGTATTGAGCATAATCATTGATCTCAAAAGTATCCTGATCATGAAAACGCAAACCGCGAGTGATATTCCCGGCATTGAGATTCGCAAAGCGCACAGGGATCACAATATTTCCATACAATGCAACCAACCAACGAATAGGACGTGAGAAAGAGATATTACTGTCATTCCAACGCATTGTTTTTGGGAAACGGAGACCTGCAATAAGATTCTGTAAAGCTTCAGGTAGAACGGCAAGAGTTGGTTTTCCTTTATAAAATACCTCAGCAGTAATGTATTCTCCACCGTCTATTTCTGTTCTATGCAGATCTTCAAGATTCAAGCCTTTCCCGTTTGCAAAGCCTTCTGCAGCTTTAGTGGGCTTGCCGTCAGCGTCATATGCCACTTTAGCGGGCGGACCTTTCACGATTTCACTGGTATCAGGCTGGCTGGTTGCCAGTTCATGAATGGTAACGACCAATCTGCGGGGTGTGCCGAATACTTTTACACTGTCGTAAGCGAGCCGCAGGGAATCTAACATGGAAATTGTATTTTGTTCCAACTGCTGTAAAGCATCCGTGAGATCCTGCGCTGGGAGTTCTTCTGTCCCAATTTCAAAAAGTAAAGGTTGGGGTTTGGAAGGCATTTCAGTACTGGCACCATTCAGTACCAGCTGTTCTTCTTGCGGTTGTTCAGAAGCAGATTTGTTCTTCTGCAGCCAGGGGAATCCTAATTTTTCGCGTTGGGCAAGATAGGTCTGCGCTGTTTTCCGAGAAAGATCACGCATGCGGGAGAACAACGCCTGGCGCTCCGTTACCCCTACCGCACCTCGTGTATCGAGGATATTGAAGGTGTGAGAGCTTTTTAAAATATAATCATGTGCGGGCAGTACCAGACCATTTTCAAGGCAAGCTTGTGCTTCTTTCTCATACAGGTTAAACATAGTGCGCAGCCGTTCAACATTTGCTTTTTCAAAATAATAGATACTGTGTTCGCGCTCTCCTTGATAATTCACATCACCATAAGAGTATTGATCATTCCATTGAATTGTTCGGAAATTGTAATTACCCTGAAGTGCCATAGCGATGCGTTCCAAACCATATGTGATCTCAACAGAAACGGGTTCTAGAACAATACCGCCAGCTTGTTGGAAGTAGGTAAATTGGGTGATTTCCTGCCCATCCAGCCAAACTTCCCAACCCAACCCCCAGGCACCCAGAGCAGGTGATTCCCAATTATCTTCCACAAAACGAATATCATGGCTGAGGGGGTCGATACCCAATGCCTGCAATGATTTGAGATAGAGTTCCTGTGGATTCCCTGGATCGGGTTTCAGGATGACTTGAAATTGATAGTGCTGCTGCATGCGGTATGGATTTTCACCATACCGTCCGTCATCAGGTCTGATGGAAGGTTCCACATACGCTACGTTCCAGGGTTCGGGACCTATAACACGCAAGTAGGTGGCTGGATTCATGGTACCGGCGCCAACCTGTGTGTAATAAGGCTGCCAGATCAAGCAGCCATTCTGTGCCCAGTAATCTTGTAGTTTTAAAATAATCTCTTGAAAACGTAGCGCTTCGCTCATAATTACTCCAGGAAGAATTCGGTTTATATTCAATCCCCCGAATTATACCAATCAAGCGAGAATTTAGAGATTCCGTGCGTAAACAATGATTTCCCGGTCAATGCCAAGTAGAGCTGACCAACCATTTCTTCTCTCCCAATCTGCTGAAAATTTTTCCCAGCTTTCCTTCTGAACCCTGCGATTTTGGGGAAGGTGTACCAGATAAGGATTGGGATCGAGGGTATATAAGGTATCATCCTCTGCCGAAAAATCGATGATGTTTACCCAATGCGCCCCACCGTTTTTCCAGATCTTGAGGGCAGAAACATATTTGCCAGAAATGATCTTTTCGAGGATGATGACGCGGTTGGCGCAACTGAACCGTTCAGCGCTCCATGGCAAGCCCAGTTTTTGCATCCATTGATTGAAAGCCGCAACGAGACCCCAGGGAGCAGTAGCGCCACCGATGGCTGGAAGGGTTTTTGGCAGGCGGTCCCAGAGACGGAAATGTGTTTGATAGATGATATTTTCTTTGCGCAGTGAAAGGCTCTGGATATTTTCCTGGTTGAGGATAACATTAATGATCATTGCCAGACTGGTAGGACCACATTCATTGGAAACAATCCCCTTCTCTCGAAAACCCTGTGACATGTAAAATCGTCCGAAGGAAGCGGGAAAAGCTTTTTCTATGAGGGGTTGTTCCTCATGTATGGTTGAATTCGTCTGATCGATCATCATGAATATCTTTTATTAACATCATTATAAAAGGTATTATACGAAAGTATAATTTTTTATCATGAGAAAAAACATTTGTCTCTTCGTGCTCACTGCAGTTGTATTGTGTGGTTGTTCAGAAAAAGAACAACCTCTAAATGATATTGAGTTGACCCCATATGGGGTTGCTCCAACGCGAGCTGTGCAAAGCGATCTTGCTGAGGCAACCTCTACTCCGTTACCAACGCCTTCACCCACGCCCCAGTATCATACTGTTCAAGCCGGAGAAACCATGTCAAGTATCGCATTGTTTTATGATTTGAACACGAATGATGTGGTGCTGGCAAACCCGGATATTAATCCCAATGCAATGGTAGTGGGTATGCAGGTTTTAATACCTCCCAAAATAGCAAGCACCGAAGTCGCCAGCATCAGCTCCGCCCCGGCACCGGTTGTTTTATCTGAGCCCGCTTGTTTTCAAGAGAAGAGCGGTGGATTGTGGTGTTTCATGAATGCAACGAATGAGAATGATTTCGCTGTTGAAAATGTGCTGGTAAAGATCACATTGGGGGACGAAGACGGCTCACAATTAACAGCTCAGATTGCTGCTGCTCCCTTCAATATGATACCCAGCAAAGGGCAACTTCCCTTGTCTGCTTATTTTCCTCCGCCCATTCTGCAGCCGTATCGCTACAGCTCTTTGTTAATTTCCGCAATTCCGGTGGAAGATGAAAGCCGTTATATTGAAGCAGAAATACTCGATCAATCGGTAACCATCTCTGAAGATGGTTTGACGGCTGAAATCTTAACCAGAGTATTTGTGAACGGTACTGTAGGAAAGACCGTGCGGGTATGGCTTTCGGCAGCCGCCTTGGATGATGAGGGAAATATCATTGGTGTGAGGCGAGTAGAAGCAACAGGGAGCCTCGATGAAGTTGGAGTAGTTGCAGTGAATGGGTATGTTTATTCCGTTAGTGCGCCCATTGATTCCGTTCAAGTACATGTAGAGGCCATGTATACAAAATAAATATCACAGAGGAGTGAAGACTCATGTTCACAGGCGGAAAAACAATTCTCATCACCGGATCCACCGATGGTATCGGCAAACAGACTGCAAAAACTCTTGTGCAGCAAGGTGCGCGAGTGCTAATCCATGGGCGTAGCACGGTGAATGTCCAATCAACGATCAACGAGATTGAGCAGGAATACCCGCAGGCAGAATTGGGGGGGTATGTAGCTGATTTTTCTTCCCTGCAAGCGGTGAGAGACCTGGCGGAAGAGATCAAAACCAAAGAACCGACATTCAATGTGCTGATCAACAATGCTGGTACTTATTCCCCGGATTTTCAGTTATCAAAAGATGGTTTCGAGCTTACTTTTGCAGTAAATCATTTAGCACCATTTCTGCTTACGTTATTGTTATTACAAAAAATGAAAAACAATATTCCGGCGCGCGTTGTTAACGTAGTATCCATAGCACATACTGTGCGCGATCTGGATATTGCCAAAATAAACGATGAGGCTGGTTATAAAGCCTGGCATGCCTATAAGCTATCTAAATTTTCCAATATCGTGGCTACATATGAACTTGCGGAAAAATTGGAAGGTAGTGGGGTGACGGTCAATTGTCTCCACCCGGGCGTGGTGGATACCAAAATGCTGCATAGTGCTTTTCCAACCGCACAGGGTATCAGTATAGAAGAAGGCGCGAAGTCATCCATTTATCTGGCTTCTTCCGATGAAGTGGCTGAAATAAATGGAGCTTATTTTGAAGAATGTAAACCGCTTGCGTCTGCTCCCCTTACTTATGATAAGGAGATCCAAAAAGCGCTCTGGAAAAAATGTGAAGAATGGGTAGGACTCTCGGTATAAAAAAGGACTCACGAGGGGGGTCTTTTTATACAGCAATGGATTGGATCTGCCGGATGACCATCACGACTTTTCCCATGATGCGTAAACTGGCAGGGTTATTGATATAAATGGGTCCCATGGCTGGGTTGGCAGGCTGCAGGCGAATGCGATTTTGTTCTTTGTAGAAATATTTCAAAGTGGTTTCGTCTTTATCATCCAACCAAACCGCCACCATTTCTCCATTTTGCGCCTGGTTAGTGCGTTTCATGATGACCATATCGCCATCATTGACCATGGCATCGATCATTGAATCACCCTGCACTTCGAGCGCAAAAAGATCTTCGATCTTTTCTTTGGCGGGCAGCAGGCTGCGGGCAATTTCAATACTGCTTTCGGGATCAAAATAGTTCAAATCGGAAGCTGGCATGGGAATGGGCTCACTGGCGACAATACGACCCATGACAGGGATCTGCAGCAGGTCATCTAGCGCGGCACCGGTTTTCTGTATGGCAGAGTTGACTTTGGCTGCCAGCGATGGATTGCTTTCTATTTCTTTCTTGATGCAAATGCTGCGCGAGATATGATTTTCACGGGAAATATATCCCAATTCTTC
>DHHD01000024.1 GCA_002403105.1 Anaerolineaceae bacterium UBA4781 | reverse complement strand
TGACCAACGTTCTTGCAGAACCGGAGTTTATGGAGTCAGATGATGCCCGTAAGGCATTAAAACTGATCGAAGAACGCACCCTTCTACAGGATCTCATTTCTCGTTCCGGGTTTAATGACCAGACGAATGGCGTGCAGGTTTTAATCGGAGGAGAGGGTACCTGGGATGAATTGAAACAAATGTCCATCATTCTGGCGAAATATGGTCTGCCAGGGGTTGCCACAGGTACATTAGGCGTGTTCGGACCCATCCGCATGTCATACGGTCATTCAATTTCCATTGTCCGTTTTCTTTCGAGTCTTTTAAGTGATTTCGTTGCCGAACAATGGTAATTTCAAGCAAGGATTCTAATTATGGAAGAAAAAAATAAAAGCGAAGAAACAATAAAAGAACCAGAAAAAGAAATCCCACAAGAGGGTGAAGATTCTGTGAAAAAGAAGAAAGCCTCCAAAGAAACCGCTCCTGCTGAAGAAGAAAGCAAAGAAGAGATGGTTACCATTCCTCTTAAAAGCATGGAAGAACAGTTAAAAGAAATTGATGATCTCAAAGAAAAAGTCAATACCTATTCTGAGGGTTGGCAGCGTGAGCGAGCTGATTTAATTAACTACCGCAATCGAGTTCTGCGTGATAGAGACCAAGAAAAACAGAACCTTACAGTAGAGATCATTAAAAAATATCTTGTACTGCATGATGACCTTGGGCTTGCGTTAAAAAATCCACCCGCTGATCAAGCGAGCAAACAGTGGGTAGATGGGATTGCATTAATATTAAAAAAAATGCAAAAGATCTTGGAGGTAGAAGGAATAGAGCCGATCAATACAGAAAAGGTTGATTTTGATCCACAGCTTCATGAAGCCATTTCACATGAAGAAAATCATGATTATAAGAGCGGGCAGGTTATTGAAGTGATCAAGCCCGGATATAAAATTGAAAACCGCATTATCAGGCCAGCACTGGTAAGAGTAGCAAAATAGGAGACACACTATGGGAAAAATTATTGGAATTGATTTAGGTACAACAAACTCAGTAGTCGCAGTAATGTCGGGTGGAGAACCAATGGTAATCCCGACCGCAGAAGGGGAACGATTGTGCCCATCTGTTGTGGCAATCAATAAAAATGGCGAAAGGATCGTGGGTAGAACCGCCCGCAACCAGTCAGTAGTCAATGCGGAAAATACCATCTTTTCGATCAAACGCTTCATGGGACGCAAATATGATGATCCCGAAGTGCAGCGGACGATCAAGAGAGTTCCATATAAAGTGACCAAAGCCCCCAATGGGGATGTGCGCGTCATGATGGGCGGCAAGGAATATTCACCACCTGAAATTTCTGCCATGATCCTCGCTAAATTAAAGAAAGATGCAGAAACCTACCTTGGTGAAACCGTCACCCAGGCAGTCATTACCGTTCCGGCTTACTTCAACGATGCACAGCGCAACGCCACCAAAGACGCCGGAAAAATCGCCGGTTTGGATGTGCTGCGTATTATCAATGAACCAACCGCATCCTCTCTTGCGTACGGTCTTGATAAGAAGAAGAATGAGGTAATTGCCGTATATGACCTGGGTGGTGGTACCTTCGATATTTCCATCCTGGATGTAGGAGAAGGTGTTTTTCAGGTTCGTTCAACCAATGGTGACACCTTCCTGGGTGGAGACGATTGGGACCAGGTTATCATGGATTACTTAATTGACGAATTCAAACGAGATCAGGGCATTGATCTGCACAATGATCGCCAGGCACTGCAGCGGTTAAAAGAAGCCGCTGAAAAGGCTAAGATTGAATTATCCACGACCATGGAAACTGAGATCAACCTGCCGTATATTACGGCTGATGCCAACGGACCCAAACATTTATTGATCAGGCTCAGCAGAGCCAAAATGGACCAATTGACCAACGAATTGGTTGAAAGGACCATCCCGCCGGTTGAAAAAGCACTGAGTGATGCATCTTTAAAACCCAGCGAGGTCAATGAAGTGGTTCTGGTTGGTGGTATGTCCAGAATGCCTGCGGTACGCGAGATCGTACGCCAGAAATTTGGGAAAGAATCTCATAAGGGCGTTAACCCCGACGAAGTGGTTGCCATTGGTGCGGCAATTCAGGCAGGTGTGCTGGGTGGAGATGTGAAAGATATTTTACTTGTTGATGTGACCCCTCTGACCCTTTCTATTGAAACATTGGGTGGTGTGGCAACCCCAATTATTGAACGCAATACAGCCATTCCGATCACGCGAAAGCAAATTTTTTCAACTGCATCTGACAGCCAAACCCTGGTGGAGATCCATGTCACCCAGGGTGAACGACCTATGGCAGCAGATAATAAGTCGCTTGGTCAATTTATGTTGGATGGTATTCCTCCAGCCCCGCGTGGAATTCCCCAAATCGAGGTTACCTTCGATTTAGACTCAAATGGAATTCTCAATGTGACCGCACAGGATAAAGCCACGGGCCGCAGCCAAAAAATCACGATCACAGCTTCTTCTGGTTTGACGAAAGATGAAATCGAACAAATGAAAAAAGAAGCTGAATCTTTTGCAGATCAAGATAATAAACGTAAAGAGATGATCGAAGCTCGGAACATTGCAGATAATACCATCTACACTACCGAAAAGACCCTTCGTGATGGTGGTGATAAAGTCCCAGCTGAAGCAAAGAAAGAAGCTGAAGAAGCCATAACCAATTTGCGTAAAGCAATGGAATCGGATACTGTCGAAGAAATTCGCAAATTAACCGAAACGCTCGGGCAGATCTTGCAGAAGATCGGTGCCAGTATGTACCAGCAGCCCGGTGCTGCAGGTGGGCAAACCGGGTCACCCGATCAAGGCTCGACTTCTTCTGACAATGATCAGAACCAGAGCAAACCTGAGGATGGGGAAGACGTTGTAGATGGCGAATTCAAGAATGTCTAGAGACTGAATTTCAAGTACAATTGATAGCGTTTTGGGGTTAATTGACCCCAAAACGCTTTTTCATACATAATACGGATTAATAAATGGCAGACAAAAGAGATTACTACGAAGTTCTTGGAATACCAAAAACCGCATCCGCAGAGGATATAAAATCTGCGTTCCGTAAATTAGCACGCCAATATCATCCAGATGTGAACCACGAACCGGACGCGGAAGAAAAATTCAAAGAGATCAATGAAGCTTTTGCCATTTTAAACGATCCGGAAAAACGTGCTGCGTATGATCGCTATGGATTTGCCGGTGTAAGTGGAAATGGTAACCAGTGGGATGCTTCTAGCATTGATCCTTTCGAAATATTCGAGCAATTTTTCGGTTTTGGAGGAATGGGGGGCAGCTCGAGACGGCGCAATTCCCCTCGCCGCGGGGAAGATATTGTTACATCACAAGTATTAAGTTTTGAAGAAGCATTTTTTGGAGCAGATAAAGATATTTCCATCACACGCGAAGAAGTTTGCCAGGTCTGTAAAGGCACAGGCTCAGAACCAGGTACGAGCACCAAAACATGCGCAACCTGTGGTGGACATGGTGAAGTACGCCAGGTTCGCAATACCTTTCTAGGTTCCATGGTTCAGGTTACAACCTGCCCAACCTGCGGTGGGGCTGGTAAGGTCATTGAAAAACCGTGCCATGCCTGTCATGGTCACGGTTATGAAACACGCACCATCCATAAAACCGTGCCGATCCCTGCTGGAGTAGATGATGGAACACAGATCCGTTTGTCAGGCGAAGGTCAACCGGGAAGTAATGGCGGACCGCGTGGAAACTTATATATTAAAATTGGTGTACGACCGCATCAATATTTTAGACGAAAAGAAAACGATGTTTTACTTGACCTGACTATCAATATTGCACAGGCTGCCCTGGGTGCCGACATTAACGTTCCGACCATGCAGGGTGAAGTAAAGTTATCTGTGCCAGCCGGTACGCAATCAGGAAAAGTGTTCCGTCTGCGCGGGAAAGGTTTCCCACATGTTCATTCCAACAGCACGGGCGACCAGTTAGTTGTTATTGATGTTGATATTCCCAAACGCTTAACAAAAGAACAACGTGAATTGTTCGAAAATTTGGCAGAAACACTGGATAGCGAAGTGCACCCGCAAGAAAAGAGCTTCGTGGATAAACTAAGAGAGGTTCTGGGTGGATAAGCAAACTTGGTTGGAAGTATCTTTCATCCTGCCGGGAGAACAGGCCGAAGTAGTTGCTGAAATTTTAAACCGTTACGCTCATCAAGGAGTAGTGATCGAGCGCGATTTGCAAACCCGCGAAAAGAATCAGATGAAAGTCTTTGCATATCTGCCGGAAGATGACACACTGGATCATAACAAACAAGAAATTGAAAAAGCCATTTTTTATTTGGATAAGATCTTGCCCGTTCCAGCCCCTACCTATCGCCAGATTCGCGATGAAGATTGGATGGCATCCTGGAAAAAATTTTACCAGCCAGTTGAGATCGGTCAGCAGTTGATTATCATTCCCGCCTGGTTTGAAATGAAAGAAAAGATCAACCGCATTCCAATCCGTGTCAATCCTGGATTGGCATTTGGCACAGGCACTCACCCCACAACCCAGCTCAGCCTGGAATTACTCGAAAAATATGTGCAGCCTGGAATGGAAATGATCGATGTGGGATGTGGTTCCGGTATATTATCCATCGCTGGAATTTTATTGGGTGCCAGTCACGCAATCGCGGTAGATATCAGTGAAGCGGCTTTGCTTTCAACCGTTGAAAACATTGCTATTAATGGAGTGCAGGATAAAGTGGAATCCGGATTGGCATCTGTTCGCGAGATACGCGCTGGAAATTTTTCCTCCCAAAAAGCCCCATTGGTGGTTGCCAATATCCTGCTCAAGATATTAGAAGACTTGTTTGATCTCGGTTTGGGTGAACTGGTTTGTATAGATGGGCATCTTCTCATTTCAGGTATCCTGAATGATCAAGTGGATGAGATAGAGAAAAAAGCACTGGCCAATGGATTCACCCGGGTGGAACAGATCACTCAGATTGATTGGTCTGCCCTTGCTTTTCGCAAGAACTTAATCTAAAAAACTCCATTTAATACAAAATTAAACCTCTTGACACAGAACGTATGTTCCGGTATATTATTAGTACATTTGTCCAATTAATACGTGAGGAGCGCGATATGGCACGTAAATCAGAAGGGCTTGGAAATAGACATAAGAAAATCATGCGGTTTTTGATTGATTTTCAGAATGCTAATGGATATTCCCCTTCCATTCGAGAGATCGGCGAAAGCATCGGAGTAAAATCCACTTCGTTGGTCGACTATTACCTCAACCAATTAGAAGAATTGGGATATATTTCCCGTGAAAATCATATCTCGCGCAGCATTTGCATCAAGAAAGAAATAGAAAGCAATCCATCGCTGGCAGCCAAAGTCAACTCTGCCATACAGAAAACCGGTGCCGCGCTAGATGACCTGCTGCAGATCCCTGTCATGGGTCGTATTGTCGCCAGTGAGCCCATTCCCATGCCAGCTTCCGATTTGAACTATTTTGATCCCGAAAGCAGTATTGAAATTGCCCGCAGCCTGCTGCCCGCCAAAGAAAAGATCGAAGA
>DHHD01000011.1 GCA_002403105.1 Anaerolineaceae bacterium UBA4781 | reverse complement strand
GGCAGCATGATGCCAATACGATTGTTGCCGGGCGCCACCAGGTCCGAAATATCGCTGTGGGAGGCTTTCAAAGCCAACACGATCGGTTTTTCTTTCGATTCCAGCAATACCAATTCGGAAGCAGAGAAACTACAGTAGCGGGCTGCGATCGTAGAATCAAAAACCATCACTGCAAACGGTTTATCGGTTCTATGTTTTCGCTCGCGCAGAGTTTGTACTGCTTTTCCATTGCGAGCATCACACGCCAAATGAAAGCCACCCAGCCCTTTGATCGCCAGGATCTTCCCATCCCGCAGTATCTGGCGTGCCTGCTGCAGTGCAGTTTCATGCGAGGCAGTTTCTTTCTTATCGATCTCCAGCCAGATATGCGGTCCACACTCCGGGCAGGCGACCGGCTGTGCATGAAAGCGGCGATTGGCAGGATTCTCATATTCATCTTTACAGTATGCGCACAGTGGGAAAGCTGCCATAGTAGTAGCAGGCCGATCATACGGGATATCTTTGACGATGCTGAAACGTGGTCCACAGTTAGTGCAGTTGATGAACGGGTAACGATAGCGTGGATTCGCCGGATCGAATAACTCTCGCTGACAATCGTCACAAATAGCCATGTCGGGTGAGATGGGTACAAATTCACCGGGGATGGACTCGCTCTCGATGATCTGGAAATCTGTGTAGCTATTGGGAGGAATGGCATGGCTTGTGATGGAGTCAATATGAGCGAGCGGGGGTGGTGCAGAGGAAATTTGCTGCAAGAAAGCATCGATCGCATCCTCGCTGCCATCTACTTCAATGATCACCCCTTTGGAGGTATTCTTGACCCACCCTTTTAACTGATAACGATTTGCTAAATTGTAAATAAAAGGCCTGAACCCAACACCCTGAACGATGCCTTTTACTTCAACCTTTCTGCCGGCCATTTTTGCAGCTATTCAACTTCCTTGATCTGCTTTTTCAACCAGGCAGCCCAATCTGTGATCCCTTCCCCGGTTTTCGCAGATACTTCAAAGAACTGTACATCCGGATTCAGGGCTAAGATCCCAGCTTTGAAATAGGAGAGGTTAAAATCAACATAGGGTTTCAGATCAACTTTGTTTAAAACCAATGCCTGAATACCGCGGTAAATATTTGGATATTTATACGGTTTGTCATCCCCTTCAGGAATACTGGCAATAACCACATTGATGTCCGTTCCTAGTTTCCAGGATGCGGGGCAGATAAGATTGCCGACGTTTTCCACCAGAATGAAATCCAGAGCGTTCAGATCCAATGACTGCATGCCTTTGCGCACCAAATTCGCATTCAAATGACAATCACCACCGGTGTTGATCTGGATGGCAGGAATACCAATACCGGATACTTTTTCCGCATCAATTGTCACCGGTGCGGTATCCCCTTCCAATACGGCGCATTTTATTTCAGGGGTTAATTCCTGCAGGGTGCGCAGGATCACGCTGGTCTTTCCGGCGCCGGGAGAGGCCATGATATTGACGGAAAAAATGTGTTTGGAGTGCAGCAAACGGTTGGTTTCTTCTGCAATCTGGTCATTAACGGTCAGGATATCCTGAACAATTTCAATACGTTTGGTTGGCATAGTATTCTTCCCTTCATTTTTCAACTTCAATACTTTTCAAAATGAATTCATCCCCATCCGAAACTTTTATATTCATGCTGCTGCAAGCGGGGCAAGGGATGAGATCATGTTCGAGTTCATACTCATTTCCGCAATCCTCGCAGTGGATTCTGGCAGGAACAGCTTTAAAATGCAAATTGGCTTCCGCACATACTGTGTTCTTACATAGCGCATCCCAGTAAAATTGCACAGATTCATCGATGATCCCGGATAGTTTCCCGATTTCAAGGTAAATTTCCGTGACTTTATTTGCCTGTTCCTGTTCAGCGATCTCTTCGGCTTTGCGCAAAATTTCTTCGGTTACAGCTAATTCGTGCATGCTCGCATTATAATCTATACTAGATATTTATGGTAAAAATGATAAAAAATATGCCATTAACCCTTCTGAATCAATTCACCCATGATGTGTAACGCTTGTTCAGCTAGTATTCTTGTCTCAGGTGAAAGCTCTCTGGAAAAATCAAAAGAATAACCACGCACGGTGATCAGAGTAGCATGCGGTGCATGCTGGTAAAGTTTTTCTGCCAGGTCAAGACAACTGCCCGGGGTGAGGTGGTGGGTAAAAGGGGAATTCTTATACGCAGGTGTGAGCTCTTTGACAAGAATCAGTTCGGGAATTTCAGCGGTATGCGCGTCCAAGAAGATAGCATGTTCGTAATTTGCAAGGTCCTGCGCAACTTCGGGGATGAGCTGCAAGTTATACCAAAGGTCGATTTCAGGGTTTAGATCCAAAATTCCCGCTTCTTGAAAATTGGAAAGATCTTCTTTTTTTGTACTGTATTTTTGAATTAATTCATTCAAAAGATGATAAGCAATGCCATCATCACCGCGATCAGGATTCCCATAACCCAGAATAATGAATTTTTTTCTCATTTTTATTAATTTTATCTCACACATAAAGAAACGGTGCTGTTCGGATAAATCTACAGCACCGTTTCAATCTTTTGGAATTGAGACCAGCAATTTATCCGCGTTTGATTGTGTTCAGCAGATTGCCCTGTGTATCTCGAACCTCAACGAGCATGGGCATTTCACCTACCGCATGCGTTGAGCAGCTCAAACAGGGGTCATGGGCGCGCACTGCGGCTTCCACGCGGTTCAACATGCCTTCAGTGATATCAGGTCCTTTGACATAGCGTTTGGCAACATTGTCCACCGCTTCACACATAGCCCAGTTGTTATTGCCGGTAGCCACGATCAGATTGAGTTTCTCCATCTGACCGTTTTTATCAACCCAATAGTGGTGGAAGAGAGTTCCACGCGGGGCTTCGATCACACCTACACCCTCACCGATGTAATTGTGGTGGGTGTTGAGAATATCTTTAGAAAGGATATCCGGATCATCGAGCAGCATACGAACTCTTTCTGCTGCAAAGAGCGTTTCGATCAGACGGGCATAATGGAAATGCAGAGTATTTTCAATGGGTTTTCCATCATTGATCTTGTGGTATTCCACAAATTCCTGTTGTGCCATGGGTGTTTCGATCTTGTCGCAGGTGTTCAACCTACCCAATGGGCCTACTCGATACACCCCAGCCGGCCATCCCATCTTACGATAGTAGGGGAATTTTAGATAAGACCAATCTTCAACATGTTC
>DHHD01000029.1 GCA_002403105.1 Anaerolineaceae bacterium UBA4781 | reverse complement strand
TCGGATGTGCCTGCTTTGGTGACCATCACCAACCGCGGATACATTAAACGTGTTTCACCGGATGTCTACCGCACCCAGGCGCGTGGCGGGCGCGGTGTGATCGGGCAGGGTATGAAAGACGAAGATGAAATAGATCTGCTCATTCCTTGCCGGGCGCTGCATACTCTGTTGTTCTTCTCGGATCGCGGTAAAGTATATTCCGAAAAAGTATTCCAACTTCCCGAAGGCGGGCGCACGGATAAAGGCGCTTCGTTGATGAATGTGATCGCCATGGAACAAGGAGAAAGCATCACGGCTGCGGTAGCTGTTCCTGATTTTGAGACTGCCGGATACCTGACCTTTGCCACCATTCAAGGCTATATGAAACGCGTTGAATTGAAAGAATTTGAAAGCGTGCGCACTTCCGGTTTGATCGCCATCACGCTGGGTGAAAAAGATGATTTACGTTGGGTCTCCATGACCAGCGGTAAAGATGAAATCATACTGGTGACAGCCAATGGGCAAGCCCTGCGTTTCAAGGAAGAAGAAATTCGCCCCATGGGGCGCACAGCCCGGGGTGTGATCGGTATCCGCTTTAAAGATGGCGATATGCTCACCTCCATGGCAGTTGTAGAAAAAGATGCTTCCCTGCTGGTAGTGACTGAAAAGGGCTTTGGAAAACGCACTGATCTGGATGAATACCGGTCACAGGGTCGGGGAACCCAGGGCGTTTCGACCATTGATAAGAACGCGTTGGAAAAGATCGGAAAGATCGCCAGTGCCCGTGTGGTGCAAAAAGAAGATGAGGTGACGCTCATCTCACACAATGGCATCATCATTCGCCTCAAGGTGAAGGATATTTCTTCATCCGGTCGGGCAACCCGTGGCGTGAAATTGATGAACATTGATAAAGCTGATAAACTAGCTTCCATTGCATGTTTCACACATGGAATTCTGAGCGGAAAAGAAGAAGCCAAATAATCTTATAGAGTATTCGGGCGCAGACTCACATCCCCCAACGGAAAGGTGGAGATGCGCCCGTTTTTTTCTTTCAGCAGCAAATAACCCTGTTCATCCACCCCTATAAAGATCCCTTTCTGGCATTCCTTACCTATTTTTGAGATGGTCACTTCCTCACCGAGATAAGCCAGTTTACATCTCCAGGCATCCATAAATTCAGGGGAAGGGAAGCTTGTTCGCAACGCAACGAAGGCTTGCAGGATGTGATACAGCAAGTCCCAGCGGTCAATGGAACATCCGATGGTTTGCTCCAAACTGGTGGCGGGAAAGAGCAGTTCATCAGCGGGTGGTAAGGAAGTGGGCTGCATATTCACTCCAATTCCGATCACCAGACCCATCAATTGATCTCCCTGCCAGGCAGCTTCAGCCAGAATGCCGGCGGCTTTCTTTCCATTCAACAGCACATCATTTGGCCATTTTACTGAGATGTCAATATTAGGTGGATAAGACGCAATGGCTTTACAAACAGCCAGCGCCGCCAGCGCTGAAAAAAGTGGCATTACACCCTGTTCCACCTGATTGGGATGCACAATAAAACTGAAAGTAAGCGAAGCGCCTGCTCGGGAATGCCAGGAACGCTGATTGCGCCCATAACCAGCGCTTTGCTGATCGGTGGCGATCAAACTATATTCAGGTGGAAAATC
Organism: Anaerolineaceae bacterium UBA4781; assembly: GCA_002403105.1. GTDB lineage: Bacteria > Chloroflexota > Anaerolineae > Anaerolineales > Anaerolineaceae > UBA4781. The sequence continues at coordinate 31,285 of DHHD01000029.1, read as the reverse complement.
TCGCAACCACTCCAGTGCGTACGTATTGGTGGAGGGGAGAGTGTCATGCCAGCGCATCTTTCCCAGGTTCAGATCATGCAGTATTGCGTTTAACCTTTTTTCATTCACGGTTCTATTATAGGATGGAATTAAAAAGAACAGCCGAGCGGGCTGTTCTTTTTAAATCAATTGCCTTTTTATTTGGCAATGTTGACCTTGATGGTCTTGGGTTTGGCTTCCTCGGCCTTCGGTACACTGAGGGTTAAAACACCGTTTTCCACTTTGGCTTCCGCCTTGGTTGCATCCAGCGTGCTGGGTAGGGTGATGGTGCGGTGGAATTTTCCACTTGGGCATTCCTTGTGAATGTAATTGGCTTTCTCATCGACGTCCAATTTCAATTCACCGCTTAAAGTAACGGTTTCATTGATAACCTGAATGCTGAGATCCTCGGGTTTCAAACCGGGCACCAGTGCGGTGATGACGAAATTTTCATCCTCTGCTCTGACATCAATGGGTACCAGCACGTCCTGATCGGAGTATGGCATATCTTCGTTGAAAAACTCGCGCATTCTGCGCATGTGGGCAGCTCTGCCGAAAGGTGTATAAACTAAGTAGCTCATGATCGAACCTCCATTTTTTATTCTTATGGTCACAATGATAAAAAACAAAGATTAAAAAAGAATTAGCAAAATCTCATTTTTTTATTAAAATTAAGAAAAGACGAGTTTGAAAAGTGGTATGATTGTGCTTTTGGAGAACAAGAATGACCAAGAACAATCTTGAAGATAAGATCACGATCATTGAAGGTCCACCACCGGTGTTCGAGCCGATCGAAGATGGCTGGGCACTCGGGCTAACCGAAGGACCTTTTTTATTTGATATGAGTTTGACCCAGGTGCGTACCTTCAACGGTCCGGAACTGGTGGAACGCTGCCACCGCATGTGGAAAGAGAACGGAATCATCCATTTGCATTACCGCAATGAGATGGGCGTTGAAGAAAAAGTACCCATCATGGCGGCTCGCTCCATCGAAACGGATGAAGGTCAGGTGCTGCTGCTGTGGACGCGCCACTCCCCGGAAGATTTCGAGGATTTTGATGATCTGGATGACCTCGATGATGACGATGAATACGATGATGATGAAGACGATGAGGGAGACACCCCTGCGTTGTAATGCTTATTGGAAAAGCAAAACAGGTGAACCGCAATTCGATTCGCCTGTTTTTATTTAAGCAATAACGTGTTTTAACGTTCTTCAAGAAATGTGCGAGCGGCTTTTCGACCGGAATCTTGCAGTCTGGTATATTTTTCATCCCCCTTGACGATGGAAAAATCGGTGGAAAGAATGCCGCAATCAGATATGGCGATGGTGCGGTGCTGGTCAATGAAGCTGTTTTCATACTGGATTGTTTCATAGGATGTGTAGAGGTTGCTGATCACAATGCCCAGATAATCCATCAAATTGCGCGGATTCTCTTTTTTGATGATCTTCAGATCGCTTTCCGGATAAAGGAACATACCCAGCGTCTCGGGATTGCCCTTGCTGCGTCTCAGATCAGCAGCTTTGATATACGGGGGTTGATCGAAGATCTTGATGGGATAGTTATTGTAGACACCGCCGTCCACATAGTAATCACCTTTGCCAAATTTTAGTCCATCGAAGCGCAGCGCTTCAAAATAGAGCGGGATGGACATGGACATGCGCACCGCATCCGCCACGCATACCTGCGGGGTGTCGCGGTACGACATGATCTCACCCTGATGCTTGTTGAGATTGGCAACCACGATATAGAGATCGCGAAAACCACGCTCGTGAAAATCGGCGAAGGTGGCATTTGCGTTGCCATCACAGTAATCTGCCACCACCGAACGCAGCCATTGATAAAAATAAGAACTGGAATACAGCCCATAGCTTTTTATCATGCGGTATAACTTTTCTTCTTCGCTAGGCAGATCTACGGGTAGATGCACAGGCAAAGAAATTGGGAGAGAATCAGACAGGGAAAAAGGAAATTTTTTCTTACGGGTAGAGGCTTGTGGTATTTTGCGAAAATCAAGGGTGGAAAAGCGTTCCAGTATCTTGCTGACGGGGAGGCGCAGGCTGACCAGAAAAGCAGAGATGGCGCCGGCGGAGGTGCCTGCCACGCGTTCAATACCCGGCAGGATGCCCCGTTCTTCGATCACCTCCAACGCGCCAATATAGGCGATGCCGCGAATACCACCGCCCTTGAAGACCAGATTGCGGTAGGTGATTGGTTTGGAAAAGACACTTGATAGAAAAGAATCCATGGTTTCCTCTCAACAAAAAAAGATGAGTAAATTGATGATACAGGAAATAAAAAGGCATGTAAAGAAACGAAAGATCAGTTTATAGAAATCAACCTATTGAATATTTCAAGCATCGCCATGGTATCCAATTGACAGTACTTCAAAAGATTGGCAATTTTAATTTCTTTTTCTTCTTCGTTTAACTTTCCATTTACAATCTGCCACCAGGCGATGGATGCTTCATCACCTTTGGCAATTTCCATCCCGTTATAGGATAGTTCCGGTACCAATACCGGCAGTACCTTTTTGATGGATGCGCTGCCGTGAAAATCAGAGTGGATATAGAGATTCTGGCTGAAGATCTCCATCAGGTCGAAAACACGGCTGTTGGCGTTTTCAAGAAAAGCCGCATACAGCGGGTGTATTTCCGCCATTTCGTTGTGGCGCGAACATTCAAAACCCTTGTTCCACACGATCACGCTTCCCTGCGGCTGGATGATACTCGATAGTTTAGCCAGTAACGCGGGAGCCGGGTCACTGTACTCGGTATGCAGAAATTGATGATGTTCTACTTCTGCATCCGGAGCCGGGAGAATGTGCAGAGAAAATTGAAAAACGATGTGCTGGTTTGGCTTGTACCCTTCGAAGACGGGGATGGCAGGATTGCAGGTCTCATAATCCAGAAAGTGCAGCGGGTAGCATAAAGCAGATAGTTTTTCTTGAATGGCATCCGGGTCTATGTACGGCTGCCCGGTTTTAACGACCTCCACATATTCCCTTTGTTTATCAGACAGCAGAAAATCAGAGGGGATGTCTATGATGGCACGTACACCCATTTCTTCCAATTGCAGGGCTTTGTTGCGGTGCAGGCGACTGATCTCATAGATGGGATGCTCAGGTAAATTAGGGTGGCACAGGTCAGGGAAGGGGCAGGTATCCGGTTTGCGGCAGTGGTCGATGCCCTCAGATTTATCCTGCAGCAGTACCTGGCGAGCTGCCAGCATAGACTGCTCTATTGCTGGTTCGATCTCAGCGGCAGGTTGGGTGACATCTTCACACAGAAATAATTCAGCCAAGTTCAACGTACCCTGCAACCGGTATTCTTTGTTGAGGTGAACCAGATAAAGATTGCGCAATCGAATAGAATGGGCGCATACTTTCATCTGAAATGCGACATCATAAAGGTCTCCTTTATCAACGGAGGTGCCGCTCTTGATCTCAAACAGGTCATAGCAATCCTCATTCTCGTCGTAAATGAGGGTATCGGTGCGTGCTAAAAAACGATCATGGGTGTAAGTCTGCTGCCAGTGCAGGGTAGCGCTGGGATACTGGATGAGTACAGTTTGATTGAGATATTCTCGAGCCAGGGTTTCCACTTTCTGCCCTTGCTGCATGCGGAATTCATCCATGGCGGTGGGTGCTATGGAAGGTTCATGATCGTGTTTGAGTGCCCAGAAATGCAGTGGGCAATCCAGATAATAGAGAAAATCGGTTTTACTGATGATTGGGTCAGGCATAATAGCTTCCCTCTGCGTTGATTATAGCAAATTGACTTGGAAGATACCTAACTGTTTTACTCTCGACGTTACCTTAAGAAAGCAAAGCGAACGAAGGATCTTTCCATATCGAAATGGCAAATATGAATAATCACACCGAAAAGAGTAATTGAAGAAGCAATAGTAATCTCATGAAGGTTGATGCAACTAAATAAAAAATCCAGTGTTTTACTGGATTTTTCAATGCCCCAGGAGGGACTCGAACCCCCAACCTAGGCGTTAGGAGTGCCTCGCTCTCTCCATTTGAGCCACTGGGGCTGGTGTAACCGAATTATAGCATTGAGAAATAGGGCTGGCAAGAAAGGGAGACGCACGACACTATTCCATTTCACATCCGTATATAAGTGGAAGATAGAAAATTCATATCGGGGATGAAGGGTGAGTCAAAAATGGAAAACGCAATTGAAGCAAAGGGATTAAAAAAATTTTATAAAGATGTCAAAGCGGTGAACGGGGTGGATTTCACCATTCAAACCGGTGAAATTTTCAGCCTGCTGGGACCGAACGGAGCGGGCAAAACGACCATCATCAACCTGTTAACCGGGCTTTTTCCACCCAATGCGGGCGATGCATTTATCTTTGGAAATTCCATTAAAAAAGAACCGTTGAAAGCCAAAGCGCTCATGGGAGTTGTGCCGCAGGAGATCGCCCTGTATGAAGACCTTTCCGCCAGAGAAAATCTGGTTTTCTGGGGAAAGCTGTATGGCTTGCGTGGAAAACCGCTGCAGGCACGGGTGGATGAAGTTCTTGAATTGATCGGTTTACGCGATCGCCAACGCCAGAGAGTTTCAAAGTATTCCGGTGGTATGAAACGCAGGGTGAATATTGGCATTGCAATGCTTCATCTGCCAAAACTGGTGGTGATGGACGAACCGACCGTAGGCATTGACCCACAAAGCCGCAGGCATATTATGGATAATGTGCTGGCTTTGAATAAGCAAGGTATGACCGTTCTGTACACCACCCACTATATGGAAGAAGCTCAGGAATTATCAGATCACATTGCCATCATGGATCAAGGAAAGATTGTGGCGAGTGGAACACACGCCGAATTGGTGAAGCTGGTGGGTGAACAGGATCGCGTGGAATTAACCCTCAGCCAGGATGGGGATAAAGTACTAAAAGAATGGAAGAAAGTGAAGGGAGTTTCGAAGGTTGACCAGGATGGAGAAAGGATCACCTTGCTGGCAACTGACAGCAATGCAGTACTGCCGGACCTGTTCAGGATCGCCAATCAATTCAATGCGCGTATTTCTTCAATCGCAATCCATGAACCCAACCTGGAAACGGTGTTCTTGCACCTGACCGGTAAGGCGCTGCGTGATTAGGGAGGGAGTATGAAAAAAATATTTGCCATTGCTTCTAAGGACCTTTTACGTTCCATACGCAGCTTGTACTTTGTTGGCATGTCTCTGGTCGCACCACTGCTGCTGGCTTTTCTTTTCTCAACTGCTTTCGGGGGAGGGGATGACAGTACGGCGATTTCAAACATCGCGATTGCTTTTGTGAACCAGGATGTCCCTGTTCAGAGCAGTCCGAATCATGGAGAAATCGTGTATCAAATATTTCAAACAACGGGGTTGAAAGAGATGATCACTCTGCATGATGTTGCTAATGAAGCACAGGCGGTGAATGGGATCAATGAACAGGAATTCAGTGCAGCTTTGATCGTCCCGGCTGATTTTTCGCAAGCCGTGATGGAAGAAGGACAAACAGCACAGCTGCGTATTATTTATGACCCGGCGAAAAGTATTACCCCGCAGATTCTAGAAGCCATTACCACCACTGTTGCTGATGGTTTTTCATCTTCGAAAATGATGATCCCCCTGGCTATGGAAGAATTGCAGCGTCGAGGTGGACAGGCAGATGAACAATTCTATTCAAAATTAGTGGAACGAATTACTTCTCAATCACAAAAATCATCAGGTGTTGCTACTTCAATGTTAACCGTTTTGAATCCACAGGGGCAGGAAGGAGAGGTTAATGACCAAGTTCAACAGATTATTTCCATCATTATGGTGGGAATGATGATCTTTTTCGTTTTCTACACAGGGGCGGCGACCTCAGAATCTCTGCTGCAAGAGGAGGAGACGGGCACGCTGGCACGAAAATTTGTTTCTCCTACCCGGGTAAGAGATATTCTGGCAGGTAAATTTTTGGGCGTTCTCATCACTCTGATCATTCAAATCTGTGTGCTGCTCGTATTATCCAGTCTTGTTTTCTATATCCAATGGGGCGAACCAGGGAAACTGGTTCTGGCGGTCGTTGCGCTCATCACTTCCGCAACCGGGTTCGGTCTGTTTCTTATGTCGCTTTTACGGGATACACGCCAAACTGGCATCGTTTTTGGGGGCGTGATGACCATAACAGGTATGTTAGGTGGGTTGTTCACCAGCACCATTCAAAATATGCCCGGTTTTATGGAAATACTGAAAAAATTGACTCCCCAGGGTTGGGCACTGGAACTCTGGCAGTTGGTGTTGGCTGGAGCAAGCTATCAGCAGATCCTGCTCCCATTTTCTGTCCTGCTTGGTATGGCGGTGGTCTTCTTTTGTATTGCAAATTTTCGTTTTCAAAGACGCTTTGCGAGAAAGTAGGGTGGAGAGATGAGAAGACTTTTTGACATTGTATGGAAAGATATTTGCCAGACAGTACGCAGTCCAATGGCGGCGTTGTTCCTGCTCGTGATGCCATTATTATTCACTACTTTTTTTGGATTGATCTTTCAAGGTGCGGCGGATGAAGATGCAGTGTCGGAAAAACCGGTTGTGGCGCTGGTGGTTGGTGAGGAAGAAACGCCGATATTGAATGAATTGCGATCCTTGATTCTTGAAACTGGTGAACTGAATGTAGAGGTTTTTGCAGCAAGCGATTATCCTGATCCGTGCGTGCTCTTCGAAGAGCAGTCAGTGATCGCGGTTCTAGTTCTACCCGAAAATTTTTACTTTTCACTACAAGAGCAGATCCCCGCAACCTTGTATGTGGATGAAACCAGCAGTGAAGGACAAACTGCACTCTACACCATTCAACACATCTTCAGTCAGGAACAGATCTTATATTCCACTTCCATGGCAGCCATGCAAGCGGTCGATGAACAACTACCTTATTCCAGTGATCAAGAATTCCAGGCAGCGTTTGAGCAGGTGCTGGCGAAAGCTAACCAATCCTGGGATGAAAAAGCGATCACTGTTTCCATGGAAAGGACGGTCTCTTCTGCAACCGATGATTTCCACATCGAATCTGCATACGATCAGTCTTCTCCGGGGATGCTGGTACAGTTCACGATTAGTGGTTTGATGGGTATTGCCATTATATTTGTCCAGGAACGCCGTACGAAAACAATGCAGCGCATGCTGACCACTGCTACCAGCCGTTCTACCATCCTCATTGCTCATTCGCTTTCCATGTTCTTTATTATTGTTGCTCAGCAGATCATCTTGGTATTGAGCGGGCATTTCCTGTTTGGGGTTGACTACTTGCGAGAACCACTCGCGATTTTATTGGTGATCGTTGCCTTTGCCCTGTGGGTGGGCGGGATGGGTGTTCTCATGGGAGTTACGGCAAAGAATGAAGACCAGGTAGTCTTGTTCTCATTGATTGCCATGTTCCTCTTCACTGCTTTGGGCGGTGCCTGGTTTACTTTGGAAGGTACCAGCGAAACTTTCTATGCCATAGCCCGCCATACACCCGGTGCGCAAGTTATGCGGGGCTTTCAGAATATCATCGTACGCAAGCAAGGATTCTCCTCAGTTCTTGAACCGGTCGGAATGCTGTTTTTGTACGCAATCCTTTTCTATATAGCAGCGATTCTGATCTTTAAAAAGAACAAGGAATAAAGAAAAGAAGAAAATCAAGCCCGTAAGCGATTTACGGGCTTTTTTCATTTAATAACACGGTTTATAATCTTTCAAGACAAGGAATTAATATGAGCAAAAAATTGGTTGAATGCATTCCAAATTTTTCTGAAGCCCGCCGGCCAGAAGTGGTAGAGCAGATTGCGCAAGCCATCCTTTCCATTTCCGGAGTGCAGATTCTGGATCGGCACTCCGATCAAGATCACAATCGCACAGTCATCACCATCCTGGGAGAACCACAGCCGGTGGAAGAGGCAGTCTTTGCAGGCATCAAGCAAGCAGCTGCGTTAATCGATATGGAGCAGCATCAGGGGGAACACCCACGCATCGGAGCCACGGATGTGGTGCCGTTTGTGCCCATCCGCGACATGGAAATGAATGAATGTGTTGAAATTGCCCGCCGCCTGGCAAAAAAGGTCGCGGATGAATTGCACATCCCTGTCTATTTATATGAAGAAGCGGCTGTGCGTCCGGATCGAGTGAATCTGGAAGATATCCGACACGGGCAGTACGAAGGATTAAAAGAGGAAGTAAAAACCAATTTAGAACGCAAACCTGATTTTGGACCGGCTGAATTGGGAAAGGCTGGTGCGACCGTTATTGGAGCGCGCTATCCGCTGATTGCATTCAATGTGTATTTGACCACGGATGATGTGAGCATTGCCAAGAAGATTGCCAGACAAATCCGGCATTCTTCGGGCGGAATGCATTATATTAAAGCCATGGGGGTGCTGGTTGATGGGCGGGCGCAGGTTTCGATGAACCTCACCAATTTTCAAAGAACACCCATTGCTCAAGCGGTGGAATTTATACGACGGGAAGCCCAACGCTATGGAGTGGCGATCCATCACAGCGAACTGGTCGGGTTGGTTCCTCAAAAAGCGCTGACCGATGCGGCTGTGTGGTATCTGCAGTTGGATCAGTATGAAGATGAACAGCTTCTTGAAAACAAACTGATGTCCGCAGCGTTTGAGCGATCCTCAAAAATAGATGAAGATAGTTCTTCTTTTTTGGATGCATTGGCCAGTGCGAATCCAACACCCGGGGGCGGTTCTGCAGCCGCCTGGACGGCAGCTGAGGCAACCGCACTGGTTGCCATGGTCGCACGCCTGACGATTGGGAAAAATAAATACAAAGATGTCGAACCATTAATGTTTTCACTGGTCGAACAAGCAGAAGAATTACGCACCAGATTGCAGTGTGCAGTGGATGAAGACGCTGCTGCATTTGAAAAAGTGATGGCTGCCTTTAAATTACCCAAGGAAACCGATGAACAGATAAAAGTGCGCAAGACTGCTATCCAGTCTGCCACTCTAGAAGCTACCCGTGTTCCACTCGAAACGGCAAATATGGCATTAACTGTGATGAAATTGGCAGAAACGGTTTGTAAATCGGGTAATATGAATGCCATTACAGATGCGGCTACCGCTGCTCAACTGGCGGCTGCCAGTCTTACAGGAGCAGCAGCCAATGTCAGCATCAATCTCAATGAATTGGATGACGAGAAATCGAAAGCGGAGTTTGGTCAGGAGTTAATTTCCCTCAAGTCGGAAAAAGAAGCTATACTTACGCGGGTGGCGCAAATAGTCACTGAACGTTCACAAATCACTTTGATCTGAGGTCTTCCAATTCAATGAAGATTCTTACCAAATTCATTTTATTAATTCTATGCTGTTCACTTTTGCTTGGTGCCTGTACTCCAAAAGCACAATCTGCAGTAGCATCTGATGGTGCTCCCCAGAATGTTGCAACTGCTACCTCTCAAACAAAAGATATTTATTACCTATGGGTTGCTCCCTATCTGCCGCAAGCTTTGCAGGATCAGATCGTGCTGCCGGAAAATACTGTTTTGGTCAACATGCAGGATGAAGCAGATATCTGGCTGGATATCGGTGGTGATCAGCAGGTCAGCCAGTGGGTATATGCGTTGGCAGCACCTTTTCCAACAGTGACCGATGCCATTACCAGCCAGGAATTAATGCAGGTCTGGAATGGGCAGGTTGCTGCGGATTTCCCTCTCCAAAAGATTCTGGTAGATGGAAAGACCAAGGCTATTTTTGAAAAAGTTTGGGGTGTTCCTTCCAGCTTGACCGTAGTATTGACGAATGAAGAAAATCTACTCAGTACTGCCTGGGGTGAAACTGGTGTTTGGGCGATCATCCCTTTTGAAACTCTCGAGACCCGCTGGAAAGTGATCGCGGTGGATACTATCTCACCTCTCGATGATGATTTTAACGCTGACCAATATACTCTCAGCGTATCCGTTTCTCTGCTGGGGAGAACGGAAGATCTGCAAGCGTTGAATGACAGCATCACTGCAGCGGGGAGCGCTCTGGTCCCTGCGACCAACCGGGATGAAGATAAGATCACCACAATTGCCATGACCGGTGTGACTGCATTGGTGCGCGGTACTGCTTATATGATGGAAAAGTATGGCATGACATATCCGGCTTTGGATATCGGAGATATCCTGCGCAATGCTGATATTACCCATATTAGCAACGAGATTCCTTTTACTGAATCCTGCCCCAATCCATTCTATGACACTGAAAATGATGCCAATCTGGTTTTTTGCAGCAAACCGGAATATATCAGTTTACTGGAATCTGTTGGCACTGATGTGGTGGAATTAACCGGGGATCATTTCCGCGACTGGGGAGCCGATGCGATGCTGTATACCCTGAACATGTATGATGAACGGGGTTGGAAATATTATGGGGGAGGACACAATCTTGCAGAAGGGCAGGCCCCAGCGCTTTTTGAACATAATGGAAACAAGATCGCGTTTTTAGGATGCAATGCCAAACCTGAAGGATATGCAACTGCGGATGAGGATTCTCCGGGCGCTGTGCATTGTGATATGGAAGTAATGGCAGAGCAGATCAAGGCTGTAAAGAAACAGGGTTACATCCCGATCGTAACTTTTCAGCATATCGAATACTATGATTATGCAGCCAGCCCCTATTTGGTGCAAGATTTTCATACGGTTGCTGAAGCAGGAGCGGCCGTCGTGAGCGGAAGCCAGGCGCACCAACCGCATGCCTTTGAATTCTATAAAGGTGCTTTCTTACACTATGGATTGGGAAATCTTTTTTTTGACCAATACAATGAAGGTACCACCAAACGCCAGGCTTTTATCGACCGTTATGTAATCTATGACGGTCGAGTGATCAGCACCGAATTGGTTACGATCATGTTTGTGGATATGGCGCGATCGCGTTTGATGCTTTCAGAAGAACGGCAGGACTTATTGGAAACCATCTTTGCTTACAGCGGATGGTAAAAACATTGAAATAAGGAGAGAGAATGGGTATCTTACCGGATTATAAAATTAGAGAATATGCAAAGAAGCAGGCAATGATCGAACCATTTGTGGATGGGCAGGTGCGGGATGGTAAGATTTCATACGGTCTTTCTTCTTATGGATATGATATTCGCGTGGCGGATGAATTCAAGATCTTTACCAATGTGCATACCACGGTGGTCGACCCAAAGAATTTCGATATCCGCTCTATGGTTGATTTCAAAGGGGAAGTGTGCATCATTCCCCCTAATTCCTTTGCGTTAGCCCGCACTGTGGAATATTTCCATATTCCGCGCGGAGTGTTGACCATTTGTGTCGGAAAGAGCACCTATGCACGTTGTGGGATCATTGTAAATGTAACCCCGTTTGAGCCTGAATGGGAAGGCTTTGCCACGCTTGAGATCTCCAACACTACACCGCTGCCCGCCAAGATCTATTCCAATGAAGGCATTGCCCAGGTGTTGTTTTTGGAGGGCGATGGAGTGTGTGAAATTTCTTATTCTGATAAAAAAGGAAAATACCAGGCACAACAGAGTATCGTGCTGCCCAAACTTTAAATTGAAGATTTCAGGTTAATACTAATAATATTGCATATGCATAGCTTGACTGAGATCGCTCAATGTTTGGTTGGCGATCTCATTTGCTTTTATATTTCCTTCTTTTAATATTTTCCAGATCAGATCCGTTTCAGATTTCAATTGATTTCGGCGTTCCCGGATAGGTTTGAAATATTCATTGACTGCTTCGGTCAGGTTTCTCTTTAATACCGCTGCGCCCCTATCTTCAATTTGACTGGCAAGAACTTCGAGAGCAATGCCGGTGCACAGGGAATATAATCGCAGCAGGTTGGCGATTTCCGGTCGATCATTGGGATCATAAGTGATATTTATATTGGAATCAGTTTTTGCCTGTTTAATTAATTGAGCAGTCTCATCGGCTGTCATCTTCAGATAGATCGCGTTATGCAAACTTTTTCCCATCTTTCGGCCATCAATTCCTAATAATATTGGTGCACTTAACAACAGCTCTGGTTCCGGGAAAAATTTCTTTTCATTGAAATACATATTATTGATTCGGCGTGCGATTAAGCGCGTAATTTCAATATGCGGTAATTGATCTTTACCGCCGGGTACGATATTCCCTTTGCAGAACAATATATCTGCGGCTTGGTGGACGGGATAGGTCATCATGAGCCCACTCACTGATTTTGCCCCTGAGAGTGCAATTTCCTCTTTTACAGTAGGATTGCGCTGCAATTCAGACATGCTTACAACACTTAAAAATGGGAGCATGAGTTGGTTGAGAGCGGGAATCATGCTGTGGCAAAAAATTGTTGTTTTTTTTGGTTGAATACCAACAGCTAAATAATCAAGAATGATCTCAAAAACACTTTCTTTCAATCTCTCTGTTGAAATTCGATCTGTGATCGCTTGATAATCTGCCAGAACAAGAAACATCTCCACACCCCAGTTTTGCAAGGTCACTCTACTTTTCAAGGATCCAAAATAGTGGCCTATGTGGAGCGCGCCAGTGGTTCTTTCGCCGGTAAGAACTCGAAACTTCTCAGGGTGCTTTTCAAGTTCATTCCACAGAATGGGGCTTCTCGCAATGCATTCTTTTAATGAATCGGTTTCATTTCCAGTGTTGTAGTTAAGATCGTTAAACATGAGAACTCTATCCACGGGTAGCTTGTTTATAACGATTATATACGAATCATTAGGAATATTCTCTGGATCTTCTTCTCAAAGAGAAGAGTTTGCATTGTATTGAATGAGATCTAATAAATCAAAAATTAATAATCCTGTCATATTTTCTTTGTTTATGTTGACTCTAAAAGAATATTAGTATATACTAACCCCATGACTTTTCTAGATATAAAAAATGACACATGGATCAGAATCATTGGCTTTCAAGGTGGTTGGGGCATGCAGCGTCATTTCATGCAGCTTGGATTTTTACCTGGTAATACCGCGCGAATCATTCGTATGGCACCCTTCCATGGACCATTATTGGTAGAAGTGGATGGTCGTGAAATCGTGATCGGACGGAATGTTGCCCGCCATATTCTGGTCGAGGAGATCGCATGAGATTTGCGCTGGTAGGGCAACCCAACTGCGGAAAAAGTACATTATTCAACCAAGTCGCTGGCTATAAAGCTGCCACCGGAAATTTTACAGGGACCACAGTGACATTCACAGAGACGAAAGTACATGTGCAGGGGAATGTAGTGGAATTGGTTGATCTTCCAGGAACATATTCCTTGCTGGGAACAAACCCGGCTGAACGAGTCGTTTTGGATTATCTGGTTAGCAATGAAGTGGATGCAATCATTAATGTTGTGGATGCAACCCACCTGGCACAAGGATTGGCTCTCACTTTAGAATTACTTGAGTTGAAACGTCCTGTGGTGTTGGCAGTTAACATGATGGATGATGCTGCCAGACAGGGAATACATATTGATGGGCAAGAATTAGGGAAGATTTTAAAAATTCCTGTGCTGCCCATCATTGCCACCAAAGGGCAAGGGGTGCGGGTGGTTTTTTCAACTGCTTACAATATAGGGAAGGATCATATCAACGCAGAACGGCAGATTTACTCCTTGGAGCTGGAAGAACAGATCTGTAATATCGAAAATTTGATCACTTCCATTCAACTACCAATAGGAAGCGAAGCTCTGGCATTAAAACTGTTGGAAGGGGACCCTGCGCTGACTGAACAGGTCAGCCGTAGAGTTACTAGTATTGAAAGCGAAATACAAAAAGCAGTGGATACCCTTTGCCATATTACCGGGAGGCAAGCGGTATGGCTGGTCAGCAAGGAACGACATGATCTGGCTCAAAAGATCTGTGCTCAGATCTTCAAGAAAACAAATAAACGCCCTGAGTTTCGCGATCGGTTGGATGATTTTCTTTTGCATCCTTTTTGGGGATATGTATTTTTGGTTGCCATATTATTCTTATTCTTCTGGTCTGTGAACAAGATCGGGGGCGTGATCGAAACTCCGCTTGTCCAGCTTTCAAATTTTCTAGATGCAAAGCTATTGGAAAGTTTAGCCGATAAAGGATTACTGGCGCAAATCCTCTCAGGTGCCCTACAGGGTTTCATGGGCGGTCTAGCGATCGTACTGCCTTATCTTGTGCCATTCTTGATCGGACTTGGACTTCTGGAAGATGTGGGTTATTTAACGCGCATTGCATTCTTGATGGATTCGCTCATGCATCGCATGGGATTGCATGGAAAAGCAGTGGTTCCCTTCATCCTGGGGTATGGTTGTAATGTCACTTCGATCATGTCTGCACGTATTATGGAAGAAAAACGCGACCGCTTCCTTTCTGCATTGTTATCCAGCATGGTGCCTTGTTCTGCTCGCATGGCGATCATCTTCGGCTTGGCAGCTTACTATTTGGGTCCAGCATATGGGGTGGGTATCTATTTTCTCAACATTGTTGTGATCGCACTGACGGGGCGCATCATTTCACGTTTTCTACCTGAAGAATCACCCGGCTTGATCTTGGAAATGCCTGTTTACCGATTTCCAACTTTACGAACTGTCACAGCAAAAGCTTGGCTGCGCATTCGTGAATTCATTGTAGAAGCCTGGCCGATATTGATCATTGGAAGCATTATTCTGGCAGTGATGAATTTCTATAATCTCGCACAAATTACGGATGTACTCTTTCGACCGATCACATGGTTATTGGATCTGCCATCCCAGGTTGGAACCCCCCTCATCTTTGGTATTTTGAGAAAGGAATTATCGCTGGTTATGTTGGGGCAGGCGCTGGGGAGTATGGATTTTAGTCAGGTCTTAACGAAAATACAAATGCTCAGCTACACTATTTTTGTAGTTTTCTATATTCCATGCCTGGCAACGTTGGTTGCCATTCGAAAAGAATTGGGTACCAAAGCCATGGCAGCGATTACGGGCATTACACTGCTGGTGGCAGTCCTGACTGCTTTATTGGCCCGCTTGATCATGTCCCCCGTTTTCAGTTAGAGAATATCAGCCTATGGAACAAAGCTGGCAAGGTCACCCTATGTTCTTTGAAGTCCTTTAAGAAATTTCTCCGCATCGGTGTATTGTTTAAATTTCTTTTCCTGCTGTTTGAATTGGGTGGTGTGGGCTAACCGGTAAGAATTTACTTCTTTTAAACCCAATTTTTTATGCAGCATTTCATGATACAGAACATATTCAACCACATACGAGGGAATCGTTCTTTGGTCTAGAAAGCAGCTCAAAGTGATGGTATCGGTGTCGGGGTGATAATATCCCAAGCGTCGGGTCGCTCTGCGGCTGCTCCAGCAGAGGCGTGGCTGGCTTAACCCATTCTGAAAGTACTCTGTATTGATCTTTTTGAAAAGCTGCTGCAGATCATAGAAATCTCCATTTGTAGATCGGGTTGACTGCGCAGTATGCTGCCAGATAGATTCCATAACCTGTTTATATGTTGAGGAACGGCTTAACTTGCGCAACTCTGCTAAATTCGTTCTGTTCGATTGTAAACAACAATTTACCAACGTATGCATGGCTTGGGAGTCTGCTGTAAGAAAACCTTCCCCGATGGTTACTGTAAAATGAGTACGCCCTGGTTTACATTGGAACACAAAGGAGCTG
This sequence comes from Anaerolineaceae bacterium UBA4781, assembly GCA_002403105.1. Taxonomy (GTDB): domain Bacteria; phylum Chloroflexota; class Anaerolineae; order Anaerolineales; family Anaerolineaceae; genus UBA4781. The sequence goes on along the minus strand of DHHD01000029.1, from coordinate 15,709 downwards.
TTGTACATTTTCACGAGCACTACTTTATGCGAGCGATCTTTCCATTCCTTCAGAAAATGGGAAATAAAACTGAGATGCTGTTCAAAATGTTGAGGTTTGCTAAGAAATACAAGCCAAAGAAAAGCCCGATAAGCAGATTCACTCAGGTCAGCCGGCTGGCAGGCACGGTTTTGACAGCGCTGGTGGACGGTCTGTTTAATCGATTGGATCTCCAATAAAAGCTGGTTGGTTTCCTGTGCTGAAGGATTCTCTCCAGAGATCATTTTTTCAGCAAGTGTTTGAAAACGAGTTTGAATGCCATCAATGATCGGAGTGAGGTTTCTTAAGCTGAGTGTTCTGGTTGGCATGTGGCTTTTTCCCTGAGAAATGATTTTATTTTAAACTGCGCTGATTCTAATGCGATTTCGATGAAAAAGACACGTTATATTTGAGGATTTTCCATCTTCTCATTTTAATTAAATTGGTGTAATATTGCCCGCAATAAATCCATTGACAAATGGATTCAAATTACTTGTTCATCTAAAAGGAGATAAGAAAAGATGAAAACGGCAGTATGCCCGGATTGCGGAAGTGATGTCAATGTTGGTTCGCAGCCGCGCGTCGGCAAGCAGGTGGTATGTGATTCTTGCGGCGCAGAACTCGAAGTAGTCTGGTTGGATCCCCTCGAGCTGGATTACCCTATGATGGACTTTGATGATAGTGAGGAGTTATTAGACGAAGAAAGATAATCAATCATTCGGATAATTTGTAAAGAAAAGGCATTGAAGCTTATGATTCAATGCCTTTTTTCAATGTTAGAATGGGTTGCTCGAAACAGATGAAAAAAATGATCGAATTGAATCATGTTCAATATTCCTATATACTTCCTTCCGGGGAGCGCATTCAAGCTGTGCGCGATATTTCATTCACGATCCAACCGGGGGAACACATCGCAATTATAGGGGCGAACGGATCTGGGAAAACAACCCTTGTTCAATTAATAAATGGACTGATCACACCCGATAGCGGTTGGGTATTGGTCGATGGATATTTCACTTCTGACCGTAATCATCATGCCGATATTTTTAGCAAGATTGGATTAGTCTTTCAGAATCCACGTGACCAGATCGTGGCTTCTCTGGTAGAAGAGGATACAGCCTTTGGTCCTGAAAATTTGTGTTTATCCCACTCCGAAATCAGAGAACGTGTAGCTGCCAGTTTGACTATGAGTGGTGCTTTGCATCTCAAAGAGCGGCAAACCTATCTATTATCTGCCGGAGAAACCCAACGTGTTGCACTTGCTGGAGTTCTGGCAATGCGACCCGCGTGCTTGATCTTTGATGAGACAACTGCCATGCTCGATCCACAATCTCGCAAAGAATTGTTGGATGTGATGACAACCTTCCACAAGCAGGGATTTACCATCATCCACGTTACCCATGATTTGGATGAAGTTCTGACTGCCGATCGCATTCTCGTTTTGCACGCCGGGCAGCTTGTTTTGGACGGATCTCCATACGAAGTTTTTAAAGATGAAAAGGCATTAAGGGAATATAGCTTGATCCTTCCTGATCTATTGAAATTTACGCAAGATCTGCGATCTTATTTCCCGGACCTGGCTGATTTTTACAGATCAGAAGAGGCGCTGCTCACTGACCTCGGGAAAATTCCACGATCCGGGGTTGGAGGGGAACGAACGAACAAAATGATTCAGCAGAATGACCTCGAAGAGGATTTCATTCACTTTAACCATCTCTCGCATACTTATATGGCAGGTACTCCCCTGGCACAACCTACCTTGCAGGATATCACCTTCTCTTTAGCGAAAGCCGAAAGTGTTGGACTTGTTGGACATACTGGTTCGGGGAAATCCACGCTTTTGCAGCATTTGAATGGATTGATCCGCCCGCAGCAGGGAATGGTGCGCATTGGGGAATTTGATCTCAGCCGGGCGGATGTGGATGTTAAAACACTGCGCCAGCAGGTGGGTCTGGTTTTTCAGCTTCCGGAAGCGCAATTTTTCGAGATGTATGTAGGAGATGAGATCGCATACGCGGCTCGCACATTGGGTTACACAGGAAAATTGCGCGATCTGGTACAGATTGCAATGCAGGCGGTTGGATTGGATTTTGAGCAGTTTGTGGATCGCCCCCTATTCAGCTTAAGCGGGGGGCAAAAGCGCAGGGTCGCGCTTGCTTCGTATCTGGTGGTGCAGCCCCAGGTATTGCTGCTGGATGAGCCATTTGCGGGTTTGGATCCGCTCATCCATCAAGAAATGATCCAACTTGTAAACAGGTTGAAGGAGGAAGGAAAGACACTTATTTTAAGCACCCATACTATGCGCGACCTGCTGCAAATTGTGCAAAAAGCGATCGTGCTGCACAGCGGGAAAATAGTTTCGCAGGGGACAACGGTCGATTTATTCTTTCAGCCTGATCTGCATGATTGGGGTTTGGAAATTCCATTGGAATTAAGGATTGCCGAAGCATTGCGTAAAAAGGGCTGGGAAATTCCTGTTGAAATGGTACGCTGGGATTCCATAGTTGGTTGGTTGCGCACAAGGATGGCGGGAGGTGTAGATGCCCGCTTTTGAATATTTGCGCTCCATCGGTATCGGCTATTATTACCCTGGCGTTTCTTTTCTGCACCGCCGGGACGCACGCATGAAAGTGCTGTTTTTCAGCGCTCTTCTCCTCGGAGTGGCTCTAACAACTTCTATTAACGGGCTCCTTTTGGGATTATTCTGTGCGCTGATCGGTTTTTGGATGGCGCATGTTCCACTTTCGCCCTGCTTACGGACCATCCGGTCGATTTTTCCTTTTGTCCTTCTTCTATTTCTCCTGCAGTTATTGATCTATCGCCCTGATGAAAGTTCAATGCTTATCTGGCAGTGGAAGTTCATTTCTATTTATGACAGCATTTTGCTTTCTGCAGTGCGCATGCTAATGCGCTTTCTGACACTGGCCCTGGTTTTGGGATTGATGACAGCGGTGCTTTCGACACTTGAGATGAATCATGGTTTAGAAATGCTGCTGCGTCCTTTGGAGGCATTGGGTATTCGAACGGGTATGCTGGTTATGGTGATCCAGATCATGCTGCGCTTTCTACCTCTGCTGGCACTGCGCATGGAAGAGATTGCCAAGTCGCAAGCGGCGCGTGGAGCATCCTGGGATATGGGGAGGGGTGGTATTCTGAAACGTATTCAATTGGTTCTGCCGTTAATAACTCCACTTTTTCTCAATACACTGCAGCAATCCGAACGGATTGCAGATGCCATGCTGTGCCGGGGATATGGAATATACCCAAAACGCAGTCATTACTATGAATATCACATTACTTCGGTGGATGCTATTTTTCTGCTGGTAGGACTGGGGATCACGACAGCAGTTTTGTATCTACCGCTATTTCATTAATTTTCAAAATAGCGAGAATACAAGAACGATTTAGACAAATGAGCATCTAGTAACAAAAAGCGGTTCATTTCGAACCGCTTTTTTTGTCTTCCAGATCAGAGCCTTTCTTTTTGCTGGGTAGCTGCCAGTAGGTACCAATGACAGCCAGCGTGATCAATGCCGAAGCAACCATTTCAGGAAGTCCGTTGGTAACCACAACTGCTCCCAAAGCTTGCCAGGGCAGATACCCCAACAATCCAATGGTAGCGAGTACTAAAACAGTATTGATCAGGCTCCCCACAGCTCCGGCAGCTAACAAACTCACTGCACGCCAGTGTTTGAGAACGGTATAGATACCCCAGGCGGCCGGACCAATGAAAAGGCGCGGCAGCACTGCCAGCACAGGATTAGTGAACCACACATCCGTTGGACCGGTGGGGGCGACCGCAGCCTGGATCATGCTGAAGATGCCAAAGATAAGGCCCACGATGGCGCCCGAGAGTGGTCCTTCCAGCACAGCGGCAATGATCACCGGAATTTGCAGGATGGTGAGGGATACCCCTCCGATCCAGGGGATGAAACCCCAGTGTGTCGCTCCCAGTAAGCAGGCGATGGCTGCCATCAACCCGGTTGTTACAATTTTTCGTGTACGATCACGGTTCATAGATAAGTTCCTCCAAATAAACACTCATTTTAACATGTTTGTAAAAACAAAGATCTGCAGGGTCAATTATTTGATAGCACGTAGGTGCAGAAAACACGGTTCATGTATCAAATTCTGGTATGTATCCTCAGTAGCCAGGGTTCTTGGAAAATCCGGGGCAGGGCGAGGTTCAAGTACCCGGTCAAGCCGAAAACCGGCTTCGATTAATGGATTGAGTACAGCCTGTAGAGAGCGCCGATAGCTTTTGATCAGAGGGTAGGGTTTTCCGAAACCATACCATTCTATTTCATGTAAAGCCAGATCGAAATAATTATCATCTGGCCAATTTCTGTAAAAATCAGAAGCAGGATGCCCACAGGAAAAAATAAAAGAACCGCCTGGTTTTAATAATCGAAAAAAATCTTTAAATACAGGCAGCCAATCCTTTATATAATCCATCACAAGTGAGCAGAGCACAATATCAAAATATCCATCCTGTGCAAAAGTGAGTGGTTCTTCCAGATCCCACTGTAAGACAGTGGTATTCTGATTGATACGTTCCTTTGTCATTTGCACAAATTCAGGGGTGGCATCCACTGCTGTTACAGCAGCACCATGCTCAACCAACCAGGTACTGTATATACCTGGTCCACAACCGGCATCAAGAACTGAAAGGCCCTTCACATCCGGCAAAAGTGAAAGAGTAGCCGGGCGTTCATAAAAAGCATTGTGTGAATTTCCTACGATCCTTTGCGCGTAGCGTTTTGCGAATGAAGAATAATTCTCTTTCCCTAGGTTTGTCTTTGCCATTGCATCTCTTTTTCATGCAATTCTATCATCACGTTTTGGAACAATCTTTAGACGAATAAATAATAAAGGAATGTTGCCAATAGTATTACAGATTATAAGGAGAGAAAATTTAAGATTAAAAGTTGTCCAGACCATTTACAGGAAAGAATATTTATGCTATATTCAAACAGTTTTGCCGACAGGAGAAAGCATGCGAAAAAAGTGTACAAAAATGAAATTTACCACCTGGATCTATTCAGGTCTGTTGGCCATTTTCATTCGATAAAAAAAGGCCCCCATTTTTCGGGGGTCTTTTTTTATAAAAAATTAAACAAAGGAGAAAAAAATGAAAGAGGTTGCAAAAAATAATTATTATCTTCCGAATGACAAACCGCCGATTGGCAGAATGCTGCTGTTGGGATTACAGCACGTTCTGACCATGTTCCCGGCGACGGTGTTGGTGGCACTGCTGGTTGGTTTTCATATCAACACAGTGCTGCTGGCTTCAGGTGTAGCGACCCTGGTGGCATTGATCTTATCCAAACTAAAAATTGGTACTTTTATTCCCCTCTACTATGGTTCGAGTTTCAGCTATCTGGCTGCCATTATGGCGATCACCAAAGCGCAGTATGGGGTAGTAGCATCCGATGAATTGATCCGCACAGCCCAGGCAGGCATTGTTTGCACTGGCGCGATCAATATTTTAGCCGGTTTGTTAATCCATTATTGTGGAGGCAAGACCTTTATTAATAAAATATTGCCGCCCGTTGTTACCGGTTCTGTTGCATGTGTGATCGGCTTTTCCCTTGGGTATACTGCGCTGCAGAATGCGAGCGGGGGCGCTTTTGGAGTGACAGATAACGGCGCTTGGTGGTTGGCAGCATTTGTTACCTTGCTTGCAACCATCTTTTTCTCTGTATTCTTGCGCGGCAAAGGGTTTATCGGTATGCTGCCAATTCTTCTGGGGGCTATTGTCGGATATGTGGTGGCGATACCTTTGGGATTGGTCGATTTTTCATTGATAACCCAATCCGAATTTCTGGTCGTTCCGCATATCACTCTGCCCTCCTTCACCAGCGACCTTTCGATCACTGCCATTGCGAGCATCGGTATCATGGCTATTGCGACCATCCCGGAATCGACCGCACATCTGTTCCAGATCAGTTTATATGTCGATAAGCTGGCGGAACAAAAAGGGCGGGAAAAGAGCGGATTGAGTAAACATGTCGGTTTCAACCTCGTTCTGGATGGCATTGGCGATATGATCAATGGTCTGTTCGGTGGCGCAGCCGGAACGAATTACGGAGAAAATAATTCCCTGATGGTCATTACTCAAAATTATTCCGGTTATTCATTGATCTGTGCTGCGGTCATGGCTATTGTGCTTTCTTTCAGTGGCATCTTGAGCGGTGTTGTGCGCAGTATTCCCACTGCCGTGAGTGGTGGTCTTTCCATTTATCTCTTTGGTGTGATCGGTATGCAGGGTGTTGCACTGATGATCGAGGAGAAGGTGGATATGTTCGACCCGCGCAATCTGGCGATCGGTGCTGTCATTTTCATCATTGGCGTAGGTGGGCACATTGGCTATGCCAATGGACTTATGCCCATTCCCCTGTTGCAATCCATCTTCCCGGATGGCTGGCCGGCGATCGCGACCGGAGCGCTGCTGGGAATTGTATTGAACCTGATCTTCCGTGTATTTGATAAGAAAAAGTAGGTTGTAGACCAAGTCTTAGCCATAGGTACCTATGGCTAAGACAATAATTTTCACTCTATTATTCGAGATTTTCTCTCGTAAAAATGTTTCCATATATTTGATATCAATCATCTGTAATAATTCACACTAATTCATAAAATCTATTGAAAACCAAAACGTTTTGGTATACAATTAGGCTAATAACCAAAACGTTTTGGCTAGGAGAAATCACTTTGTCACCTTCAATTCGAGATATTGCTAAAAAAGTTGGAAAATCAATCACAACTGTTTCACGCGCATTACATGATTATGATGATGTAAGCCCTGAAACCAAAGAACTAGTCCGAAAAGCAGCCGAAGAAATGGGATATATTGCAAACCGGCAGGCACAATTATTACGGCAAAAATCAACGGATACGATCGGTTTTATTTTACCAACTTTTGGCCCTCGTTTTTCAGATCCTTTTTTTAGTGAATTTCTTGCAGGAATTGGAAATAAAGCATCTGCATACGGATATGATCTATTGGTTTCAACTTGTCCGCCAGGAGAAAAAGAAATTCATACTTATCAGTATGAAGTACAAAGCAATCGTGTGGATGGATTCATCATAGTAAGAACACGTGTTGAAGATGAACGCATTAAATATCTGACCAGCGTTAATTTCCCTTTTGTGGCATTCGGTCGAGTGCCTGGAATGGATGATATCCCTTTTGTAGATGAAAACTCCGAAATTGGCATGCAGATGATCGCAGATTACTTGGTTGATCTAGGTCATACTAAGATTGCTTGTATCGCTCCTTCCATGAATTACACTTTTGCAATCCATCGTATCGCAGGACTAAAAGAGGGATTGAAATTGCATGGGATCAATCTACAAGAAAAAGACATTTTAACTGGTGACCTCACAGAAAAGGGAGGATATGAGCGAGCGATGGAGTTGATCCAGCGAAAGATGCATCCGACAGCAATTGTTGCTTTGAATGATTTGATGGCGATTGGGGCAATCAGCGCCATTCAAGATTCTGGGTTAATTGTTGGAAAAGATATCTCTGTAACAGGATTTGACAATATTCCCTCAGCTGCTTATACACATCCTCCGCTTACAACTGTTCATCAACCTATTTTCCAAATTGGTGGAATGGTAAGTGAAATGTTGATCCAAATTGTCAAGAATGTTCCATTGGAAAAGAAACAAATCTTATTAAAACCATCTCTCATTAAAAGGCAATCTTCGGGAGCTCCGATAAAGAAATGAAATTGATTTTCTACAGGAGGTGAAGTCTGAAAATATTTATTTTTCTATCAAAAAACCTAAAACAAAATGGAGGAAAAAGATGAAACAATTTCGATTATTAATCTCAATTTTGGTTCTCGCTACTTTAGTGCTAGCGAGTTGCTCTACTGCCACTGAAGAACCTGCAGTTGTAGAGGAGAGTGAACCAGTTGAAGAAGTGGTTGCGGCTCCAGTAGAAAAAGTGATTGTCGAATTCTGGACTACCGATAATGAACCTGCACGCTTGGATGTATATGAATCCATCGCTGCAAAGTACATGGCAGAAAATCCCAATGTAGATGTACGTATCGTAGCCATTGAAGAAGCAGGAATTTCACAACGAATGGCCACCGCTATGGCAGCAGAACGACTACCTGATATTGTCAGAATGGGTGTAGAACGTGTTGCTGCCTTCGCTGCGGATGGTATTCTGGATGAAGATGCTGCAGTGGCAGTCATTAATGATATTGGAGTAGATGATTTTCGCGAATCTCCGCTTCAAATGGTCACCGATACTGCGACCGGGAAATATGCTGCTATTCCATTTGATGGATGGGTTCAAGCCCTCTGGTATCGTACTGATATTTTTGAGGAAGCCGGTTTAGAAGCACCAGTTACCTGGGATGCTATCAACGCTGCTTGCGATGCCCTACCAGGAACTGGAAACCTTCTCTATGCATTGACATTGGGGACTGATCCGGGACAGAATTATGGGCATCAAGTTTTTGAACAGGTTGCAATGTCAAATAATGCCTGGCCGTTTGACGAGGAAGGTAATGTGACATTTGACACACCAGAGATGATTGAAGCATTAAAGTTTTATGCTGATCTACAACGATGTGCGATGCCCGGACCTCAATATTGGCGTGGTGCACGTGAATCTTACGAACTGGATCAATCAGGGATGATGTTCTACAGTACCTATATCATGGATGACCTGGTGGATGGTTCGGGGATGGAAAGTGGTGGAAATGTTGAGATCGCAGTTGAAGATCTGCCGTTGAAGACTGGTTTTGCACCACAAATGGTTGGCAATGGCGGTTCAGCCTCTTACGGACAGCTGGTCACGCTAAGTATTATGGCTGGTGCAGATCCTGAGGCTCAAGATGTTGTGAAGTACTTCTTGACAGAAGGATATCAGGACATTCTCGCTCTGGCTCCATTTGGGAAAGTACCTGTCTTAAAAAGCGCAGTCGATGGATGGAAAGAACTGAGCCCGTACTTTGCGAATTTCTCAAGTGAAACACTTGATCAGATCGCGAATGGTTATGACACAATGGGACGCTGGCTATTCCGTTCAGATTATGATGCTCTCGAACAAGCTGTAATTGGTGATATTGAGGGACGATTATTAATCCCGCAAGCGATCAGCAATATCGCCCTGGAAGGAACCATGACCCCAGAAACTGCTGCGGCATGGCTGCAGGAACAAGTTGAAGCTCTGGTTGCAGAAAGAGCTCAGTAGTAAATATAAACAGTGAAAAGCAGGTATACGAGGAATCGTATACCTGCAACCCTGCTTTTGAGGATTTCAAATGAGTAAAAAGAACATGAAGCTCAAACGAACTTCAAAGAACACTCCACTAAAAAAGACCGAAGCTCGTCTTGCATACCGCTTCATTTTCCCAACTGCATTGATCGTATTTGGATTGGTCATTTTCCCTGCCGTCTATAGTATCTGGATTTCTTTTCATGATGTTGGGCTAAAGAATCTCAATGACGTCTATCATGCACCATATATAGGTTTTGAAAATTACAAAAATGTAATTAACGATTTTTCATTCAAATTCCAAGATTGGAAGAATGCAGGAGCTATCGTCACAAGCGTTGTTTATTCTCTTTTTTCTACTATTTTTACGGTTTTATTAGGACTTATTGCAGCTTTATTATTAAATCGTCCTTTTAAAGGCAGAGGATTAGCCCGTTCAGTATTTCTTTTCCCATATGTAGCGCCGGTAGTGAGCGTGGCATTCGTTTGGCGCTGGATATTGGATCCCAGGCAATCTGGAGTAGTAAATGATCTGTTAATGCGTTTGAATTTAATTAATACCCCTCAAGCTTATCTTTCTACCAGGGGAGTGGCATTACTTTTAGTCATTCTATTTGAAGCATGGCGATATTTTCCATTTGCTATGTTGATGATTTTAGCGCGTTTACAAGCTATTGACGATATGTTGTATGAGGCAGCGGAAGTAGATGGTGCGAGTGGTTGGCAAAAATTTCTCTATATCACACTGCCTGAATTGAGATATGTACTTGGGTCGTCTTTCTTACTACGACTAATATGGACTTTCAACAAATTTGATGACATCTTTTTACTAACAGGTGGCGGATATGGTACCAAAGTGCTGCCGATTTTAACTTATGAATTCAGTTTTAAAACCCTCAACTTTGGAAAAGGAGCAGCAGCAGCCATGATCCTGCTTGTCATCGTTGCCATCTTTATGATTCTTTATTCAAGAATTACATCGAAAAATGAAGATTGAAAAATATTAAAAGTTGAAAAGAAAAAATAATGAAATCAGATAAAAAGAAAAATTTTATTGACCACCTGGCAGGTTGGATCAGCTGGCGCCGCTTCATTTTCTCGATCGTAATGATTTTTTTTATGGTGGGTATATTGTTCCCATTTTATTGGATGATAAGCTCATCCTTTAAATCATTTGCGGAAATCGGAGGTAGGGAACCAGCATACTTTCCGGAGCAGTTACGCTTGGAAGGATATCAGGAGTTGTTTGATCCGGAAAATGTGTATTACAGGGATTTCGGACAAAACATCGTAAACAGCATCAAGGTTTCTGTCCCCACGGCATTGATAACTGTGATCTTTTCGACCCTTGGTGCCTATGCCATTACACGCCTCCAATTCAAAGGAAAGAACTTGTTTCTTAACAGTATTCTCTTGATCTATTTGTTCCCTGGGGTTTTACTGATCATACCGCTTTTTGCAATGCTTTCTCGCCTAGGTGGTATGTTCGGGTTTGAGGTCCAGGATAATCTGCCTGTATTGATTGCAACCTACCTTGCTCAAACCTTGCCTGTTGCTCTCTACATGCTCACCAATTATTTCAAGACGATTCCAACTGAAATCGAACAAGCGGGTTTGATCGATGGATGTACTCATACTGATGTATTGTTAAAGATCACATTACCTCTTTCAATCCCTGCCATCGTCTCTGTATTTATTTATTCTTTCATGATCGCATGGAATGAATTCTTGTATGCTTTTATTTTCTTGAATAGCCGCACTCAATTCACTATTCCGATTGCTATTAATACCATTTTTAATGACCCCAGCCCGCGGCTGAATGTTGTGATGGCAGCTTCGACCATTATGACAATACCTGTTTTGATCCTCTATTTGGCTCTTCAGAAGTACATTGAGCGAGGTATCGTCGCGGGTGGTGTAAAGGGGTAATTTAATAATGCGTATTGCTTTTTTATCCACCCGTATCAAAGGATTGGATGGAGTTTCACTTGAGATTTATAAATGGGCTTTTATATTCTCTGAACTAGGGCATGAAATATTTTATTGTGCTGGAGAGTTGGACGACCTTCCCAACAGTTCCCTGATCACTGAAATGCATTTCCAGCATCCTGGTATTGTAGAAATTAATAACCTGGCATTTAATCACACAGAATCATCTACTGAATTAACGCAGACCATTGAATCCTATACTGCACTGTTGTATGAAAAGATCGCCCACTTTGTCCAGGAGAATCAGGTTGAGATCATTGTTGCCGAAAATATTCTTGCCATACCCATGAATATTCCATTGGGAATAGCTCTTTCGCGTTTTATAAAAACGGAAAGGATTCCTGTAATTGCACATCATCATGATTTTTTCTGGGAACGGGAACGTTTCTCAATGAATTGTATCCCTGCAATTCTGGAAGCAAATTTTCCACCACGCGATATCCATATTACACACGTAGTAATTAATTCATTAGCACAACAAGACTTATTGGAGCGAACTGGTATTCATGCAGAGATCATTCCTAATATTTTTGATTTTAGAAGAAAGACTTTTTATTTTGAAGACACGGTTATAAAAGTTAGAAAAATGCTTCAAATTTCACCTGATGAAATTATGGTATTGCAGCCAACACGGATCATCCCACGCAAGGGAATTGAACTTGCTATTGAATTGGTAGCTGAAATGAGAAAGTCCTCTGCATTGGAAAAACTGGCGAATAAAAAAGCAAAGCTGGTGTTCAGCCACCCCTCAGGAGATGAGGGAAATGCTTATCTTGAGATGCTTCTCAAGAAAGCTGCGGTACTGCATGTACCTATCATTCAGGGCCATGATCTTTTTTCAGGTGGGGTTAATTTGTGGGATGTATATCAAGCATCGGATTTGGTTACTTATCCAAGTTATACCGAGGGATTTGGAAATGCACTGCTGGAAGCGATCTATTTTCGCAAAGTGATTGTGATCAACAGGTATCCAGTCTATGAAAAAGATATAAAACCCTTAGGATTCGATCTTCTTGAAATGGATGGACAGGTTACTCGAGACTTAATCGACCAGGTGATCGAGATTATTAATAATGATAAACGAGTTTTAGAAATGACCGAAAATAATTTTAATTTAGCCCAACGGTGTTTTTCATATGAGGCAATACAACCGAAACTTGATAAAATAATTGGAATTCTAAAACAACAGAATTAATGAATAAAATGATTGAGCCTTATGTTTGACGAGAGCAGATTAATTTCAAATTTAGATCTAATTTATGGCGAAAGTAAAGCACATGAATTATTTTTACGATTAAAGAACAAGATTGAAGAATACAATAAGAAGAGCTATGTTGAAAATAAACGCTATGGGCTCACCCAACACGACATTATTTTAATCACTTATGCTGATCAATTTAATTCAGAAGAATGCAAACCTCTTGAAACTCTCTATAAATTTTGCAAAGAATTCCTTCAACCCTCTTTTAACACAATTCATATCCTGCCATTTTTCCCATCTTCCTCAGATGATGGATTTTCTGTCATAGATTATTATCAGGTCGATCCCGCTTTGGGGGATTGGGAAGATATCCATTCTTTTTGCCGGGAATTCCGATTAATGATAGATGGCGTTTTTAACCATGTTTCACAAGAAAATCCATGGTTTCAATCATTCTTGAAAAGCGAAGAACCTTATTATGATTATTTTATTACTGTACCTAAAAGTGCTGATCTTATAAAAGTTGTACGACCGCGTGCTTTGCCATTATTAACAAGCTTTGGTACAGATGGAGAAACGGTTGAAGTTTGGACTACTTTTTCCAAAGATCAGATAGATTTGAATTATGCTTCTGCAGATGTGTTTCTGGATATTGTTGATGTAATGCTGTTTTATGTGGAACAAGGTGCCAAATTTATCCGCATCGATGCGGTTCCCTTTCTTTGGAAAGAAATCGGAACCGATTGTATTAACCGACCACAAACACATGCGCTTGTAAAAGCTTTTCGTGCAATTCTCGATTGGGTTGCCCCTGAAGTGCTTTTGATAACCGAAAGCAATGTCCCATTCAAAGATAATCTACCATATCTGGGAAACCAAATTGATACCTCTGATGAAACAGATGAAGCCCAGCTTATCTACCAATTTTCACTTGGGCCATTAATTCTACATACTTTTCTGGAGGGAAATTCTAAAAAAATCAGCGATTGGATTAGATCCCTTCCTAAACCGTGCCGGTATCTAAATTTTATTGCTTCTCATGATGGAATTGGTTTGAATCCAGCAATGGGGATTTTAAATGAGAAAGAGGTCGAATCGCTAATAAGAACTACACGAGAGCATGGAGGAAAACTATCTTTTAAAAGGGATACCGATGGAAAAGATAAAATTTATGAATTAAATATCACACTGTATGATTTTCTGAATGATCCTAAACATCCTGATCTGAAAAAGGATATAGACCGTTTCATTGCCAGCCAGGCAATCATGTTAGCTGTAGCTGGCGTGCCGGGAATATATATTCACAGTCTTTTTGGAACACGCAATTGCAATGCATGCGATCAAGGTGGAAATCATCCGCGTTCTATTAATCGTGCAAAATTTTCATATGGAAATGTTGTTGCAGGGCTTTCAAATCCCCATAATCGAGAAACGATCATTTTCATGCGTTATCAAGAATTACTGGCTTGTCGGAAAGAGCAAACCGCTTTTGCCCCCTTCGCACAACAGGAAGTGATCAATATTGACAACAGGGTAGTTGTGATCTATCGGGAGAATACCAAAGACAAACAAGGAGTAATTTGCCTTACTAATGTATCTGATGAGCAAGTGGATATTAACCTTCCTGCAACTTTAATTCGGGAAGGGGTTTCTTTGAATGATATGATTTCAAAAAAGGTCTTCCATAAAGTTGGGGATACTATCCCTGTTTCGATGCAACCATATCAAACCTTCTGGATAAATAATTGAAAGTACTTTTTTTCAAAGAAGCAAATAATCGAGTAGTAAATAAATCAGATTAAATTATCAGAATATTATTTTTTTTTAGTATCTTTCTTGTTTTTCTTTTCTTTTTTCTTCTTTTTATCCTTTTTATCTTTCTTCCCCTTTTTTTCTTTCTTGCCTTTTTTATCCCTCTTATCTTTTTTCTTGATTTTCTCAAGATCTTTGTCATCTTTCTTTAATTTTTCTAGCTGATCCTTTTTCTCTTTCTCATCACTTTTACTCATGGAAAACTCCTTGGTTCATATTTCATTGTATCGGATAAATTTGAAAATTAATAAGATTTCAATGACCTGCATTGTTGTATTTCCGTTTCTGATTTGTATAATGGAGTAACGTTGCAAAAAGAGGAGAATTCATGATGAGGAAAATGATAAAGAATGTTCTCTTAGTTGTTGTTGGGATATGTCTGTTCGTTTTACCGGCTTGTATCACCGTTGAGATGAATGGGACGGAATCAGCTTCCAATCCCACTACAGTTGTGCTGAATGGCAATGGGCAGGCGCAATCTGCAGATGCCACGCAAGAACCGACCCTGGATGGACGTGTGCTTCCGACCGACCCGGAATATATCGAGGGGGAAGTGGAAGATACGGATTCAAGCAAGTTTGCCACTGAACGTCGTGTGGTTTCGGGAGATAGCTACCGCTCCAATTTCTTTGAACGCCCTTTTACCAGCCAAAGCATGGATTACTTGCCTGCCATTGATATCCTGTACGGATATATTTCCACCGATGATAATTTCTTTATCTATACCATTATCCTGGCAGGCGTGGATTACACCACCAATACACTGCTGGGCTCTTATGGAGTAGAGATGGATATCGATGCGGATGGCCGCGGTGATTACTCGATCTGGGTGAAGGATCCGGTTTCCACTGCATGGACCTCGGAGAATGTGCGCATCTTCAAAGATACCAACAATGACGTGGGCGGGAAGGATAAATATATTTCCGACGCTCCTTCATCAGGCAACGGATATGACCAGGAACTGCCCAATACCAATGCCGAAGCCGCCTTTGCGCGCGTGGTTCCTGATTACCCAACCATCGTTCAGGTCGCGGTGCATCGCGCCCTTGTAGAAAATCCGGTGGAATTCTTGTGGGGTGTATGGGCGGATAACGGGCTGCAGAACCCCGGGCAGTTCGATTATGATGATCATTATACTTACAAGGATGCGGGTTCGCCCATTTCAGGGAATCAGTATTATCCGCTGGATGCAGTCCACTCCTGTGATAATACCTGCCGGCGCACCTATGGTTTTTATCCTGATTATCGTATTCCTAATATGTGCTGGTCGGGCGGACCGGTGCTCACCCCCACACCCGGATTGAGCATTTTCTATTTTCCCTTAATCTTCCCGGTACCGGAACAACCCATCGTTAAATAATTAGTATCGTGCTTGATAATAAAAGAAGAGGAATGATCTTGAATTCCTCTTCTTTCTATTTCAGTCGGGGTGGGCGGATTTGAAC
>DHHD01000105.1 GCA_002403105.1 Anaerolineaceae bacterium UBA4781 | reverse complement strand
CAGTTTGGGAAAAATCAGGAAAATTGGCTAATTGCATGGCATTATTCAGCACCCCGATTATGATGATGCCAACCATCAAACCAAAGATCGTACCTTCACCGCCCTTGTAACTGACACCACCCAGAAGTGCAGCAGTGAGGCAGTCAAATTCAAGACCCTGTCCGGTGATGGTCTGACCTGCGAACACTCTTGAAAGTAACAAAACAGTGGTTATCGAGGTGACAAAACCACAGATCATAAACAATGTTACTTTCATTTTATTAAGATTTACCCCTGCAAGGCGAGCAGCTTCTTCATTACCGCCCAACGCAAAAACCTTTCGTCCAAAGTAGGTCCTGGTCAGGATGAAAGACCCGATCAACGCAACCATGATCATAACAATGACAGGTACGGGGATCCCCCAAACATACCCCTGTCCGAACCAGCGAAAAGAATCCGGAAAGCCCATAATATTCCTGGATTTATTGATAATGTATCCAAAACCTTTAAATATTTGGGATGTGCCCAGGGTAATAATGAGTGGATGGATCTTCAGTTTAATGCAGAGAAATCCATTGATCGCGCCTAATCCCGTTCCCACCAACAAAATTAGTGGAATTGCCACAGCAAGGGGTAATTTCCAATCAACCATCATGATCGCCAGGAGGACATTGCTGAATACGATCTGGGAGCCAATAGAAAGATCAATTCCACCGCTGATCATCACAAACATTAGTCCAACAGCACTAATGCCTGAGAACGACACCTGACGTATCAAGGTCCGGATATTCCCAAATGTCATGAAATTAGGTGCCATAAATGAAAAGAGGATCAACAAAAAGACCAGGATCAGAAAAGGCACATTCTTTTTCATGATGGCTGCTATCTTACCGCCAAAATTACCGAAACTTTCAGATCGATCGTTCATTAAGTATTCCTTTAGCTATTAATTGGTCCCCGAGGCGAGGTCGAGAATATAATTCTGGTTAAATTGATCTTTTTGGACTTCTCCAGCCAATTCACCTTCACACAAGACAACTATCCGATCTGACATACCCAATAATTCTTCCATATCTGAAGAGATCATCAGGATCGCTTTTCCACCATCAGCCAATTCAGTCATCAAATGATAAATTTCCTGTTTCGCACCGACATCAATTCCCCTGGTTGGCTCATCAAATATTAATATATCCGAATCTGCTGCCAGTGATTTTGCCAGAACAACTTTCTGCTGGTTACCCCCACTCAGGTAGATCACCTGTTGCAATAAGTTGGGTGTTTTTATATTGATCCGTTCTTTGAAATGACTGGCGATCTCGTCTTCTTTTTTGGTATTCACAACCCCGTGTTTTGATATTTGCCTACCGATAGGGAAAACAATATTCCACTTCACTGCCATTTCAAGGAATAGGCCTTGCCCCTTTCGATCCTCGGTTAAGAAACCGATCCGATGCTTGATGGCATCCAATGGTGACTTGATCTTTACTGGATTTCCTTTAACAACAATCTCACCATGTTCCAGGTGAGCTGCGCCAAAAATAAGTTGAGCCAATTCTGTTCGGCCAGCTCCTACCAATCCGGAAATTCCCAATATTTCTCCTTGCCGCACTGACAAGGATATATCCCGATCGCCGTTACCGGTAAGGTTTTTCACTTCCAGCGCAATTTCACCAGGAGAATTTCTTCGGAGAGGGTAACTTTCTTTCAATTCTCGTCCAACCATCAGGTTAATCAGTTCCTGCCGGCTAGTTTCTTTCGTATTTTTTGTTGTGACATAGCAGCCATCGCGCATCACACTCACGCGATCAGAAATTCGAAAAACCTCTTCCAAACGATGAGAAATATAGATGACTGTCACACCTTTATTTTTCAATTGCTTGATAATCTTGAACATCATCTCCACTTCAGAAACGCTTAACGGCGCAGAAGGCTCATCCATGATCAATACTTTCACATTCTTTGAAACCGCTTTTGCAATTTCAACAATCTCTTGATCTGCTATTGATAAATCTTGTACCAAGCTTTGTGGGTTAATGTTCACACCAAATTGATCCAGGACCCCGGCTGCTTTTTTCTCAATTACTTTGGCGCTAAATAATGCCGAGTTTTCAACATTTTCACATAAGTAAATGTTTTCTGCAACTGATAAAGCGGGAACAAGGTTAAACTCTTGATAAATGACTTCAATCCCAAGGCTCCTGGATAGTGAAGGAGTGACCTTGTGGTATGTTTTCCCATTAATTTTTATAATTCCCGAATCGATATCGATAGCTCCAGAGGCTGCTTTGATAAGAGTTGATTTGCCAGCGCCATTTTCACCCAATAAGGCGTGCACCTCTCCCTCGAGGAAGTCAATCGACACATTGTTTAGAGCCAATACACCAGGATATTTCTTGGTAATATTTTCCAGGGATAGCACAACCTTGGTATTCATTCCTATTTCACCTCAGGTTTAACTATGAAGGGGGGAAATCCCCCCTTCATAATCAGGTTCATTATAAAACTAAGAGTTCTATTTCAGGGTGCTGAAATCGCAATGGATCGGTTCCAAAGCATCGTTGATGATGTTAGGATGTTCAACGCCCTGCAGCATTTTCTTGATCTGCTCGTAGGTGGCTACAT
>DHHD01000074.1:3272-5257 GCA_002403105.1 Anaerolineaceae bacterium UBA4781 | reverse complement strand
AGTGAAACGACGAAGGATCTGTTCAGTTCAATGATGAGATAGCGTGTAAGTCGCAAAGCAAAGAATCGAAAGCAGGGCACAAGAAAATAGATGCTTTATTACCAGCTGGTTATATTTTGTAGGTGACAGGTGGCTCGCCCATGCTCAACATGATGTAATCGCTTGGTGCTGGGGATAAAGTTGGGGGTCAATCCATACTGGAAGGCCCGATTACTTTCAATTGGGGAATTTTTCTAATTACCCTTCTCAAAGCATAGAAAAATCGAAGTCCCCTCCTCTTTTTTTTCAATAATTCGGAATCCAAATTCTATTATCTTATTTTCAATTTCATGGATATTGAAAAACTTGCTGTGCATTCCAAGCCAATTTTCCAATAAGGCAATGAACTTTACAGGTAACCTTTTAATATTTGGCTCAAAAATGACAAGATCACCATTTAGGGAAAGTACCCGGTTCACTTCCAGGATCACTCTCTCTCGTTGTTGAAAGTGATGGTAAGCATCGGCAATAAGAACAACTGTGATGCAGCTTTCTTCAAAGGGGAGAGCAGCACCATCTGCCACGATCAGCAGCAATTGTTCCCTCTTTTTCGCTTGTGAAAGCATCTTTATTGAAAGATCGGCGATAATCACTTTCCTATCTGTACTCAGAAGAGTCTGAGCGATCCGACCTGTCCCACCACCAATATCAAGGATAAAACCTTCCTTAACAAATCCACCCTGCCGGCAGAATTCGCCAAGGTCAGGGTGGAATAATCTATCATAAATCGGTGCAAAAAGATCAAAAAAATTCATTATTTAGATGATCGCTAGTTCTTTCCCAACTTTTTTGAATGTTTGCAGCACTTTTTCAATTTGCTCATCGGTGTGAGTAGCCATATAACTGGTGCGTAATAATTGCTGCCCGGCAGAAACTGCTGGTGAAACGACTGGATTCACGAAAACCCCATTTTCAAACAATGCTTTCCATGATCGGAAAGTCAATTCATCATCACCTATGATGACCGGCACGATGGGTGTCACGGAATCGCCAATATTAAAACCCATGGCACGTAATTCGGTGCGGATCGTTTTACCAATAGCCTTTACTCGATCCACTCTTTCAGGTTCTTCGCGAATAACCTGAATGGCTGCCAGAACGGCAGCTGCGTTGCCGGCAGGAATGCTGGCGCTGAAGATAAGCGAGCGTGCAGTATGTTTAACATAATGAATGATTTCTCGATCACCTGCAATGAATCCACCCAATGACGCAAAGGATTTACTGAAAGTAGACATGATCAGGTCCACTTCCTTGTCCAATCCAAATTCATGCGCAGTACCGTGACCGCCACCCACCACACCCATACCGTGCGCATCATCCACCATCACCCGCGCACCATATTTCTTTGCCAGTGGGATGATATGCGGTAGATCAGCCAGGTCTCCTCCCATGGAGAAAACGCCATCCACAACGATCAATCTTCCTCGATCTTCGGGGATGGATTTCAACACGCGTTCCAAATGGTCAATATCATTATGCGGGAAGCGCTCGATCTTGCCATATCCCAATCGTGCTCCATCCACGATACTGGCGTGATCTTCTTTATCCAGAATAACAACATCATCTCGCCCAACCAGTGCACTGATGGTTCCCAGATTGGTCTGCATTCCGGTGGAAAAGATCAAAGCTTCTTCTTTGCCGACAAAATCCGCAATTTCTTTTTCAACCTGTTCGTGCAATTCCAATGTGCCGTTGAGAAAGCGGGAACCGGTACAACTGGTGCCAAAGCGTTCAACCGCTTTAATGGCTGCTTCTTTTACTTTTGGATGGGTTGTCAAACCAAGGTAGTTATTGGAACCGCACATGATCATGCGTTTTCCTTCAAACACAACCTCGGTACCTTCATTTTCTGCCAATGGAAGAAAATATGGATAAATGCCTTTTTCCATAACATCCTTGGCGATTCTATATTCTGTACATTTTTTAAATATGTCCATGCGTGATGA
>DHHD01000074.1:0-3155 GCA_002403105.1 Anaerolineaceae bacterium UBA4781 | reverse complement strand
GAAAAAAGAATCGCCACCACCGATCCTGAGCAGACCATAAAGGAGACTATCCAATTCATCCATCAAACCACTGGATTTTCCAACCAGGAATTGAAGGCTGTTGGCATTGGTTCGTTCGGACCGCTGGATCTTGACTACGCTTCACCAAATTTTGGCTCCATCACTTCAACCCCAAAAACAGCCTGGAAAAACTTTAATATCAAGAAAACGTTTGAAGATGCCCTTGACCTGCCAGTTATCCTGGACACCGATGTTAATGCAGCAGCCTACGGAGAATTTTTATGGGGTGCCGGGCAGGGGAAAATGCATATTCTCTACCTGACCATCGGTACCGGTATCGGTGGTGGATTTGTCATGGATGGGAAACCTTATCATGGAACGCTGCACCCGGAGATGGGGCATATTTTTCTGACAGATCATTTCGCTAACGATCCATTCAAAGGCATCTGCCCCTATCATGGGAATTGTTTTGAAGGTCTGGCAAGCGGCCCCGCTCTGCAATCCCACTGGGGAATCGAAGCCAGCCAACTAGAGAAAGACCATCCTGCTTGGGAACAAGAAGCACAGCTTATCGCGCTGGCTCTTTGCAACTATATCTGCATTCTTTCACCGGATATCATCATTTTAGGTGGGGGTGTGATGCAGCAAGCACAACTCTTCCCTCTGATATGGGAAAAAGTACCGCGATTATTGAATGGCTATATACAGGCAGAGGGTATTCTCAAGAATATGAATACCTACATCGTACCACCCGGGTTGGGTTCCAAATCCGGTGTCTTAGGCGCACTGGCGCTGGCTCGTCTGGCTGTCTAATTGAGTTCTGCAGTTAGTTTCCGGAGATCCACATCTTTGAGATGGATGTAGAGCACTTTTCTTCCTGCTGATTCCAAAGCTTCGATATCACCCAAGATTTGCGCCAGTAGCATCTGCTGGAATGAAATAGATTGCCCTGGTATGCGAATATCCTCTTTGGCGGTCATGCTCACCACAATGAAATAGCCATTGTTTTTTCCGCCTTTGTGCAACTGCCCGGTTGAATGGAGAAAGCGCGGGCCATATCCCAGTGTGGTTGCAAGTTGATATTTCTCCGCAACATATTTTCGAAACCCTTGCAAAATGGCATGGTGCGCTTCATTGCGTTCCAAAAATGCATTGATGGCTACATAATCAGTCGCTTGATAGCCTTTCAAGAATTGATCAATGATGATTTCTATTTTTGCATCTTTGATATCAAGCTTTTCCTTTGAAAAAACTTGAAAATCCGGCCCTTCCCACAAGGGCTTTTCCTGATCAAGTTGACCGGTTTCTTCAATAGTCTGGATCTTTTGCTTGGTCCTGGTTTTGCTATCCTGCACATTGGGTTGGTCAAACGCATTGACGTTCAAAATGGCGCAAGCAGCGGCTGTGGCAAATTCCCATTGATAAAACTGCTCTGCCAGAGCGTATTCCTCATCCACAGCGATCACCAGGCAGGGATGACCTGCTGCACGGATTTCTTGCACGCGCTGGTCTTCCCGTCCATCCTGGCGCAGATAGACAAAGACACGATCGGTCGGGTACATTTCCGCCATGATGACAGGTTCCTGGTCAATTGGCAAGATGCCTTTGCCTTCTTTTCCACTGCTTTCAGCAATTAATTGTTCAACCCATGAGCCGAACGATGACCATTTTTCATCCGTCAGGATGGTTAATTTGTCTTTTCCCTGCAAATAGGCTTCTCCTAGAATGGCACCCAATACCATGCCCGGATTTCTGCCTGCTGGAATTGTCGGATCACATTCACAGCGCGCTTCTTGTGATGTTTTTAATAATGCCGGGAGAGAAACTCCTAATAAACCGGCCGGTACCAATCCAAAAGCGGTCAGCGCGGAATATCTTCCACCCACATTTGGATCTGCCAGCATGATCGCTCTGAATTGATATTCTTCAGCCATTTTTTGCAAGGCTGTTCCCGGGTCAGTGATCGCGATGAAATGCTCTCCAGGATTCTTCGATCCTAAAGTTGTGATCCGCTCCCAGGCATATTGGAAGGCAGAATTGATTTCAGCGGTTGTGCCGGATTTACTGCTGACAAGGAAGACGGTTTTTGCTTCCTCCGCCCACTGCATGGTATGAAGCACCTGCACTGGATCCGTGGAATCCAGAATTCGCAGTTCAAGTCCATTACTTTGTTTTCCCAGAATGCAAGCCATCACTTCAGCAGCCAAGGATGAACCCCCCATCCCGATTAGAACCACGCGGTTGAATCCCTCCTTGGTGAGATCCTGTTTAATTTTCTGGATCGGTGAGACCAGCGGGATTCCCATGCGCGGAGCTTCGAGCCAACCCAATCGCTTCTCAATTTCTTGCTGCCCTTCAACGGATTGTGCCCATAAAGATGCATCTTTTTGAAATATTCTTCGTACAAATCCTGATTTTTCGCAAGAAGCAATACGCTCTTTAACAGCACCTTCCAAAGAACTTAATTCCATAGCATAAACCTTGCGCTGTGCGTCCAAAGCCACGATCATCTCACGGAAAGCATTCTGAAACTGTTGAACACCCTCAATTTCCAATTCCTGTGCAACTTGCTCCAGGTCAATACCCTGAGCAGCTAATTTCTGCACGATGTTTTTCTCTTCGGAAGAAGATATGGAAAGTCTATCCTTCACCACCCCATGTTCAAAAAAAGCCTCCAGCGTCGCCGGAGGAACAGTATTCACTGTATCGGGCCCGATCAATTCTTCTACGTACATTACATCGCGATAAGCCGGATTCTTGGTGCTGGTGGATGCCCATAGCGGACGTTGAATTTGAGCGCCCTTCTTTTTTAATGCTTGAAAACGCGAACCTGAAAAAACGGATTGATATTCGCGATACGTCAGCCTGGCATTGGCAATGGCAGCTTTACCGTATAAAGCTTGCGCTTCTTGCGTCTGAAGTTTTTCCAACCTTGCATCGATCTTGGTATCGAAACGGGAAACAAAAAAAGAAGCCACAGAAGCAATACCATGGATGGATAAACCCTGATTCACCCGGTCCTCCAAGCCTGAAAGAAAAGCTTCGATCACTTCTTGATACCGTTTCACAGAAAAGATCAAGGTGACATTCACGTTAATACCAGCCGCAATGGTGGCTCGGATGGCAGGGATGCCCGCTTCAGTAGCTGGAATTTT
>DHHD01000093.1:8929-12764 GCA_002403105.1 Anaerolineaceae bacterium UBA4781 | reverse complement strand
GCGCGTTCGAGTCGCGCCGGGAGCACTATTAATGATCTTTTTTCTGTATCAGATATTTTATTCTACGTTTTAATAAATAGAGTAATTTATTGATGATTTAAATATATGGTGGAAAACAGATAAATCATTTCACCCTAGGATTTTGATTTAATACAAATAAATTTATTATATGAAGGAACTTTTAGTCGAGCGATATTCGAAGGTATTCTACAAAAAACCATCTGAAAAATTTTTGGATTTTTGGGCAAATGGAATGTGAAGAATTATTTGCCGTTACAGAATTAATCCGCAATAGATCCCTTGTAATAAACCTCAAATAAAATGTTATCTGGTGATTCAAACATGATTTGGTAATATGTCTGATCGGGTATATGGCAGAATTCTGGCCGGTGTCGTGGAGTATCAAATAGTGTTTGAATATTATGAATCTGCAAATACTTGTGTACTTTAGCCACATACTCTTGAGTATCAACAATTATGGCAATGTGATTCGTTCCGGGGCCATCATAGTCATTTTTTACTGTTTTCGCCGGACTTGTAAACCACAACCCGGTTTTTTGATCGTCTCCAACACCGAACTTGTTGGGTTGATCGCGAAGGACTTCCCACTCAAGGAACTTAAAAAATTCTTTATAAAATAACATATTTTCAGAATGGATATTTAAAACAATATGTCCAACACGAGAATGATTCATTTTTCCTCCATTGCTTTAATTATCTTTATAAATCTTTTGTTTATTATAAACTAAGTAGATTTTCACTCTGAATTCTTTGGTGCGCTTATTTAATCAACTCTGAACACCAAGAATTACTTATCAGCTCATCAACACAAATGGATGTTTCAATTGCCATTAATAGTCACACAGGAATGAAAATACCGAAAATCCTCCCGGAATATTAACTTCCATTTATCTTACCGGTCTAGCTAGGAGCTATGAGCTTTTTTATCTGTTCTCTATACACTTTATACACACTATGAACATCCATAAACACTAACTTTTAATCAGTCGATTGTGCGTTCGAGCCACCCCGGGAGTACTTTTTGAAGTTATGGCTGTTATTCAGGAATTTTTTTATTATTTTTCCCACAATAAAATTTTCGGCTAGTAATAAACAACCATCCATACCGTTTGCTGATCCCTAATTTCGAAAACGAGGAGGTAAGAATTCGTTCCGTCAACTCAAAATAAGCGTCACTCTTTTTATCCAGCAAGTTATATTTCTGATACACCCAATCCGCATGCTTATAGTTCATCCTATCCATGATCACGTAATCTACTTTCCCGACCAGCTATTCTTCTAGATCCTCAGCTCCCGGCAGGATGGGGACGATCATAGCATAGGTGTTATACCGGCTTTATACAAACTATCCAGCGCGGCGATTCTTTCTTCAATCGCAGGGGTGCCCGGTAAAAATAATGGTTGTAAGCAGGTGAAAGAAGTTTTCTATTAGTAAGATTTTCTTCTTTCGAATATATCGAAATATCAGACTTCGAATCAGTCGGTTGCGTTTGGTGTCGCACTGGCGACCCGGGGAGCAATTTGTAGTAATTGAGCCATTATAACCATGCAACCAGATCCTTGATTTTTAATGATGGTTTCGATAAGACAGCAATTGGGGATTGACAAGGATTTGATAATTCGTATCATCTATATTGTTGTCATATGCTTTAAAAATACTTTTCAACCAGGAACATTAGAGATGAACGATTTTATTACTTTAAGCTGCCCTTCTTGTGGCGGAGATTTACAGGTTACTTCCAATACGCAATCGCTGAAATGCACCTACTGCGGAACTGAGCATATCGTACGTCATGATGCATCAAGTTTTTACCTGGAATCATTTGCACAATGCCCGGTTTGTAAACGGAACGATGAGGTTAAAAAAATCACAACAATCGTGGCAAATCAAACTCAGAATTTACAGGGAGTTACAATCGAGAAACGGTCGTATATAGATAAAGATGGACATCATCACACATCTACAGAAAGAGTCCCTTTTCATGGAACTCAATCTAGTATTTTGGCGAAAAAATTAGGCGCACCCGCTGAACCGAGAGCACAGGAGCCAAAGGGAGGTTGGAGAAATGTTATTCTATTTATTGCAGTATTTTCGATTCTAACAGCGCCCTTCTATCTTTCCTGGCGAGCTGAGCAATTCTTTGGGAATATTCTTATTGGGGGAGGTTTGTTCTGGTGGTACAGCATCTTGAATAAAAAACACAAAAAAGAGGTTGAGCAATACAACCAGGATTTGAAGAGAATCAGAGAACAAGGCTATTCTCAATGGCAGAACGCAATGGAACGATGGAATAGATCCTATTACTGCTTTAGAGATGACTGTGTTTTTATTCCAGGAGAAGGAAGCTCAGTCAATGCAAATCAATTCAGTGAATTCGTATACCGAAAATCGATCGAGTAAATAGTTTTTAACTGGTCAATACCAATTATCTTTAAAAATCCCTCTCTTTATAGAGGGATTTTTTTATCCTTCTAGCCTTATTTTCTACCAACAGTTTCCAATCCTTTTTGATATTGAAAATATTTCAAAAAATCATCGACTGCTCTATCGTCAGATTGTTTGAGATTCGAAAGAATTGTTGCAGTCATTTCGATTCGTGTACAATAAATAGAAGAACCATAATAGAGAGATTTATCCATTTCAAAAAGTTGATCAATCAAGATATTGTGATGGAGGAATCGATGAAAAAAGAAGTAGGTCTGTGGGTTGATCACCGCAAAGCTGTGATCGTTACACTTGAAAATGGAACGGAAGTGACACGAGAAATACAATCCAACATGGAAAAACATGTCCGATTTTCAAGCGGTACCCATTCGAAGGATCACCTTGATACTCAGGGACCAGCAGCGGAGGATATGCGCGATAGACAGTTCAAAGAACATCTTGACCGATATTATGATGAGGTCATCGCCTATATTCGTGATGCCGATTCGATCTTGATATTTGGCCCTGGCGAGGCAAAGGTGGAACTCGAAAATGCCCTGAAGCATAACGGACTCGGAGAATATGTGATTGGGGTTAAGTCTGTTGATAAAATGACCGATAGACAGATCGCTGCTAAAGTCCGCGAATATTTTCAGAAAACATAAACAAAGTTCTGATAATTGTTATTAATTACTAAAAGAACAAACACGATCGATCATCCATCAGAATGATCCTCCCGAACCCTTTTTTTGTATAAAATGAAGCCACAATAGGTTATTGCAATTTCATACCAAAATAGTATGAGAAGGAGTTTGAATGGAAACAAAAAGCAGATTCCTCTTTTTAATCACAATAGTAATTCTAAGTACCTTCCTGCTATCTGCATGTGGATTAATCAATGCAAAGGATGCGCTGAACGGAACCTCCTGGCTGCTAACAGCGATCGATGATACACCCACGCTGGAAGGAACAAAGGTAACAGTGGAATTCTCTGACGGGCAGATCGGTGGTTCGTCAGGCTGCAACTCCTATGGTGGATCGTATGAGACCAAGGGGAAAAAGATCACAACCAGTTCCATCATCATGACCATGATGGCCTGTGTAGAACCAAGTGTCATGGAACAGGAGCAGACCTTTCTGCAATATCTTCAGGATGCCCAAACATTTCAGATCAGTGATGAACAACTCCAAATTTTCGATTCAAATGGCAAGGCACTAACCTTTATCCAAGAATAGAAGACCAGTTTTTATAAAAACGATTGAGGTTCCGTTGTTCCGGGATATCTTCTTCATTCCATTGCAACCAGATAAACGAAGAAGAAATAGGGCATCTTGATCTTGTTCGAAGACAGACTTTTTAACCCTATACCATTAAACATAAAAAGAGCG
>DHHD01000093.1:1926-8873 GCA_002403105.1 Anaerolineaceae bacterium UBA4781 | reverse complement strand
ATGCAGTTCGCGCAAGCAGCCAATTCATCTTTGGTGACATCTGCGCTGAAACCATCAGATGCAACAAGTGTAAGGGTAGCATAGTCAGTCACACCGGCAGTGGTCAACAGGTCAGCAATGGGAACGCCACTGAATTTGGTGGTTTCTCCATCTTTGTTGGTGTAATCAGCTTCCACCATGGTCATAGCTTTCAACTCATCCGCTGTCCATGCAGCTTCGATAGCACCACTGAGGGTAAGGGCTGGTTCAGCAACTACAACTTCGGCTTCAGGGGCTGCTTCAGCCGTTTGGGTAGTGCAAGCCGAAAGCAGCAAGCCTGCAACTAAAACACTGATCAGAATTATTTTTTTGTTCATTTTCTTCTCCTATTTTATGTTTTTCTGAACGATAATTGGGCGGCTTTACTACCCCCACCTGTTGCATTTTCTTTATAAAAAAACAGCAACTGGAAAGGGCTGCTGTAATTAAATGTGGCACATCAGCACATCCTCTTTCCAAGCGGGAGGCGGGAGCGTTTCCGCTCGCACCCTATCGGTCTAAATGCCATAGCCTGATCGCTTTAGGCAGATGGACTCGAAGATGCTAGATGTATTTTAGCACAATCAGAAAAAGATGATCCGAATAACTTTCATTAATCTTCCAATGAAAATTCATAGACCTCTCGGTATTGTCCCCCGACTGTTACGTACAATTTGATATTAGTGAGATCATAAATCACTGACCAGCGCGTAGCGAAATCTCCTTGTTGTGCTACCTTTTCCAATAACCCCAATCCAGCGGAGACATCCAATATTCCACCGGATCGTTGGAGAGCAGCTTCGAGCAGGTTGTAGCGCCAGCAGGTTGAATGCGTGCCAAGCGAAGGTTCTTCGGTGATCAAGAAATTGGTTGAAACTTGCCATACCTCTTCATTTCGAATCACCAATGGTTTCCCATCAATATACTCGATGATCGCTGATTGCCCTTCTTTATCGACGATCATATAATGAACAGGGATATCATCGAAGTCAACATTGTAATCTTTTATCAAGTGGATGGCTTCATCAACATTTTCAGCATAATCGAGCAACAACCGCATCAGTTCCAAGCTGCCGAGGGTAACTTTGGTCGGATCATCCCCCCCTTCCGCATGCGTAATGCTCATCATGCCAACTGCAAAACCCATTTCGTTCATTCCATCGAAAGGGATATAGGGAGCTTGCAGAAGTGCTTGAGAATCATCCAGAGGAGAATGGTGTGCATCATACCCGAGATAAGCGATATCAACCATGGAAACAGAACGATACCCCGAAGACGGTTGGGTGAATAAAATTAGAATCGGATGGTAATACCAATCGAAATTTCTTCCGAAGATAGCTTGGTTCTCATCTCCAAAACCAGCAAAACAAGAGCAGGCAAAATCATTTTGAGCAAATAAAGTGGTTCGTTCATTGTCATATTTTCCGGTTTTTAGATATTCATCAAAACCATAATCACCAGGGTAGAAATACTCATAAAAAGGATAATCGGAGATCTGTTCCAACGTGGAGAATTGATCAGCATTACCCACTACATCAAAGGATTCTATCTGCCCTGCTTGCCTTATTGTACAGCCAGTCAATATTCCAACCAGAATGCAAGTAAGGTAAAGGAAATGTGTTCTTTTCATTTTTCATCAAATCCAAAATCGTTTTTGGTTCCAGAATATTTTCAAGTCAAATTAATGCTCTATCAGAATAGATAAAAACATGACTGCTGCCATCGGATCTATGTAGCATTATGGAATGTACATTTGGATTTATACACAGCAAGTTTTAGAACAGTTTCATACGAACTTCTAATAACTATTCTTTGATTATTTATTATGATTATATTTATAAAATTGATATATATTATGGGAGGTTGGGATGGCTTTCAAAACAATAACACAGTTATTTGATCTGCAGAATAAAACCGCAATCGTTAGCGGTGGATCTATGGGAATCGGTAGAAGCATTGTGGATCGATTAAGCGAAGCAGGTGCTGCTGTGGTCATTGCAGATATCGATATTGAGCGTGGAGAGCAGACGAAAAAAGAATTCACAGAGAAAGGCCGAAAAGTGGAATTCATCGCCACAGACGTTAGCAATCTCGAAGATATAGACAAAGCCATCAATCGTTCCATTGAAAAATATGGCATCCTTGATATTCTGGTCAATAATGCTGGCATCTTTCCATTCATGCCCGCCATGAATATGACCGAACCGGTATGGAAGCGTGTGCTGGATATCAACCTCAAAGGTACATTCTTCTTTTCTCAGAAAGCAGCACAAAAGATGATCGAAAAAGGGAAGAATGGGAAGATCATCAATATTGCTTCCATTGACGCGTTCCACCCAACCGGGAATCTGGCGCATTATGATGCTTCCAAGGGTGGTGTGGTAATGATGACCCGCTCACTGGCATTGGAATGGGGTAAATATGGCATTCTTGTGAACGCCATCGCACCCGGAGGAATTCAAACACCCGGAGCGACGCAGAGTTCAGCAGAAATGATCAAAGCTTCCGGAATGAAACCAGAACAGGTTGCGGATATGGGAAAAGCCTTCACAGCCCGTATTCCCCTTGGACGGCAGGGTGAACCGGATGAAATTGCCACCGTTGCATTGTTTCTGGCCAGCGAGGCAGCTAAATACATTACCGGAGAAACGATCATCGTGGATGGCGGATATTTACTAAGTTAATTCCTCACTTACCTCCCCTATTTTTAGTGAGAGAGGTTTTTTGCCACAATTTTTCATCATTTGAATCTGCTCTTTGCAATTTATAACGGATGAGATCCAATATGGAGAGATTCTTCAGTCGCTGTGCTCCTTCTGAATGACACCATGCAATTACTAAGTGCTTCTTCTACAGCTATTTTTGTTTGCTATAATTCGCTAAGAAACAATCTCAAACCGTAGGAAATCTAGATATCACACTCGATCGTGGAGGATACAATGAAAAAAGGGATCACACTCGGTCTTAGTTTATTGGTTACATTCCTTCTTATACTTGTTCCGAATGCAACCTACGCAACTGCACAGAGCGCAGGAAATAACTGGGAGTTAACCTCTCAAGTCGGTGGCACCACCCAGGCAGTTTTTATTGATGGGCAAACCCTTTATCTGGGAGTTGGCATGCATGTTGAGATATTCGACATCTCCAATGTTCAAAAACCGACCCGTATAGGCAGCAGCCCCATTTTGCCAAATTTTGTAGAAAATATCTTCAGCGATGGTTCCAAATACCTGTATGTTGCTTGTGGAGCAGCCGGACTGCAAATTCTGGATGTTTCCAACCCAGCATCCCCCGAGCTGGTCGGTTCGTACGACACATTAGGATATACAGAAGATATTTATATTAGTGGAAATAACGCAATTCTGGCAGACGGACCCAATGGAATTCAGATCCTGGATGTTTCCACACCCGCTGCCCCAACTTGGGTCAGTGAAGCTTATCCGGTAGCATACACCTATGATGTGGAAATGAGTGGAAATACATTGTACGCCGCCGCCGGCGGCAGTGGATTACTAGTAGTAGATCTCAACAATATCGCTCAACCGCAAGAAAAAGGCATCGTCAGCATGGACGGTTTTATGTATGCACTGACCATCTCAGGAAAACGCATCTACAGCGCCAATGCCTGGGGAGGATTAGGAATAGCAGATATCAGCGACCCACTTGTACCGAGCGTAATGGATTCCATCGCCACCGATGGCTGGGTAATGGATATAACAGTTCAAGATTCAAACCTGCTGGCAATGGATGGAACAAATGGAGTGCGTTTGTATGACATTGTGAATCAATCTCCCACATTGCTGGGAGTTTACGAAGATACCGGTTTCACTTACCAGGGTATTTTAAAGGGAAAGAATGCCTTCGTGACCGATAAGGAAAAAGGATTGTTAATGCTTGATTTTTCCAACGCCAGCAATCCACGTCTGCTCGACCGATACCTTCCAATCCTGGATGCGCGTCGGGTGACCATAAGTGGAAGCGCTGCGTATGTCGCGGCCGGCCTTTCAGGTATGCGAGCCATTGACCTGAGTGACCTTGATGATCCCCAAGAGACCTTTTGGTTCGATACAGAAGGCGGGTACGCTAATAAGGTACTGGTTGAAGGAGACATAGCTTACTTATCCACGCATCTGGCTTCAGAATACCCGCTGCGTATCTTCGATATCAGCGATCCGCTCAATCCACAATTGCTCGGGAAGGTACCGAATGATGAAGTGGTATTCAATATGGCCTTCCGTTCCATGGCTTATTCCAATGGATATATTTATATTCCAGGTGAAAATTTTGACGGTGCAGTTGATGTACGGGATGCAAATAATCCAGAAGTGGTGGGGAAAATCCCCTTTGAGAATCCAATCAATGCAGACGCACATGGTAATTTATTGATCTCGGTAAATAATAATCAATTGCAATTGGTAGATATTTCCGATCCGACCAATCTGACCCAAATTTCGACTTTCGAACGAACCACTGCTGGAGAAGGAATCGTCTTTTTAGATGAGACCACCGTAGTAACCTCCAGTGATGTTGGAATCATGGTCGTGGACGTTAGTAATCCTTCTTCTCCTCGCAAGATTTCCGATCTAACTGTTCCGGGAACTGTCATGGAAATCTTTTTGGATGGTAGTACTGGTTATCTCAGCTATCTGGGGGGAGGTATCCAGATCGTGGATCTCTCTGATATTGAAAACCCAGTTTTGGTCGGAACGGTTGATACGCCTGGAATCGCCTATGATTGCCATGTGCAAGGTGACATCATGCTGGTGGCGGATAGCTTTGGCGGATTATTGATCTACCAGAAGAATACAGCCAGCAGTGCTGTTGAGAATATAAAAAATCCCTTCGCCCTGGTTTCATCTCCTAAAACAGATCTGAACGGCTCCAATATTCAATTGGCCAACTTTGAAACGAGCGTACGCAAGTATTCAACAGAGGTATTCATTGATACGAAAATCTCTGTGCAAGCTTCTTCTACCTGCACGGTCACCACAACTGCTGACGATGGAGAAGGCAGTCTGCGGGCTTGTATTTCAAATTTGAGGGATGGCGAAACCATTACCTTCGATCCCCAGGTTTTCTCTCCGACCAATCCGGCCACCATTCAGCTTGCTTCAATCTTGCCGATGATCGATCAAATCACATTCACCATTGATGCCAGCAATGCCGGGGTCACCCTGGATGGCAGTCAATTGGAATCAGGCAATGGATTGGAATTTAACTCTTCGAATAGTGTCATCATGGGGCTACAGATCGTCAATTTTCCCCAAAATGGGATCCGTTTTAATGGAGATAACAACCAAATTG
This sequence comes from Anaerolineaceae bacterium UBA4781, assembly GCA_002403105.1. Classification (GTDB taxonomy): domain Bacteria; phylum Chloroflexota; class Anaerolineae; order Anaerolineales; family Anaerolineaceae; genus UBA4781. The sequence goes on along the minus strand of DHHD01000093.1, from coordinate 3,551 downwards.
GAGGAAATCGCTTGAATGGTACAGGTCCCATTGGGGAAGGCAACCTGCTGAGCGGTAATGGGTTAAACGGCATCATTCTGTACGGAAACAATAACATTATCAGTGGAAACCTGATCGGTACAGATGCGAAAGGCACCAGCGCAATGGCGAACTACTATGGGGTCTTTATTTCGGAATGGTGTAAAGATACCATTGTCGGCGGTACTACCGAAGGTGAGGGAAACGTGATCAGCGGGAACACCTTTGCCAACTTGGATACCTGGGGTAATCATACACAGGTCATGGGAAATCTGATCGGGCTGGATATCACTGGCAGCAAAGCCATCAGAACGGATTCTCAATCTAATATCATCATCGAATCAGGGGCTTCCAACACGGTGATTGGCGGAACTCAGCCAGAAATGCGCAACATCATCAGTGGCAGTAATTTGGGTATTATCATGAGCGATCCCAACACCTATCAAAATTCAGTGATCGGCAATTATATTGGTACCGATATCACCGGAACACGCGCCATCCCCAATAACACCGGGCTGACCATTTGGACCGTCAGTTTCAACAGAGTTGGCGGAACTGCACCCGGTGAAGGCAACTTGATCAGCGGCAATCAGACCGGGATCAATTTAAATGGATACGGGGTAACCGATAATATCATTCTGGGGAATACGTTCGGCTTGGATTCCAGCGGGGAAAAACTGCTGCTGAATAATACCGGTATTTCCATCAATATGGGGCAAAAACATATCATCATTGGCGGGTTCACTTCGGCAGAAGGCAATCGCATTGCTGCTAAGGATATTGGGATGCGTATCAGCGACCCAGGCATCGAATACAATTTTATTTCCGGAAACAATATCAGTAATTGTGATGTTTCAGGAATCTTTTTTGAAAATCACTCTTCGAATAACTCTGTACAGGGAAACACATTCTCGAATATGAATTCCAATGCTGTGCGAGTAGATTACGGAAGCGGCAACCAGGTACGCAATAACACCTTCACGATGAAAGTAGAAAATGCGATCTTGTTGGTGGAAAATGGCAACTTAAATCTGGCAGCTCCACAGATCAGTGCAGCCACAACCTACAGTATCACAGGGATAGCTTGTTCTAATTGTATTGTGGAAGTCTATACCATTTTGGACAATACACTTAGCTACGCAGGAAAAACGAAAGCAGATGCCAGCGGTTCTTTCCAATTAGAGAACTGTGTTCCGATCGAAGGGAAACAGGTGGTGGCACTGGCGATTGATACAGATGGAAACACATCCGTCTTTTCGGTTGCGGTTTCGATCACAGCAGATGGAAGCAATGAGCCAGCCAGCTGCAGTGTGGCACAGTAGACAGAATAACGCAGCATTTTTTTACCCTCCCCTGGTCAGAACATGGTTAAAACTGGGGAGGTTTTTTATAGGGAGAAGTTTGGTCGAGATAATCATTTATCATTTTAGTTTTTTCTTAGCGATACCCCAACGTGCTAGACAGGATATGAAAAGTTTCTTTGAGAGCTATACTCCCTCAAAATAACATCCCCTCCTACCTCACCATTTTTCATCTGTAAAATAGAGGAGGAGGCAATAGTAAAATCAAGCGTTTTAGAAGGCTTTTTACGGTAAAATGACGTGGTT
>DHHD01000093.1:0-1915 GCA_002403105.1 Anaerolineaceae bacterium UBA4781 | reverse complement strand
GAGGATCCTTTCACTGGAGAAATTCCTAATGAATATGGTGCCGGTTCCTACGGCAACTGGACGGAACGCATCTTCCAGGAATGTTATCTTCCCAATGCACAGGTTGGTAATTTTCAAAAGATCAGTTTCAATATTGGGCCAACGCTGTTTGCCTGGATAGAGAAACACCATCCCGAAACAGTGCGTGCCATTGCCGACCAGGAAAAGCAGGTCTTTCAACGTACCGGCATCAGCAACGCCATGGCACAGCCCTATTTCCATAATATTCTCCCCCTCGCCAGCGAACGTGATAAGAAAACCTTGATCCTGTGGGGTATTAAAGATTTTACGAAACGCTTCGGTCATGCGCCCCAAGGCATGTGGCTGCCGGAAACAGCCATGGATCTGGCATCCCTGGAAGCCATGGCAGAGCAAGGCATCCAATATACCATCCTGGCTCCCTGGCAAGCGAAAGATCCACTGGTGGATACCACCCAACCCTACCGGGTGGTTTTGAACAGTGGAAAAGATTTCTTCGTTTTCTTTTACAATTCTTTTCTTTCGGGTGAGATCAGTTTCAATCCCAGCGCGAGTGAAAACGCAGATACCTTTGTGCAGGATTGGTTGATCCCGCAGATGGATTCTTTGAAGGTAGACCATGAAAAATCGATCATGGTTGCATCGGATGGTGAATTATATGGGCATCACCAACCTTTCCGCGAGCGATTTCTCAGCTACCTGTTGGATGGAGCAGTCGAAAAAAACGGCATCCAGCGTGAATATCCCGCATTGTGGCTGCGCGATCATCCAGTCGAACAGACAGTTGAATTACTGGAGAACACATCCTGGAGCTGCCATCACGGTATCGAACGCTGGCGCAACGTGTGCGGTGACGCTCCTTCCGCTACCTGGAAAAAACCAGTCCGCGAATTCATGAATGGATTGGCAGATGCCATTGATAGAGAATATGAAGCACATCTGCAAAACCTGATCCGTGATCCGTGGGAACTGCGTGAAGCCTATGTGGATGTATTGCTGGGTAACCGAGTATTGGATGAAGTGATTGCGGAGCATGCGGCACCAACCCTCACCCCCGGGCAGCAAGCATTGGTAAGGCTGTTGCTGGAAGCGGAATATGATCGATTGCGCATGTTCGCTTCGGATGCATGGTTCTTTTATGATCTCGACCGCATTGAACTGTTGAATACCCTTAAATATGCTGCACACGCAGCAGGTCTGGTGGAACAAGCTACAGGACATAATCCAACCGAGGGAGTCGTGGATATTCTGGCGCAAGCGCACAGCGAAGTTTCAAGTATGAGCGGAGATATCGCTTTTCTGGGTTATTTAAAAAGTTTTGAGATGAAGCTCGATCAAGCCTCCCGCTGAGCCATCAATTCCTGAAAACGTTGTACATCATATCCTGATACCTCAGCACTCGTACTAAGCTGATCGATGATCTTCGCCAACCGCTCCAAACGCTGCAGTGCTGCTTTAGTACCCGGATTATGAACGCGCAAAATCTCGAGTGCTCCTTCAAACGCCAGTAGTAAAAAGGCAGCATCCACCCATTCCTTATTGAACCAGGTTTTCTCACCATATTCATGTACCTTTAGAAATGCGCGCATAAAGGGATCTTTCACCCATTCTTCAATGTGTGATTGGTGTGAGCGACGGTTGTATTTGCGCAGCCAGCCTTCATTTTTCCATAGGAACAGAATAAAATCTTTAACATCCAGAATTGAATCCTTCATCAATCCACCCAACTGCAACGTGTCGTCAATGATCGAAATGATGTGCCATTCTTCTATCTGAGATAAGAAGGGTTCAGCTTCCAAGTGCAGCGCAGAACGCAACCCATCCAGATAGATCCAGCAGATAGCTGCCAACCAGGTAAGCGGAGAGGTATGTTCCCGTAGATACACGGATAGATCCA
>DHHD01000052.1:2455-3521 GCA_002403105.1 Anaerolineaceae bacterium UBA4781 | reverse complement strand
CAGGATAAACGCTGGGTGCTGGTCGCTCCGCCCAACTCTGAGGGAACAACAGTTCTGCTGGCGCGAGCAACCAGCCCCGAACAACTCAACGCGGTTGGGAATCAAACCGGCGGCAGGGTCTTTCTCTTTCTCAACACCGATGATTTCTGGCGAGATTACAACGAGATGCTGGCGCGCGGCATCCACTTCGTGCGAGAGCCAAAGCAGGAATCCTACGGGACAGTGGCGGTTTTTGAAGACCTGTATGGAAACTGGTGGGACCTGGTAGAGAAAAACTTGACAAAACTTGACAAAATTTGACATTTAAAAAAAGTTTGATAGCATTTGTTTCAAGGGAACGAATGAAACTGAATACGGTGCAGGTTCTTCTTTCACTTATTTAATAATATTCATAGAGACCTTAAAACAACAAGGAGGTTAGTATGTTCGATCGTTCCAAAAAACCAATACCACTGGAAAATGCCATTCTCAACGGCGACCTTGACCAGGTTCGCATGCATCTCGAAGCAGGTGTGGATCTCAACCAGACCATCCCGGGGGACAGCGCCTATCCGCTGCATTACGCGGCTAACAGCCAGGCTGATATCATCCAACTGTTGATCGATCACGGCGCTGACGTCGATGTAAGGGATGATAAAGGGAAGACTCCCCTGCATTGCGCTTCCGTGACGGCCAACCTGGAGAACATGCGCGCTCTGCTGGAGAACGGCGCGGATGTGAACGCAGTGGACGATGAGGGGAACACCCCTCTGCAACTTGCCCAGCGCGGCACACCGGCGGCAGCTTTCTTTGCCAATTTAGGAATGCCTTCAAGCGGAGAAGACAACCTGAAACAAAAGAAAGCCGTGGATCTGCTGCTCGAGTATGGGGCAGAGTAAAAGAGAATCAACTCAATGGGTGCGCCAGAAACGCACCCTTTTTTTTATCCCCCGAAAAATTGTCGAAACAGCAAGCCAGGTGGGAATAGAAACTCCCTTCTTTTTTTGGGAAAACGCCCCACCAATATTCATCGGTCAGCACATTCTTCCCCACTTCATACCACAAAGCAGCACGGTAGATAGAAAAT
>DHHD01000052.1:0-2319 GCA_002403105.1 Anaerolineaceae bacterium UBA4781 | reverse complement strand
AGCGCCAGGAGCTACACGATCTCTTACCATGATGGTATTTGAACAAGCCTGTTCCACCGACTCAAACATGCCCGCTCCCGTGGCTGCGAGCAACGCTGCTCCAAAAGCCGCGCCCTCTTCAGAATTGATGGTAACAATTTCAGTGTTGAGAATATCAGCGATAATTTGACGCCATAAACGGCTTTGTGAGCCACCACCCGTAATCCGAACCTGGTCAATATTCTGCAAGCCGGCTTCACGCATCAATTCGAAGATATCGCGCAGACCAAAAGCAACCCCTTCAAGAACGGCTCTGGTAAAATGCTGCATTGTATGACGCACTGTAATCCCGATAAAAGCGCCGCGAGCCAGGGGATCAGGATAAGGAGTCCGCTCCCCCGTAAGATAAGGCAAAAACAGCAATCCATCACTGCCAGGAGTAATATGCTCAGCTTCGGCAACCAGGTTATCAAAATCTGCTTCCTTTCTGAATGTGTCTTTAAACCACCTGAGGCTGCCAGCAGCAGATAACATCACCCCCATCAAATGCCATTTCTCAGGAACAGCATGGCAGAATGCGTGCAACCGTCCATCAGGCTCAATAAAAGGAGAGTCTGACGCAGCAAATATAACGCCGGATGTTCCCAGGCTGATCGAGATGATACCTTCTTTGACCGCACCAGTTCCCACGGCAGAAGCTGCCTGATCGCCGCCACCGCCAAAAACAGGAATGCCCTCCATCAACCCAACTTCCTCAGCAGCCTTTTTTGTCAGTAAACCTGTTATCTGTGTACCTTCAAAGGTTGGCGGGAACCAGTCAGGATTAAAGCCAAGTTTTCTGATTAAATCAAAAGACCAATTTCTTTCTTTTAGATCAAAGAGAATGGTTCCTGATCCTCCCGCCCGGTCCATTGCATATTCCCCGGTAAGTTTATAGCGGATAAAGTCTTTGGGAAGCAAAATGTGCTTGATCTTTTCAAAAATTTGTGGTTCCTCATCTTTTACCCACAATATTTTAGGGGCCGTGAAGCCAGTCAAGGCATCATTTCCTGTAATTTGAACGAACTCTCTTTTGCCAATTACGCTACGGATCTCATCACACTGTTTTTGAGTACGTTGATCATTCCACAAAATGGCAGATCGTAAAACCGTGCCGTTTTCATCGAGAATAACCAAGCCATGCATTTGACCGGTCAACCCTATGCCTTTTACCCGGGCTGGTTCCAGACCGGTTTTTTGAAGACACTCATGAATGCTTATCTTTGTTGCCTGCCACCACAAATCAGGATCCTGTTCACTCCACAAAGGATAGGGTGTTTCAAACGAGTATCCAGATGAAGATACGGCAAGTATATTTCCCAGTGGGTCAATCGCGATCGTTTTCGTTGAAGTCGTTGAAATATCAATTCCTAAAAAGATATCCATAAAATCACTCCTTTAGAAGCATTCCACGACAAATATCCAGCATTGCATCATGGAGAACGAAGTCTTTTATATTATCTGGAGAAAAATCCACAAAGGGATCTTCAACCACTCTCCAAATCTCTCGATGGCAGATGTGCTCATCAAGTTTTAGATCTGTCAGGGGTCCCAAGGTTTCAAGTTCAATGAACTTCGAATTGCAGTAACACTGGCTGGTTGCACCATAGTCAATTAGGGATGATGACCGATAGCTGCTTGCATACTTTATAAATAACAGGTTATCAATGTAATAGGCAAACCATTGATGTGAATTTGCTATTCCTATTTTCAATGCTTTATCAACCGGTAATGCATGGATGGTAATAAACTGGTCTCCCCAGTTAATTCTTGTGTCTTTGATATCCGAATAAGGCCATAAAACAATCGAACGATCGGGCAATAGAAGGTTACGATCCGTTCCATTGATCTGTTGGGGAAGGACTGCAATACCGCCTAACTTCAGTTGAGTGATAGCCCAGGGAGCACAACGAAGCGGGCTGTTCTTTGTATTTTTAATATCGTGATCAACGATAAGAATATTATTGAATTGTGTGGGCAAAATTCGCATACTTTTTTGAATACCGGTAGTACGATCCACTTGTTGGATGAACTCAAATGACTCAGAAGCTGCACTGACTGTTATCGGTTTGGAATCAGGAATATAGGTGATCGAGGGCTCCTCCGGCCCGCACCATAAACGGTGTCCTCCATAAAAAATGAAATTACCTTCTCCCGGATATTCCAGGAATTGCCCAGGAAGTTCTGCAAAAATATTATCTCCCCCGTTCATCCGTAAGGAAAGGATCCTTGGTCCGACTGACGTAGTAATCAACAAATCAATACGCCCCATATTGACTTCAATGCAATCGAGACCAAGGA
>DHHD01000041.1 GCA_002403105.1 Anaerolineaceae bacterium UBA4781 | reverse complement strand
AGCAATTTTTTAGATCAAATTCTAGAAAAGGAATTCATAATATCATAGGAATTATAATATTGGTTAGAATAAAGGAAAACTTGAAGGATTCAATGAACAATATAACCAAAGAGCATGAAACTTCCTTAAAAACTGTGTTTGGGAAAATATCATGGTGCTCCGTTGTTGTCATCTTGATCATTATTGCTGCTATCCTTACCCGATTTACCAACCTCGGGGATCGTGTGATGAGCCACGATGAGGTAAACCATGTTGTCCCTTCATATGACTTATTCAGCGGAGCCGGGTACGAGCATAATCCAATTTCGCATGGACCTTTCCAATTTCACCTGATCGCTCTATCCTATTTTCTCTTTGGTGATAGTGATTTCAGTTCCCGCATTCCACACGCTCTGGCAAGTGTTGCAACCATCATCTTTGTACTATTTGCATATCGTAAGTATTTCGGTAAAACCGGAGCCACCCTTACTGCAATTCTTTTTTTGATCTCTCCATATCTTATGTTTTATGGAAGGTACGCCAGAAATGAAGCATTTGTTGGTTTGTTTCTGGTGGTCATTGTATACGCTTTGATGCGCTATTTTGATAAAAGGGATGATTTTTCCCTTTATCTACTGGCGATAACTCTATCCCTATACTTCACCTGTAAAGAAACAGCTTATATTCATACAGCGATCATGATGATCTTTTTCTTCGTGAAAATGCTGGCGGAGATCCTTCATTCCAGGATCGTTCGTTTTCGAGTTTTTCTGCTCAATGGTCTTTTGATACTCCTAATGACTGGTTCGCTGGTTGGTTCAATTTTAATATTCCGCCAAACCGATTTGAGCATCATAGATACAAATGCACTTCTCCTGCAAAGCACGGAATCTCAAACTTTCAGATTGCAGGCTTATTACATCTTCGAATCTGTGAAAACCATACTACCTGGTTTGATTCCACTGCTGATCGGAATATTGGCTATTCTCTATATTAAAAGATCTCTGCATTGGGACCTGCTTTCTGCTTCACCGGCTTTTAGTATTTTCATTCTTATTACAACCCTTGTTTTGCCGCTGCTTGCAGCTTTCCCGGTTAAGTTCTGTGGATATGATCCCATCGCATATTCAAGCGCTGCCAGCAACCTGCTTGATTTTATCTATATCGTTTATCTTGCATCTATTTCTATCATTCTGGGTTTCACCTGGAAGCGAGATTTTTGGTGGAAAGCAGCCAGCCTTTTCTATTTTCTTTTCTTCATCTTCTACACAACATTTTTAACCAATATGCAGGGTGCACTAACCGGCACGGTGGGTTCTTTGGGTTATTGGTTGGCTCAGCAGGATGTAAATCGTGGCAATCAACCCATGTATTACTATGCACTCCTACAAATGCCATTTTATGAATTCTTGGGATTGGCTGGTTCTCTGCTGGCTGTCATTCTCGCGATCGTTAGAAAGAGATTCTCTCATGATATTGAAGGATCGGAACCTGCTTCTAATGCAGAAAATTCATCGGAGAACGATGAAATAGTTCCTCTGAAAAATACTTTATCCACCACCACCCTGTTTCTATTTTTAGGTATCGCCAGTCTGATCGCCTTTACCATTGCTGGTGAGAAGATGCCCTGGTTAACTGTGCACATCACGATCCCCTTCCTGTTTCTTGCTGGAAAAACACTCGGAGAATATGCAGATTCCATTCAGTGGAAAGAAAAGACGACCCGTGAAAAATGGATCGGGATCTTGCTTAGCTTGTTCATTGTCGTCGATTTCTGTGCACTTTGTATTTCACTGTTGGGGAACACCTCACCCTTCCAGGGTAAAACGCAAGAACAGCTCCAGCAAACGTATGCTTTCCTTTTTCGCTTGATTGCATTGGTAAGCTTGATAAGCCTGCATCGCTTTTATTTAAAAGGTTGGCCAAAGGTTGTAAAATCCAAAACTTTTGTACTGGCATTGTTTATTCTGCTGGGCTGTATCACCTGTCAATCATCCCTGCGCGCTTCTTTTGTCAATGATGACTACGCCATAGAGTATCTTGTCTATGCGCATGCTGCGCCTGGCCCAAAAGAGATACTGGCTCAGGTCGAAAAGATTTCCCGCAAACTTACTGGCGGATTGGATATTCAGGTCGCGTACGATAATGATTCGCTGTATCCATTCTGGTGGTATTTCAGAAATTATCCTCATCGCATCGCATATATGGAAAATGCCACCCGCGACTTGCAAACAGCGCCCATTATCCTCTCAGGTCAGGCAAATTATGACAAGGTCGAACCCATCACACGCAAAGATTACTACACCTTTGAATATTTCCGCCTGTGGTGGCCTAATCAAGACTATTTTGGTCTCACCCTTGACCGCATTGTGAGCATCTTTAAATCTGCCGATATGCGCCAGGCAGTCTTTGATATCTGGTATTCACGCGATTATTCTCTTTACGCGCAATTGAACAACAATGGTTATTTGGATATTTCCACCTGGTCACCCGGTCAAAAAATGCGCATGTATATTCGCAAGGATATTGCTGAAGAGTTATGGGATTTCATTGATGAAGATGCCTTGGTGCAGAGTCCCTCAGGCAGCGCATTCGCATCCATCACCACCATCATCTCCCCCACCCAATTCATCGGTGGGGATGAGGTTCTCAATGAACCGCGTGGGATCGATATCGCATCCGATGGCTCCATTTATGTGGCAGATTCCAAAAATAATCAAATCAAACACTTTTCCACTACTGGTGTTCTCCTGGATGCTTGGGGGAGTTACGGAAGCGTTGCAGATACCACCATTGGCGCAGAGGGTGGTACCTTCTACGAACCCTGGGATGTAGCCGTTTCTCCGGATGGAACCGTCTATGTCGCTGATACCTGGAATCACCGCATTCAAAAATTCACTGCCGATGGTCAGTTCCTTTCGATGTGGGGCTATTTCGCCACCGATAATTCTTCGCTCGGGTATTGGGGACCGCGCGGCATTACGGTGGATGCGGATGGGAAAGTCTATTTTGCCGATACTGGAAATAAACGTATCCTGGTCTTCGATAACGAAGGGAACTTCGTCGCCCAGCTTGGAAGCGGCGGATCAGATTTCGGCCAATTGAACGAGCCGGTGGGTATCGCCCTGGACGATAACAATAATCTCTATATTGCCGATACCTGGAATACGCGAGTACAGGTGATCGTCCCTGATCTGGAACTCAATACTTCAACTCCTCTGACAAGCTGGAATGTGGAAGGTTGGTATGGCGAATCCACCAACAATAAACCCTTCATTGCTGTTAATTCCGAGGGCAATGTTTTCGTGACGGATCCCGAAGGCTCTTTGATCCTTGAATATTCTGCATCTGGCATTTTGCTGCAAGCCTGGGATATCCGTGGCTTGCTCGATGAAACGATCACCATGCCGGTTGATATTGAATTCGCAGAAGATGGAACCATGTGGGTGAGCGACGCCGCCAGCAATATGATCTATGGATATGACATTGGAGAAAATGTAGCTGCAGAACAGGTTGAAACGGTGGAGGTGACATCAACGCTGGATCGTACCCTCGAAAAGGAATCTCAATTAGCATCAATGCAGGCGAAAACACATCAAGATTTTATCAATGCAGCTTACGATGCAGCAGAAGAACTGGGAATTTCGCCCTGGGTACTATTAAGAGCAGCGGGTTGGGGTAATTTCACAGATGAGCGTGGTGCTTTATATTCGGGAGAACACATCCTGGATATTAAAACCTTGAATGAAGTTCAAAAAGAGATGCTTTTGAAATATCTTGGCATTATAAGTTTTGGGGAATGAATTCCAGATAGTTTTAATCTGGTTCGGAAATTAAACAATATATTTCCGTTTCCAGATAAGGGTATTTAATTCCTGCATTCCGATCGCTCTGAAACAATCAGCGTATTCCTTTTCCGGATAATTTACGCGGATTTCTTTTCCAATGCGAGCATGCACAGCAGGAATCAGCAGGCTCAGGGATCTCTTTTCTATTGGTTCAGGCGCTGCAATCCATAGGTTAACATAGGTTTGGTCAGGGAAAAGTTCATAACTGGCAAATCCAACTTTCTGACCGATTTCCGCTGCCCAATGGGTTGTGATTCTGCTTCGCAATACATCTTTGATCACGTTTCTTAATACTGGTTGAATGGACGCGATCTCAAAACAGTAAGCGGAGGTCAATTCAGCCGGATAGGTTCTTTCTAAAAGCTTTTTTTGAATTTCCCATTCGTCTTTTTTCCTTTTACGCAGGCAGATTTCTTCGGGTTTCTTTAGAAAAATATTCGTTGTTTTTCTCATCCATGTTGTGCGCACCATAAAGGATTGGAAACCGAATTGCCTGTATAGGTCGATGGCTGTCTGGTTCTTCTGTTTCACCTGCAGCCATACCTGCTTCACCCCTTTACATTCTATGTACTGCAAAGCGGTTTGAGTCAGTTCTTTCGCAATCCCTTTTCCACGATATTCCGGCAGAACCGCAACATTGGATATAAGATAGATCATCTCATCTTGATAATTCATCCGCGAGAGGGTGATATTTCCCACCAGCTTTCCCTTGTCTTTATAAACGAATCCTTCCCCTGGCAGAGAATACTTTTCAGGATTTCTTTGTGCTATCTTTGTAAATAATAGTGTTTGTGAAAACCGGCGCAGGTATTCGATATAGCGTTCGCCGTCTTCATCCATCGCATCCGCAAAACAAACGAATAACAAATTGGCGATCTCCTTGAGATCGGTTGAGATAGCTAGCGGGCGGATTGACTTCTTGATCATAGATTATTCTTCTTATTTTATCAATAGATTTTTCTTATAATCTTTTTATGGCTTGGGTATATCATTCTATTAGCAAATGTTATAATGCCGATTAACATAGGAGACAAGTACTATGATGCGATTTGACCGATTTACCGAGCGTGCTCAAGAAGCTGCCCAAAAAGCAGCCGAGATCATCCAACGCTACGGACATAATCAGATAGATACCGAACATATTCTTTTGGCACTGATTGAACAACAGCAGGGTGTGGTCAGCCAACTGCTGGAGGTTATGGCTGTGGATGCCAATCTATTACAGGATAAGCTTGATCAGATGCTGCGGGAGAGCCCAAAAGCCAGTATTTTTGGAGGTGGTACCGGGCAGGTATTCATCACACCGCGTGTTAAGCGTATTATTGAAGTAGCCAATCAAGAAGCTACCAATTTGAATGATGAATTTATTTCCACAGAACATCTTTTTTTGGCGATCGTGGAAGAAAAAGATACTCCTTCATCCCGTCTTTTAAAAGAAAATGGCGTGACTAAAGAACGTGTATTGGATTCCATCAACCAGTTGCGTGGTGGTCAAAAAGTTACTGATCGAAAAGCAGAGACCCGCTACCGCACGTTGGAAAAATATTCACGCGACCTTACAAAATTAGCAGTAGAAAATAAATTGGATCCGGTGATTGGTCGTGATAAAGAGATCCTGCGTGTCATTCAGGTGCTTTCACGCCGCTCAAAAAACAATCCGGTACTGATCGGTGAAGCGGGTGTAGGAAAAACCGCCATTGTGGAAGGCTTGGCACAGAAGATCGCCAGCAATGACGTCCCGGAGATTCTGATGGGAAAAAAGGTTATCTCTTTAGATCTGGGAGCTATGATCGCCGGCTCGCGTTTTCGCGGTGAATTTGAGGAGCGCTTGAAAGCTTCTTTGGAAGAAATTCAGCGTGCGGCCGGTGAGATCATCCTCTTCATTGATGAACTGCATACCGTGGTGGGTGCCGGTGCTGCACAGGGTGCCATGGATGCATCCAACATGCTCAAACCCGCCCTTTCGCGTGGGGAATTGCAGTGCGTGGGTGCTACAACTCTGAACGAGTATCAAAAATACATTGAAAAAGACGCAGCCTTGGAAAGACGGTTTGCTCCTGTATATGTTGATGAACCTTCCGTGGAAGACACCATTTCCATGTTGAAAGGTCTGCGTGACCGTTATGAAGCACACCACAAGGTGCATATTACAGATCAGGCACTGGTCAGCGCAGCCAAATTATCTGCCCGCTATGTGACCGATCGTTTTCTACCCGATAAAGCTATAGACCTGATGGATGAAGCTGCCGCTAAATTGCGTGTGGCATTATATTCCATGCCCTCCGATCTCAAAGAATTGAAGACCAAAGTCGAAAAGATCCAATCGGAGGAAGAGCAAGCTGGTGTGGAACGGGATTACGAAACCGCTGCTCGCAAGAAAGCAGAACGCTTGAAACTGGAATCAGAGTTCACTGCCAAACGCGATAAATGGGAAAGTGAACATAAACTGGATGAAGTCGTTGATGAAAACGACATTGCAGAAGTGGTCGCCCAATGGACGGGTATTCCGGTGAATCAAATCCTGCAAACAGAAGCAGATCGTTTGCTGCGCATGGAAGATAAATTGCATGAACGCGTGATCGGCCAGGATGTAGGTATTGCTGCCATCGCAGATGCCATCCGGCGTGCGCGTTCCGGTTTGAAAGATCCCAAACGTCCTGTCGGTTCATTCATCTTTATCGGTCCTTCCGGCGTTGGAAAAACGGAATTGGCAAAAGCCCTTGCGGAATTCCTTTTTGATGATGAAGATGCATTGATCCGCCTGGATATGAGCGAATATCGTGAACAGCATACCGTATCCAAACTTTTCGGAGCCCCTCCCGGATATGTAGGCTATGAAGAAGGTGGGCAGCTTACCGAAGCCGTTCGCCGCCGGCCGTACCGGGTCATCCTGTTCGATGAGATCGAGAAAGCCCATCCTGAAGTGTGGAATTCACTGCTGCAAATATTGGATGATGGTCGCTTGACTGATGGTCAGGGCAGGATCGTTGATTTCCGCAATACGGTTTTGATCATGACCTCCAACTTGGGAACAGAATTCATCCGTAAAGGCGGTACGCTGGGATTCTTGCAGCCGGAAAGTACGGATGAAGAAAAGCTATCGCATGAAAACATCGAAAAAGCGCTGAAAAGCACTTTCCGCCCTGAATTTCTCAACCGCATCGATGAGATCATCATCTTCTCTCCATTAACAGAAGAGCAAATGTTGAAGATCGTTGACCTGCAAATGAAAGAAATTGAAGAGCGCTTGGAAGAACAGGGGCTGCAGGTACATCTTTCAAAAGCTGCGCGCGAGTGGATCGCTAAAGAAGGTTTTGATCCCAATTTTGGCGCTCGCCCATTGAAACGCATCTTGCAGAAATATATCGAAAGCCCACTTTCCGTCGATCTGCTTTCCGGTACCTATAAATCCGGTGATAAGGTGAAAATCGACCTTGGCGAGGATGGCAAGAGTTTATCCTTTGCTAAGGCATAATAGACCGGGTTCAATCACCTTTTGCATCTGCTTGCTCGTTTGACAGTCTGCGATTGGCTGGGCTATACTTTGGTTGTTAAACCAACATTTGGAGGATGCGCTTGAAAAAAGCATTAATTACAGGAATTACCGGGCAGGATGGTTCTTACCTTGCAGAACTGCTCCTTTCAAAAGGTTATGAAGTGCATGGCATCATTCGCCGCGCAAGCACGTTCAACACCCGCCGTATTGATCATCTTTACCACGATCCGCACAACGGCGATAAGATCAATCTCTACCTGCATTATGGTGA
>DHHD01000079.1 GCA_002403105.1 Anaerolineaceae bacterium UBA4781 | reverse complement strand
TTCTTTTCATCCAATGCCAGTGCACGCTCGTAATCAAGGATCGCTTCCTCGTACTTCCCCATGATGCAGTAGGTTTCTCCCCGGTGCGCATACGTCCAGGAATCTTCGAATTGCAGTTCGATGGCATGGTTGAATAATAAGATGGCTTCATCGTATTTTTCATGCAGGCGCAAGATCTCTGCTTGTTGAGCAAAGATACGTGCTTTTTCAATGTCAGATTCTACCGGATTGCTGGGGTCATTCATTTCGTCCTCGAATTATTCTTGGCTTATTAATTCCATGCAAATGGATCACATTGATTATTTTATAAATATTTATCTTCTTCGTTGATCAGTTTTTCTGTTTCCATAAGTCCGATCAATTCCGTGCAGCGGTTGGCAAGCTGCTGGTAAGACCGTTGATCGACCGAGTTTTCAGAGGGCAGCACCTGTTTTAATTTTTGTATCTTTTCATTTAATTCTTTTTGCAAATGAGCGTTGGTTTGTACTGCCGGGTTATGCTCCAATGCATACTGCCCGATTTTTATGGCAGCCAGCGCGGCTTGCCGTTTTTGTGAGATATCGACCAAATGAGATTCCTCATGATCAACACTACCTCCTCCGCCTCCCTCGCTGCTCTTCGCAGCACTTCCATCATCGATCACCACTTCAATTCTCAATGGTTTGGTAATTTTCATTCCCGTCAGCACACTCAGCCTGTTCAGGGTTAATGAATCTCCGCTAATCAGGTCTTTGATCTCCAAACTGATGGTCTTATCCTCTCCGGCTCTTAACATCGGTTGAAAATTGATCTTGTTATTTTTATTCACCGTCGCAACAAATACATAATCTCCCATACGCGTATAGATCTCCCCTTCCGGGCTCACTTCACGCTTATATAATCCGATGGGTATCGAACCATCCGGTTTATTGCCTCCTACAAGCCCGGTTGGGTAAGAGACTTCACAAGGAACAACATCCCCTTCCCTGACAAGGATTTCTCCCTGCTGTCCGAAAAGAACCCCGTAATCAAATGGGATGCGTTTTAATGTCGGGTCAGGACCGATATGCCCGGCAAACAAAGCCGCTCCGCGTGCCACCGCTTCCATGGGGCTGACCGGGAAACCTTCTTTCTCGATCTTCATCAGTTCACCGGTGATCGCACGGTTATTTGAGAAAATATCCATGACCACTTTTCGCACACACGGCATATGCATAGGTCCCCCCACCAGTAAAACGTGCTGGATATCTGTACTTTGCAGACCACTCTTTTTTAATGCAAATTCAATTTGCTTGTTAAAGGAGATCAATAACGGCTGTAATACATCTTCCAGTATGATCCAGTCATCCCCTCTATCCAGACGATCGTTTTTAGTTCTTGCCATTTTTAACAGGATGGTTTTCCCATGATAAGCGATCGGACCTTGAGCAGATGGAACCCGAGAAAGTTCGATTTTCAGTTTTTCAAGTTGAGAGCGTAAACCGCAGAATTCATTCCAAATGCTTTGATCGATGCTGATTCTCTTCTGATCAAAGGCTTTCGCATTTTCACTATCTTTTAACAGATCTTTCAATTCCGGGGGAATGTTCTTTCCCAGAATGTCTTGCAGTTCTTCGGATAATGTCGGTTGAACAGTTTGGGAAATGAGCGTTTGATAATCATTCAACCCATACATTTCAACAGCTTTTATGAGAAGCAGGTCATCCATATCAATTCCACCCAATGCGACATCCCCGCGCGCCGGTTTTGTTTCAACCAAAACTGGCTTCCCGGAAATACCTGTTTTTAATAACACGATCACAATGTCAAGGGTTCCCGCCCCCCAATCAATGGTCATGATGAACTGTGGACCGGCGGATTCCAGTTGAAGCCCGTAGGCGATCGCTGCAGCCACCGGTTCGGTAATTAATTCGATCTCTTCAAAACCGGCGTGCAGAGCCGCTTCTTTTGTCTGTTCGATTTGCGATGCATCGAAATATGCAGGATGGGTGATGACCGCTTTGCTGATCGGTTCGGTAATATATGGATTATAGGTTTCGGCGCTGTTCTTTATCCATTTTAAGATGAGCGCTGAAATTTCTGCCGGGCTGTATTGTTTCTTTCCCACAGCGATCGCTATATCGCCATTTTTTTCCTTTAATATGGAGTATGCAAAACGCTTGGTATCTTTTTCCACCTGGTGGTAAGAACGTCCGATCAATCTCTTTACGCCCCATACCACCAGTTCGGAAGCATATGTCATTTGCATACGTGCTTCTTCTCCATATTCAATGGCATCGCCGTTGTTATCGAATCGAATAAAAGATGGAAATAATTGCCCCTGCAGCGTGGGTCCATGCCTATCTTTTAAAATAGACACATGGTCTGCATCACCTGCGTATGCCGCACACGAATTATAAGTTCCCAGGTCTATTCCGATAGCAAATTTTTTATTCATTCTTTTCTCCATCCTCAATGCATTTCATGGTGAAT
This sequence comes from Anaerolineaceae bacterium UBA4781, assembly GCA_002403105.1. Classification (GTDB taxonomy): domain Bacteria; phylum Chloroflexota; class Anaerolineae; order Anaerolineales; family Anaerolineaceae; genus UBA4781. The sequence goes on along the minus strand of DHHD01000079.1, from coordinate 3,648 downwards.
TTCTCCAAAAGTGGTGCCTTTGGGGGTTGTTTTTTAAAAACCCTTTACTCTTCTTTTTTCGGTGATTCTCTTTTTGGATCCGAATCTTCTTGATAAACTCTTAGAGATTGATCTTCTGAGTAAGACGGCTCATCGAATTGCTTTTCTTTTTTTGTACCTGGGCGCTTTCTTCCTTTTGCAGGAAGCGCTGTACTTTCAGCTAATTGGGGCCTTATTTGTTCGAGTTTTGGGATTTGCGATAGCACAACCCGCGGTCTCCGCAGCAGTATCGTTTCTCCCCATAGATAGCCGGGGGATAGCACTTCCAATACCGTTTGTGCAGCAAATTCACTTGTCTCCTTCACCGCAATCGCTTCACAATGTTCTGGCAACGGTTCTCCAATTGCAGGAGACCAAATAGAAACGCCTTGTTCTTTAAGGATGGAAAGAAGTTGAGCTTCTACAGCTTCAATTTCCGCAGGCGCCGGATTCAAACTCATGCAGTAATCTACTATTTTAATGAGTTCAATGAGCATGCTGCCTTGCTGTTCGCTTATTTTATTGAACGCATCCAGCACACGCGATAAACGGGCATGCAGATTATTATTTGCTTCCCGTGCTTCAGCCAATCCATTGTCGATGATGGAAATATTTTTAAACAGCGCTTTCCATTCTTCATTATTTGAAGAACCCGGAATTGAGTTTCCCGAAATTGGTTTATTCTTTTTTAGAAAGCCATTCATTATCCCTCCGATTCAGATCCGCATTCCAGCAGCCAAGTTTTATTGTCCTTCTTCTGAAAGATGAAATCCGATCTGGCGTGGTTTTAACCTTTTTTGAGTATCGCTGACTTCGTCTATGGCATTGGTAAAATGGTTCATCATCACTTTGATACCCTGGGTGTTAAAATCAACTTCACGCAGTGCAGTAAGCGCCGCCAGCCGGCATACCTCTGATATGTCTGCCCCCGAAAAATTATTCGTTAATCGAGCAAGTTGCTCTGCATTTACCTTTTTATCGATCGGTATTTTGCGAGTATGCACGAGAAAAATGGATTTCCTGGTCTCTTCATCCGGCAAGGGAATATACACCTGCATATCAAAGCGCCCGGGGCGCAGCAAGGCGGGATCCAACAGATCCGCAGCGTTGGTAGCAGCGATCACGAAGACATTTTCCAGTGTTTCAATGCCATCCATTTCAGTCAACAATTGATTCACCAAACTATCTGATATTCCACTTGCATCTCGCCCGCGCGCGGCGCCCAGCGAATCGATCTCATCAAAAAAGATAATTGCAGGTGCGACTTCACGCGCTTTTGCAAAAATAAAACGCATCTTCTCTTCGGATTCTCCGAACCATTTGGAGCGCAATTCCGGACCCCGTACAGCGATAAAATTCGCCCCGCATTGATTGGCAACCGCTTTCGCCAGCAATGTTTTACCTGTCCCTGGAGGACCATACAGAAGCAGCCCTTTTGCAGGGCGAATGCCGGCCGCTTTATAGGCATCCGGCTTTTGGATCCCATACACAATGCTCTCAATAATGATCTTTTTTACTTCTTCCAATCCCCCAATTTGATCCCACGAAACATCCGGGGGTATTTGCACCAATACTTCGCGCATTGCAGAAGGTTTGATGACATTCAGAGCGCTTTGAAAATCCTGTGCATTTACCTTCAATCCTTCAATGAATACTTCGCCTTCTTCCAGATCTTCCTGGGGTACTGCGTTGCGCAACGCAGAATAACCGGCTTCTCTGCATAGCGATGTGATATCTGCGCCCACAAATCCGATCGTTTTTTCCGCGATATACTGCAGATCAACATCAGATGCCAATGGCATACGCCGGGTATGGATGTTTAATATTTGCTGTCTTCCTGCAAGATCCGGAACCCCAATATGGATCTCATGTTCGAACCGTCCGGGGCGCCGTAATGCCGGGTCAATGGAATTGACGCGATTGGTTGTTCCGATCACTAACACCCCCTTTAATTCAGTCAGACCATCCATTAACGTTAATAATGTAGCTACCAGCCTTCTTTCAACCTCACCTCTGGTTTCTTCACGTTTTGGAGCTAATGCGTCCACCTCATCAATTAATATAATGGCGGGGGCTTCTGCCCGCGCTTTTTCAAAAATATCCCGTAGATGTTTTTCGCTCTCTCCATATAACGAACTCACAATTTCGGGTCCTTGTATGGAAAAGAATTTTGCCCCTACTTCATTGCATAAAGCTTTCGCAATTAATGTTTTTCCGGTTCCGGGTGGTCCATAGAGTATTACTCCGCGTGGTGCTTCGATCCCTAACTGCGCAAAAGTTTCAGGCGATCGCAAAGGGAATTCTACCAGTTCACGAATGCGGTGAATTTCACGTGATAATCCACCTACATCCTGATAGGTTATTCCGGTGATGCCCTCATCGACTTTTTTCATGCTCTCGATCTTCAGTTGAGTCCGGTCACCCACCAGCACAATGCCTTCCGGTTTTGTGCTTGCAATGTCAACCATTACGATCACACCGCTCAGGGTAAAAACCGGAATTCGTTGATCGCTGCAGATAACGCGATCCACCAAAAAACCTTTTATCAGATGTTCGCCATTTTCTTTTTGCCAGGCTGGGGGTACGCGGACAGTGATGTGTTCAGCCTCTAAAAATTTCTTCAGGTCAACGTTAATGGATTTTCCTAATCGTACTTTCAGATGCAGTCTGAGATATTTATCGACATAAACAATATTCTTGCCCAGTTTTTTTAATTCAATGATCGCGCCACATTGAATACCCCCGCAGGAAAGAACAGCGGTTGTTTCTTGCGATGCAAGTATTGTTTCTTGATCCGTTTCAAGAATGATTTTACCGCTACCTTCCAATTCACTTGCTTCTGCGATCATCATTTCCATGATTGCTTTTCTCCATTCATTGAAGCCGCATATATTGGAAAAATTATTTCTATTTGCATTTTTTCGTCCAACCCTGAATTCTCTTTTACAGTAACTTGGATTTTAAAATTATACTGCTTCTGTTTATAAACTCATCAATATCTTCACTGATTGATTTTTATATAAAGATATCCTATCAAATGTATTACAATCCTATGCACACTCTTATTAATTGAGAAATTATTGATTTTCAAGATTTTTTTTGTGACCCCGTAAAAATGATTTTTTACAAGGAGAAATCTATGCCTAAAAAAAAGATCGTCTGGAAGACATTTGAGACCGAACATCTAGCTATGAAACTGCCTGATACATTCATCGGTGGGCAGCCCTCACGTGATCGGAAAGCTCTGCAAGAAATAGTGAATACACTGCCGGATGATATCAAAGGTGTTTATAAAAATCTCTTCGCCCAGCGTAATTTTGTTTTTCTGGCTGCCGATCGTGAGTTCAATAATGATATGAGTTCATTAACCTGTCTGGTGGTTTTGCCTGAACCCATCCCATTAATCCAGTTCAATTCCAATATTCAGCGCTACATTCGCTTGGTAAAAAAGAACCTGGGACGTGATTTTGAAACACTTGAAGAAGAATATTTTGATTTCGGAGAGACTCCGGCAGCGCGTTTGCTCTCTGCTCAGTATGCTCCCAAAACACGCAAAAATCCCGAACCGAAGATCACCCGCAAACATCTGGTGTATGCTTTCCATCTGCGCAGGCATTATTGGGCATTTGA
>DHHD01000084.1 GCA_002403105.1 Anaerolineaceae bacterium UBA4781 | reverse complement strand
ACCGTTCTGCCGCTCTGCAGGGTAACCTTCAAGGCTTGCTCCTGGGTGATCTTTTGAATGCCATCCCCCAGCGCCAGCCGTACATGTTTGAAATCGAGATGCTGGTGCACCATGGCTGCCATCTCATAATCGATGGGCGCCATGACCTGCTTGAGCATTTCGATGATGGTCACCTGAATACCACGCTGCTGCAGGTTTTCTGCGATCTCCAAGCCGATGAAACCGCCGCCTGCCACCACCGCGCGCGTTGGTTTTTGCGCCAGGATGGAATCGCGAATGCGGTCCATATCACCCATGGAGCGCAAACTGTACACGCCCGGCAGGTTCACCCCTTCCAGAGGTGGAATAATGGGAGATGCCCCGGGAGAGAGCACCAGCTTATCATAGTTCTCTGTATATTCGCGCCCGCTGGAGAGGTCACGCACCTTGAGCATCTTGTTCTTGCGGTCGATGCTGACCACTTCATGCCGTACGCGCGCTTCAATGTTAGAGGTCTGTTTCAGTTTCTCGGATGTAACGACCAGCAATTTTTCACGTTCCGTGATCACTTCGCCGATGTGATAAGGTAATCCACAATTCGCAAAAGAAATGTATTCCCCACGTTCAAAAATGATGATCTCAGCTTTTTCATCCATGCGGCGCAAACGCGTTGCCGTACTGGCTCCGCCTGCCACACCACCAATAATAAGTACTTTCATTTCACTTTCTCCTTTTTGGAATGTTCAGAAGTTGGGTTGGTCTTGGTAATGAGCGCTTCCGCCATCACCTGATCGTTTAAAATATAGCGCATTAGATCCAGCGCTTCGATGATGCGCCGGTCTGGCAGAGAATACAGGATAGCCGTGCCCTGGCGTTCGGTCGCCACCAATCCGCGTTCGCGCAGGATCTTCAAATGGCGCGAGACGGTGGATTGCGGCTGCACCAGCGCTTCGGCAATGTCGTTCACATACATGCTCCCTTCTGAGAGCAGATACAGGATCATGATGCGCGTGGTATCGCTCATAGCTGAACATACCCGTTCATGCAGCAGCGCTACTTCTTTTTCGAGTGCTTTTATATCCATGTATTATTCCTTATATGCGGATAAACGAATATATGATACCACAAAAAAAATCATGGAAATAAAAATGGGAAATTTTGTGAGAATGCTTATCGTTTTTATCCCCCTATTTTTTGATAAAAAAATGGGGGGATTTAGGGGGGATATCTCATCCAGCAAACCGGAGACTATACTGCGTTTATCAATCTAGCGAAAGAATCTATCGTCCAGAGCAAATGGAGGGTATCTACCATCACTTCACCTACAATCAATAAACTGATTGCATTCCAACCTGCCCATCCAATTCCAGCAGTGTTTCCTTCCAAACACGCATTAACGATATACAATAAATCCACATTGAAATTTTTAGATCACTTGTTATACTGGATTAAAGGGTTGGCAAAAAGGATTCATCATTCCATTTTTCTGTTGTTGAGATATCTTTCAATTGGAAGAGGTTCAAATGAAAAGGATAAATTCAAGACAAAGAATTTATTATTCCATTATTCTTTCAATACTATTCATTATGGTCCTGTTATCAGGATCGGTCTATGCTGAAGAGAAGGATCCTACAGAACCGGTCACCATCATTTCCCCTGAAAGCATTGCTCTTGATCTTCAGTCCGGTGTACCAAACACGAAAACTCAAATCACAGTACAGAATGTATCGTCCCGGATGGTGAATATCAGTTTTTGCTTGGTGCTTGGCTCCAGCAAGACATGCGAAAATGAATATACAACTACTGGAGTTAATGGGGAAGGTTCTATAAAGCTAACTATTCAACCAGTTGATTCAACATCCAATACGATTTCAGATGAGGACCTAACCATTGAATCTGGCAAGATCCGTACTTTTATCTTTGAAACTGACCTAAACCTGCCAGAAGGAAATGTGTTTCCAGAGGAATGGAAAAGTGGTTATTTCGTTGTTGAAACACTGAACATTCAGAATACATTGAATTCATCAATCCCGATCGTAATCAAGGGAAATGTCCTTGATGGCTTTTCAAAGATCCTTATAGGATTTCTTGGTAAATTAAATCCAAATCGAATTATCCTTTTTTCTTCGATAATTTCCTTCTGTATCTGTGTGATTGTTTATTTAAGGACGGTTGAGATTGAGGGATATAGTTATAAACGATATCTATATTCTAATGTTAAAAATATGTTCCTTCTGAAAAAGAGTAGAAAGAAAGAAGAGAAAAAGCAAAAAATCATTCGGACGGATCCTTTATTGCGATACAGAATGGGGATCAACCAATGGAAATCAGGTGAAAGCTGGGCATCCTCATTTGTCATTGGAGTGGGAACCATCGCTATTCTTAGTGAATTTCTACAGCCCGAAGGGATCATCACACAGGGATCATGGAAATTATTCTCTATTATTTTAATGATCATTTCTGCAATTCCTTCTTTTATTTTTAAATCCACGACAAAAACGACGAATCTGGTTGAGGAGGGTGAGAAAACTGGTAGGGAAGGATATATTCTCTATTGGTTATTCACGGATGGTCTCATTACAAGTCTTACCTTGTTAGCTCAAATTGGAGTCCTTGAGTTGTTTTTTGAGTCAATTCGAAGTAATTCGGAAAATACAATTTCTAACATAATAATCAATTGTTTAGAGATTATCATCATTCTATTTTTATTCTATTGTGTTGCATTCTATTTACCTCATAGGATAAAGGAGGTCATCAAATCACAGGATATAAAAGAACAAACCGAAAATCTATCTTCTGAACATATTTATCTGGATATATTGAAAAAAATTGATTTATTAATCTCATCCCATCTAAAAAAGAAAAAGCAATCTCAAAAAAAGATCCTTCACTCTTCAATTAAAGAGGAAATCCAAAAACCCATCCTCCATGATTATGTGCCAAAAATGCAACAGTCGCTTGAATACTATGAATTAACAAAAAAAATAAATACTGCTGATTATTCTATTAGTGAAGATCCAATAGTAAGTACCTTATATGCTCTTTTTTCGGACAATCTTGATATCTTGTTAAAAGGTTGCATCGGTAACAATGAAGTCAAACAAAAATTGATCTATATTCTGGAGGATATTAATTTAACATACAAATTGATCGATCAGCGTGATAAACCAGAAGTCGCAAAGGTAGCACTTTTTAGAACGTTGAATTTTCCACTAGAAATGCTTAAAAAGGTTTATATTGAAACAAAAGATGCATTCATTTATTCCATTGATATTGCGATTGCCCAATTATCTAGCGATATCGAACTGGATAAAGTTCTGGATAGCGATCAACAATTATTTCCGAATCTCGAACGAATCATTGAAGAAACGAAAGAAAAACTTGCTTACCCGATTGGTAATCCATTACTAAATAAACTTGACCAAACGTTATTTCTGGAAGGCAAGAAAGAATTAATGACAGCAAAAAATCTTGAGGAATTAAAAACAAGATTGACTATGATGAAGCAAAAAATTGAAAATATATTTGATCAAGAATTGGAACCGGAAACAAACACACTGAGATATGAAAGTAAATTGAATGAAGAAGTATTATCAAATACTAGACAAGTTTTAAGTAACCTGAAACCCATTATTACATCTGCAGGGAAGGACTTCACTGATATTAAATTTGGTCAACTCCATAAAAAAGAGCTAGATACAATCGATGACATTCTAGAAATTGGAGAATCATTACGAAAACTACAGGATCAAGCAAAAATACAAAGGAAAAAAGATATTTATGTCTTGGCGAATGATATTTCGAAAAATAGCATAACGCTTCAAAAGAATCTTGAAGCAACAAGAACAAATATCAATTACCTAGCATCACAATCTTCAGAAGAGAACAGAGAAAAAAGGTCAATGGATATTGAAAAATTAATCAACAAATCCCGTATGGAGAATCCATCCTTACAGTTGAAACCAGTGTCAAGGTTATAAGAATATTTTTCTCCGATGTATGCCGAAAATTCAAATCTTTAGTATCATTTTATTTGATTTATTTTATAATTACTACAATGTCAATCCAATTTATCAGCTAACAAGGAGAAAAACAGCATGCATGATATGACCAAAACCAACCTTGAAGCCGCTTTCGCAGGCGAAAGCCAGGCACATATGAAATACCTCATCTTTGCCGACCAGGCGGAAAAAGATGGCTTTCCCAATGTGGCGCGCACCTTTCGCGCAACCGCCTATGCGGAACAGGTGCACGCCACCGGTCATTTTAAAGTATTGAAAAAACTGGCAGAAACCTCGACCAACCTGCAAGCCGGTATTGATGGCGAAACATTCGAAGTGGAAGAGATGTACCCCGCTTATAACGCAGTGGCTGAACTGCAGGATGAACCGGGTGCTTCCCGCTCCACCCGCTGGGCTATGGAAGCGGAAAAAGTGCACGCGGTCATGTACCAGGATGCCAAAGCTGCCGTGGATGGCAAGCA
>DHHD01000097.1:2901-3603 GCA_002403105.1 Anaerolineaceae bacterium UBA4781 | reverse complement strand
GACCCGGTATAACGCACATCGTCAATTTCAAGGATTGCCGGAATAAGGTTGGTTTTATTCCAGGAATAAATGCTGGCAAGGTTGAACACGACATCCGGCTTTTCCCGCATCACGTTTTCATAGAGATCAGCAGCAAGGGCAAGCTCCACCACTTCATAACCAAACTGAATCAATAGATCATAGATCTTTTGTGTTTTTATTGCTGAATCTGGGTCCGGTTCGACCGGTTCAAGAAGGAGGATCTTCACTATTCCCTTAAAATCGCATTCTGAAGCAGGGCATTGACCATGCCGGTGTAATCCAACCCTTGATTTTCACAGCTATGAACAAAGCCGCTTCCAGCTTCATTGATACTGGGATTCTGGTTGACTTCGAGAACATATGGGGTATGGTCGTTATAGCGCATATCGACTCTGGCATACGAATCAAGCCCAAGGATATTAAAGCAATTGAGCGCGGTATCACTGATGGTCTTGCGTTCTTCGTTTGTCAGGTCAACCGGGTAAACAGGAACCGTTCGCTTAAATTGATCAGAATGGGCTACCCACTTGGCTTTATAATCTAAAAATCTCCGGTTGAGCGGCAGATCATCATATTCTATTTCCATAATGGGCAGAACGCGATTGACCTCTCCGGGCAGAACTGCTACCGAGAATTCCCGCCCACCAATAAATTCTTCCACCAGGGCAGCTTGATGGAAAA
>DHHD01000097.1:0-2859 GCA_002403105.1 Anaerolineaceae bacterium UBA4781 | reverse complement strand
AAATCCAGATCAGCACGCAGTTTTTCATGTGCATTTTTAAAGACCTGGAAACGCGGGATATTAATATGATGCTGGGAAAGGATCAATTTAACGCGTTCTTTATTAATGCCCAGAGATATTTGAAAAGAACCGGTACGGGTATGGGGTATATTCAGGTATTCAAGTAAAGCGGCAGTATAGGCTTCACCGCGGGGATCGTCGTGGATGCGTTCACAGGTATCAAATGCGACATCAATCTTTGCATTGCATAATTCAGCAATATCATCCGGATCATCCATATCAAAATATTGCACTTTATGCCCAAGCCTTAGCAGATGCTTGCCAATGGCGAAACTTGTGGCTTTTAATTCTTTTTCTTCTGGCAACATTTTTTTGCGCGCAAAAGAATTAAACGTAATGCCAATGTTCATAAACTACTTATTGAGTATATTACCAATTTAGCATTATAAAGCTTTCAATATGGAAAATATCATTGCGAAATAATTTTATAAATTTATATACACGGTGATCAAACAGAGAAATTTGAATAGTTAAATAGAAAAATTCAACAGGTATTTCCCCTCCCTGAAATACACAATTCTCTCTACAATTGGGAAATTTTTTATTTATCTAATTCATCACAGATACAGCAAGCGCCCGGCGTAGTGTTCCATTAATTTTTGATTGTGCAGATCGCTGCCATCCAAATTGGCGCTCTGAAAGACGGGAGGTGAACAATGCTCGTCCAGCAGTATCTGGACTGCTTCACAGATAGTCGCATTCATGAGAGCAGCACCCACCACCGTGGATGTTGCTCCGCAGCGCTGCTCAAAATTTTCAAATGCAACAATGGCATCCCCAGGGATACCGCAATTATCAATCACCAGATCAGCCACATCCATGAGTTTCACTCCGCCAGGGTGGCGCGAAGGTACGCTCTGACTGTGGCTGATACTGGTTAAAGCCGCAACTTTGATACCGGCTTTTTTGGCAATTTCTGCCATTTCTATCGCAACCGTATTTCTGCCCGAATTGGAATGGACGATCAGGATATCACCCGGTTGGATCTTATATGCAGAAAATAAAATGGCTGCCAATCCCGGAAGGCGTTCCATTTCAGTTTCCATCGGAAGAGGGCGGGTATTCACAGTTAAACCAGGAGGTAAAACAGCATTGGTTGGAACAAGACTGCCAGCCCGATAACACATTTCTTCAGCAATCATTCCTGCATGCCCGGCTCCAAATACATAGATCAGATGGTCGTTCTGGATGGTATCTGCCATCCAGCGCGCAAGAATTCTGATATTTTCTGTCTGCGTCGTGATCGCTTTCTGCAGCACAGGCATTAAGGCTTCAAAATACGCCAGATCTGCCATAATCAAACTCCTCCATCACGAATCAAAAGGAAAACCTCTTCTTTAATATCCAATAATGCTTTTATGGAAAAGTTTGTATTTATCATAAACTTTATAATCATGGTCAGGATCCGTCACCACATTGGGCGAAGCAAAAGTGGGGCGGTATTCACCTTCATCCGCCAGAATCTTCGCTGTTTCAGCGAGCAAGGTCATTGAGATAACTATGACCATCACAGTCGAGGAAGCCGCTACCGGCTCTGCCCAGTTTTCGATTTGTACAATGGCATCTTCGGGGGGAGCACCATTATCGATGGCGAAATCTACCACATCAGCAAGTTTCTTCCCGGATGAATGCTGCGGTGGGTTCATGCGGTAATTTTGCATCGAGGTCACGGCTGCGACCGTTGCTCCATGCTGTTTACCGATCAACGCAGCCTCAATAGCTGCCGCGTTCAAACCACCATGAGAGAAAATAATCATCGTATCCTGTGGCTTGATCTCATACGAACGCAACACGTTTGCAACATACCCTTCCTGCCTTTCCAACCAGAGCAGTTCGGGGGTGCCACCCGGACCCATGACATTGGTCCAGGTCAAGCGTGGATCATGGATGGGTTGGATGCCTATAAAGGAACCATACCTGGGAAAAACATCCAGAACGGGCAGTGCAGAATGTCCGGATCCATAATAATAGACAGCCCGACCGGCTTTCATCGAATTCGCCATGGCGCGAGCAGTTTTTTTAATTTCCACCATACTGGTCTGATCAAGATCAGTGATGATCTTTTGAATTTTATTAATGTAAGCTTCTGCTGACATTCAAATCTCCTTCGTATATTGTGAACAAAATCGTCTTGTTCGCAAAAACCAACTCTTTAAAATTTTTTTCAAACGTAAATTGTTTACCGTTAAGCAATGTAAGAATAACCAGCGGTGTTTTCTCCTGAAAACAGGTTTTATCAATACCAATTAATCTTTGACCTTTTACAACCGGCTGATTTTCAGCAATGTATTTATTGAACGCATTTTGTTCTCGAAACGTATCAATGCCAATGTGGATCAATATTTCCATCCCAGCTTGATGTTGAAGCACTACAGCATGACCGGTTGGGAAAACGACCGAAACCTGCGCATCCGTGGGTGCATACACATCCCAATCCGTCCCATCCAATTCGATCGCCACCCCCGGACCCATGAGACCGGTTGAGAATACCTCATCCGGAACCGTTTCCAGTAAAGATATTTTTCCGGAAGCTGGCGCGTAAATTTCAGTCCTGTGCGCCATCATATTTCCGTAGATTAAACTCTGCACCTTCAGCAACATACCGCAGCAAGCAAATATCCTGGGGGATAATCCTACCGACCACGTTGACGCGTTCATCTGCTGGAAGCTCCCGACGCACAATCTGCAGTTCACCGGAATAACGCCCGTATCTTTCATTATCGATCGTAATGGAATAAGGAATGCGTGGCAGTGGAGCTCGCGCAGCCAATTTCTCACCCTTACTCGCCATTTCTCGTG
>DHHD01000025.1 GCA_002403105.1 Anaerolineaceae bacterium UBA4781 | reverse complement strand
AGCACCCATGCGCTGTGCTTGAGCTGTCATTTCTTGAACCGGGTTAACCACGCCCAATACATTCGACATATGCGTAAAAGCCACCAATTTAGGTTCGTTTTTCAGTAAGGTTTGATAGCTATCCAACTCTAAAAATCCATTTTCCAGCACAGGGATGAAATCGATATGGATATCTTTTTCAGATGCCAGAATGAACCAGGGAATGAGATTGGAATGATGCTCCATCTCCGTTAGAAGGATGTGGTCACCGGCTTTTAAGAACTTACGTCCCCAAGCGTATGCCACCAGATTGATGGATTCAGTGGTATTGCGCGTGAAGATCAATTCCGCAGGGTCGCTGACATGGATGAATTCTGCAATACGCTCGCGTGAACTCTCATATAGGGCTGTCGCTTCCTCAGCTAGTTCGTGAATTCCGCGGTGAATATTAGCATAACTCTGTGTATACAGAGTATCCATCGCATCCAGCACAGCTTGTGGTTTTTGGCTGGAGGCTGCTGAATCAAGATATACAAGATTCTTGTTTCCATGAATTTTCCGCTTAAAGATCGGGAAATCCCGGCGGATGGCGTTGGGATCAAGCATTTTAATGACTCTTATTTCACTTTACTTTTTTTTCGTAGATTCGGTGAATCAGTCGGATACCATAGAATGTGGTCGGGGACCATCCATCCATCGGTTAAATATACATTTTCCTTGAATTGCACTGCGATAAGTTTGGAATCAACCTGGACAACCGTCCCCTTCAACCATCCCTTGATCCTATCTCTTCCTTTATCATGGTCACAATTTGCTTCAACCGAATCACCTACTTCATAGGTTTCCTCAAACACAGGGGGTCTCATGAACGGTGTACTTGCCATAGAACAATTCTCCTCACACACAAAATTTCATTATTCTAGCATTAAAGCATAGTTTTATTAATTCTAGATATGAATTCTTCTAAAATCATCTGTTTCAATACTTCAGAGCTGATCCGATCAAGCGCTTTTTGGATAAATCCACTCACGATCAGTTCAACGCCGTTTGGCTCAGAAATACCACGCGATTTCAAATAAAATAGCTGATCCTCATCAATATTCGTGATCGTCACGCCATGGGAACAGCGCACATCATCCGTCAGAATCTCCAATCCAGGGATGGCATCTATTCTGGCCGTCTTGCTGAGTATCAGGTTGTGATTGGCTTGATATCCATCCGTACGCAGGGCTTTTTTATCCACGTAGATCATTCCCTGCCATCTGCTTTGACTCTCGCCATCCACCACACCCCGATACAGCAGGTCACTGGTTGTATTTTCTGCCAGATGATTTTGAATGGTATCCATGTTAAAGCGCTGTGTTCCCGTTGGAAGGAATAATCCGGTGACAAAAGCCTGGCTGCCTTGCCCTGTCATATCCACCTGCTGCTGCGATTTGGAAAAACCAGAGCCGGTATATAAAGTGAACCAATTCAGAGCAGCATTCTTTGCTAATTCTGCTTTTTGATTTTGAAATTCCCAAGTTTGGTGAGATGCAGTGCATAGATCAAGAATATCCAGCTTGGCTCCTTCTTCCAGAAATATTTCCGTCACTCCTGCGTTGAATATATCGGAGGATCCCACATTTCTTTGCTGCCGGATGAGAGTGGCAGAAGAATTCCGAGCCAGGTAGATCAAGGTTGAAGAGGGTATCGCCAGTTTTTCTCCTTGGAAATTCTCCTGATAAAAGAGAGGGGTTTTTACTTCAACACCCTCATCAATGAAAAGTACTGCACTGTCTTGCGCAAAAGCATATCCAAAAGCTGTGAATTTATCACTGGTAGGAGGGATGATCTGTCCGATCTTTTCAATAATTTTCCTGGGAAATTTCATGGATGGATCAGAGGTTAATCCACACATCATTCCTTTTTCTAATGTTTTCGACACAAAGAAACGGTTCCCATTTTGTGCAAATACTCGTTGAACTACCAGCATATCGTTGGAATACAGTACTGGCATGTCCAATGCAGGCTGCTCAAGTGTTGGCGTGTTCGCTTCGGGTAAACGATATGCTTGGGTTTGCAGATCTTGATAAGAGACTTTTCGCCAACCGGGTGTGGCAGCATCTGGAAAAGGCTGTGCACGATAATATTCCAGAGCGTGGCTGCGTAAATCATACAAATAGGAGAAATTATTATCCGGTTCCGGTTGAAATGCCTTCACAAAGTGAAATTCAGCCATTTTCATGATTGTTTTTTCAGATTCTATGTTGGTGCGGCTCATTTCAACCTACTGATCCTTCCATTTGCAGTTGAATAAGGCGGTTCATTTCTACCGCGTATTCCATAGGTAGTTCTTTAACCAGCGGTTCAATAAATCCGGAAATGACCATCGTGGTAGCTTGTTCTTCGCTCAATCCACGGCTGGTCAAATAGAAAAGCTGCTCTTCGCCTACTTTCGAAACTGATGCTTCATGTCCGATAGAAACCTTTTCTGCGTGATTTTCAATTTTCGGGTAAGTATCAGAGCGTGAATTCCCATCCAGAATGAGTGCATCACATACTACATTGGCTTTCGCAGATTCAGCTTTTTTATCCACATATACCAACCCCCGGAAAGAGGAACGTCCCCCATCCTTGCTGATGGATTTGGATGTGATCTTGCTCGTGGTATGTTCTGCCAGATGCAGCATTTTTCCGCCTGTATCTTGATTCTGCCCTCGACCGGCAAATGCCATGGAAAGGATCTCTCCATGCGCATGCGGTCCCACCAGATAACAGGCCGGGTATTTCATGGTAGCCTTGGAACCCAGGTTGCTGTCCACCCATTCCATGGTACCTTCTTCGTTCACCATGGCACGCTGCGTCACCAGATTATAGACATTGGTTGACCAGTTCTGGATGGTCGTATACCGCACCCGTGCTCCTTTCTTGACGATGATCTCGATCACACCGCTGTGAAAAGAATTTTTGGAATATTGGGGGGCTGTACACCCTTCTACATAATGCACCTGAGAACCCTCATCAGCAATGATGATGCTGCGTTCAAACTGTCCGATGCTGGCTGTGTTCAAGCGAAAATACGCCTGTAGTGGCAATTCCACTTTCACATTCGGGGGGATATAAACGAAGGAACCGCCTGACCAAACTGCCGTGTTCAGAGCAGCAAATTTATTGTCATTGAATGGAACCACAGTTCCAAAATATTCTTTAAAAATATCTGGGTGTTGGCGTAAACCCTCCTCTATACTGAGAAAGATTACTCCCTGGCTTTCAAGCTGTTTCTGAATACTGTGATACACCATCTCCGATTCATATTGGGCACCGACTCCAGCCAGAAATTTCTGTTCCGCTTCAGGGATTCCCAGACGATTAAAAGTATTTTTAATCGTATCCGGTATCTCATCCCAATCGCTCTTGATCTCATCGGTTGGTTTTACGTAGTAATACAGATCGTCGAGATCTAGGTCGCGTAGATCAACTCCCCAAGCAGGCAGAGGCATTACATAAAATTGATGCAGTGCTTTCAGCCGATTCTCCAGCATCCATTCAGGTTCTTCCTTATATACCGAGATCTGTTTGACAATTTCAGCGTCCAATCCTTTGCGAGATTTAAAAACATACTTCTCAGTATCTTTAAAATCGTAACGCTGTGTGTCGATGCCGCGTAACGCATCTTCTTGTTCAGGCATAGTTTCTTGTTCTCGCTGACTGATTTCTACAAATCACGCTTTTACCCAACGGTAGCCTTCTTCTTCCAGGCGCAGCGCCAATTCCGGACCGCCGCTTTCCACGATCTTTCCATCCACCATCACATGCACAATATCGGGCTTCAGGTAATTCAACATGCGTTGGTAATGGGTAATGACAAGGATTCCCAATTGACTGTTTTTAAGGGTATTGATGCTCTCCGAAACAATACGCAGTGCATCGATATCAAGGCCTGAGTCGGTCTCATCCAGCACTGCCATCTTGGGTTCAAGCATTGCCATTTGCAGGATCTCAACCCGTTTTTTTTCTCCACCTGAAAAACCATCATTCAGGTAACGTCCACCCATTTTAGGATCCATCTCAAGCAGTTTCATTTTTTCAAGCATTAATTTACGAAATTCTGGAACCGGCAGCCCATGATAAGTGGGGTCGATCGATTTTCTATGCGCATTCATCGCAGTTCTCAGAAAATTAGCTACGCTAACTCCCGGGATCGCTACCGGGTATTGAAAAGCCAGGAATAATCCAGCATGAGAGCGTTTTTCGGGAGATAAATTCAGAACACTTTTGCCATCCAAAAGAATATCCCCCGCTGTAACATGATATTTCGGATGCCCCATCAAGGTATACGCCAGTGTTGATTTTCCGGTCCCGTTGGGTCCCATAATGGCATGCACTTCACCAGATGGCACAATAAGATTAATTCCATGCAAGATCTCAGTGTTTTCAACCTGCACATGCAGCTCTTTTATTTCCAAACCGATCATGTTTTTCATCCTTTCCGGTTGCAGCCGAGAGTATACCACGCAGCACCTTTTTGGTCAATATTTATTATAAATATCACTAATATTGACATTTTCAAGCCTGCATGATATAGTGATACAGGTTAAAAATATCATGCATACTATGAAAACAACTCGTGAGAAAGTTCTAACAACCATCAAACTGCATCCCAAGTCAACCATTCTTGAGATCGCACAGCAAGTTGATATTAATGCTATTTCGGTGCGCCATCACCTCACCAACTTGCAGGCTGAGGGTTTGATCACGGCAGAAGAAGAACGCCATGGTGTCGGTAGACCACGCCTGGTATATTCTTTAACCGACCGGGGTATGGAAAACTTCCCTTCACGCTATTTTCATCTTGTGAATTCTTTAATGGACCAGATCAAAAAGACTCTACCCGAAAAAGATATCAATTCCATCTTTCACAACATGGCAGAAAAACTCACCTCCGATTATGAACCAATGCTGACAAAGATGAATATGGAACAACGATTGGAACTTCTAAAAACAATTTTGAACAATGAAGGATTTGATGTAGAGTGGGAACAACAAGGTCAGCAATGTTGTATCAAAGAAATCTCATGCCCCTATTTCAAGATCGGAAATAATCACCCTGAAGTGTGTTTGTTCGATAAATCCATTATTTCTAATATCTTAGATATTCCTATGAATAAAATTTCACGTCAAGACCGCGACGAAGATCTTTGCACCTATACCATTGACCTTGCAGACCAAAAATGAGCGAAGAAACAAGCCTACCTAATTGGAAAGCCAGTATTTCCCATCCGGAACTTACCGGTAAGATCAAAGATGCCCTGCGTCAGGTGCGCGATCCTGAGATTGGCAGCGATGTCGTCCAGTTGGGATTGATTCGCGAAGTCGAGATCTCAGAGAATAATATTGTCATTACCATGATCTTGACCACTCCCTACTGCCCCTACGGACCTGCTATGATGGAATCAGCACGTCGAATAGTCCAGGACGAAACCGGCAAGAGCACCACCATCATCTATGGGAGCGAAGTCTGGGACCAATCCATGATGGAAGACCCTACCGCTTTCAATTGGGGACTTTTCTAATTCCCTTTCTTCAACATCCTTCCATGCATAGAGCAGGATTCACCTCCCGTTGGTAATTCTTTTTTCTCTTGACGTCATTTCATGCGTAGGGCGGGATTCATATCCCGCCAATGGTTTTCTCCTCGACGTCATTTCATACAAGGGTGCGTTCCTAACGCACCTTGAAGATTCCATATTCATCTTGAGGAGTGAAATCACAAAGGATCTGTTCATTTCGATGATGAGATAGCGTGTAAGTCGCAAAGTATAGAACCGAAAAGGGAGTAAAAGAAAATAGATGCTTTATTACTAATTGGCTATATTTTGTAGGTGACGGATGGTTCGCTGGCGCTCACCATGACGTAGTTAAAAGTCATCCT
>DHHD01000022.1 GCA_002403105.1 Anaerolineaceae bacterium UBA4781 | reverse complement strand
TTTGATTGCTGAGCAAAATATCCCCCACAAAAACAACAAGGACAAAAAGATTAATCGCTCCCCAACGCCAGCCAGGCTTCCAGAATTGCTTGAACTCTTTGAAAAAGTCTTTTATATCCACAATTTCCCCATGCGCCATACGGTTGGCATATTTAAAAAGAGCCAGTGTGGCTGGCGGACCGGGGACGATCGTCAATACACATAGTGTCCAAACCAGATTAATGACCAGCACAGACCAGATATCTTCCCAGATATCTTGCAAGGAAGTTTTAATGATGCGAAATACCGAGCCGAACTCTTGAAATAATGTAGAGCGGTCCGTGCCAGCAGGTTGCATTAGAGCTTTAGCCTTTCACGCCAGTATAAGAAACACCTTCAATATAATACCGGCTGAAAATAAAGAACAGGATCAAGACCGGTATGGCATTGAACATGGCCCCCACCAGGGTCAGATTCCACTGCGCTTTATACTGCTGTTTAAAAATACTCAAAGCCACATTCAGCACATACATATCCGGAGAATTTTCATACAAAAGAGGTTGCAAGAAGGCATTCCACATCCCCTGGAATTGCAGGATGAAAACTGTCAAAAGCGCCGGCTTCGCTAAAGGCAGGATCACGTTCGTAAATATCTTCATGTGGCTGGCACCATCGATCACTGCTGCTTCCTCCAAATCCACAGGGATGGATTTAAAGAATTGTGTCAGCATAAAGATGCCGCTGGCTCCTACTGCACCGGGAATGATCAGAGCCCAATAGGTATTGATGAGATGCAGCTTCGACATTAATACGTAAGCTGGAATAAGCGTTACCGCACCTGGGATCATCATGGTCGTGAGCATAAAATTGAAAACAGCATTTTTGCCCGGGAAGTTCAGACGAGCAAAGGCATAAGCCGCCATGGAGCAAAAAATAACTTGCAGGGATGCCACAGTAACTGAAAGAAATGCAGTATTAAACAGCCAGCGTGGAAATGTCCCCCCGCTGCCAATATCGGTGTTCCAAACCTTTGTCCAGTTTTCGTACAACCAATTTTCTGGCATAACTTTTGGTGGGAACGCAATGATCTCGGCATTGGTCTTGAATGTACCGGTGAAGGCTAGAAAGAAAGGCATCAGCGAAACAGCCGCGATTAAAAGCAGCAGTACATACCGCAGTACAAGAGCGATGTAATAACCCGGAGTTCGTTGTGCTTTTCTTTTCCTAATTGTTTGAGATTCTACAGCCATTGCATGCCTCCTAGTATTGCTCTGTACCACGTTCCAACACCTTGCGCTGGAATAATGTAAGGATGAAGATGATAGCAGCCAGAATGAAAGCCAGCGCTGAAGCATATCCCATATTGATCGGTCCCTGTGATCCCATAGCTTCACGGAAGATCAAATAAACCGGGGTAAGGGATGTCCCTAATGGACCACCCTGGGTAGCCAGATACACCTGGTCGAATACCTGTAAGGTTCCGATCGTACCCAGTACAACTACGAGCAAAATGATGGGACGCAGCAGCGGCAGGGTGATCTTTTTGAATTGCTGCCAACCGCTGGCTCCATCAATGGACGCCGCTTCATACAGTACAGGATTAATATCCTGCAATCCTGCCAGGAACATGATCATAAAGGTTGGAGCAGTGGTGAAAATGTTCTGGAACATGATAGCCATCCAGGCAATACTGGGCCCTCGCAGATACCAGTGAGCTGAGTCGATTTCGAATCCAAATAACTGGAATAATCCCCTTGGGTCTCCCAGCCAATTAATTGATTCAAATTCCACTCCAAGAGGGGTAAGTATGGAGGTCAAAAAGCCGTTCAGAAAACCGCCTTTAAGATAGAGCCATACAAAGATCAGCGTGATGACCACGGAGGAAGTTACACTGGGAGCGTAAAAGATCGTTCTAAAAAAGTTGCGCATTTTAATGCGCGAATTCAGCAAAACAGCCAATGCGATGGCGAGAGCAGTTTGCACAGGAACAACAATAAGTGAATACCAGCCAACATTGTACAACGCTTGTAAAAAATCCTTTTGGGTTGAATCCGTAAAACCCATGAAAGCTTTTTTATAATTATTCAATCCGATCCAAACCGGCTCGGTGAAAATATCATATTTAGTAAAAGAAATATAGAGTGCAAATAAGATAACACCCACCGTGAAAATGGCGGTAATTATGAGATACGGTGTTAGAAAAGAATACGCGGTGAATAATGTCCTTCTTTTTTTTCGATTCGGCCAAACTTTGTACACTGTTCTGGCAGCCATGATCCCCACACTAACTGCCAGCACACACACAACCACAAGAAATGGAATTGCTGTTCGCTTGACTTCTGCCAAATAGGTCTGCATGGTTTCCATGACCCTTGGCCCACCTTTGGTTGGTGCATTCATTACCGCTACGATCATGATAACCAGAACAATAACTGCAAAAGTAAGGATCCCCGCAAAAATTCTTTTCCATTTATGAGAGGTTTCAACAGTCGACTGCATGCTACGCCTCCTCGCCTAACACAGATACGTTATAATGAAAGAAGGTGATCTGGCGGGTACTTTACAGTACCCGCCAGACCCGGAAAAAAATGATCTTACTGACCGCTTAGGGCAGTAGTTGCTTCGGCTTGAGCTTGCGCAAAAGCTTCATCCACGTTCTGATCACCTAACCAAATGCGTTCCAGAGCCTTCGATACAGCGTCATTCACTTTGCTGGTATAAGGGCCCCAGTAAGCAACAAGAGTATCCGGTAAGAGACCGCCTTCGGCGATGGCTTTGTCATTGACGTTGCCGATCAGGTCGATCTGTTCAGGATGGGTGCTGTACGCAAAACCGGTCTTGACGATCTCACCCTGGTTTTCACTGCCGGTGACGAAGATTGCAAAAGCGGCAGCAGCCATGGGGTATTTTGTAGCCGCATTGACACCAATACCGTTGGTGAAGATCACGTCGGCACGGGTTTCAGGTCCACTCGGCACTAAAGCTGTCTTCCATACTACATCGGCATAATCCTGATTTAAGAAATTGACCATCCACCCACCTTCCAAAGTCATGGCAACCAATTCCTTGCCAATCGCTTCACCGCACCAGCTGGCGCTGATATCGGCAGGGCGAACCAAACTGCCCTCATTGAACATATCGGTTACAAAGGTCGCCATTTCTTTGATCTCAGGAGTATCCAAGGTTGCAGTGGTGTAATCGTCAGAAGCATATTTGCCGCCATTGGAGAACGCAAACGGAGCAAAGCGTGCCCAGTCAGATCCCATGCAGAAACCGGCATAGGTACCTTTTTCGGCAATAGTTACGGCTGCTGCGCGCATATCATCCCATGTCCAGTCAGCGGTTGGCTCTTCAATACCGGCGTCGGCAAACGCTTCAGGCAGATAGACCAAACCCAACGTGCCCCAATCTTTCGGTAAAGCGTAAGTCCTTCCATCCAGTGTGAAGATGGTTAACAATGAGGGGATGAAATCATCGCGGCTTACGCCTGCTTGAGCCATCACATCATCCAATGCCATTAATTGGCCTGAAGAAGCGAAGGCGGTCATCAGCTGGTCATCCACGTAGAATACGTCGGGAGCAGTGCCACCAGCCATCTGTGCTTTCATTTTGTCCTGGAAACTATCGGGGATT
>DHHD01000108.1 GCA_002403105.1 Anaerolineaceae bacterium UBA4781 | reverse complement strand
TTTCCTCCATTTTTCCACAGCCTCTGATACAGCGGCCGTGAAGTTTCACTATTTAAACAAACTCTCCCTCTTTAATTTTTCCAACAACTGTAAAGATAATCAACATTCGTTTTTTCTTCGCATTCTCCAGGATAAAATCGAAGATATCTCATTTTTCCATGCTGATAAGGAGCACAAGATCGTTGTGTACAGCAAAGCCGGTTCCATGTGCAAAGAGACTGCCCAAACCCTGAGTGTGCTTGGTTATACCAATATTTGGAACCTTGCAGAATAGTATGATACCTAGAAAGAAACTGGCTTGCCCTTCGAAACAAAATAAATCCGTTGATCAAAAAAGTAACGGGAGACTTCACTTCTCCCGTTTTTATATTCTTTCCTTAAATTTTAGTCTTCTTCGATCAATGTCATCTTTTCGATCACATCACCTGTAAATTTTGGACTCTTGCCGGGATCGCGGCGGGTAATGCCATTCACCACATCCATTCCTTCGGTCACCTGCCCAAAGATAGTATAGCCACCGTTCAAATTGGGCAAAGCTGCATACGTGATAAAAAATTGACTGCCATTGGTATCGCGCCCGGCATTCGCCATGGCAACCACACCTGCTTTATCATATTTCAAATCAGAATTTTCGTTGACAAACTCGTAACCCGGGCCACCTGCACCGGTTCCGGTTGGATCACCACCCTGGGCTACAAATCCATCCAGTACCCGGTGAAAAGTTACCCCATCATAGAAACCCTGGTGCACCAGAAAAACGAAACTGTTCACCGTAATGGGAGCCTTGGCAGGGTACAAACTGATGGTGAACTCACCCCCTTTTGCCATTTTGACAATAACCTTGTAATCCTTTTTAATATCAACCTGCATGGGGGGAACTGCTGTAAATTGCTTATAGGTATTTGCCATGATTCTCATTACCTCTTTTCATAGGGCTGTTATGCAGTAATTGTATTATGGATTCAGCAATAACCGGGGAATTAAGAATGAAACCGAAAAGCAACGAGCCAATGTGCTCTCCAAACTTCCCTTACCAGTCCGTGGAGAAGATAAAATCAGAAATGATTTAATAATAGATGATGATAATATCTTTATAAACATGAATTTAATTCAAAAAGAATTATATCGAAAAGGACTCATGAATGGAATCAACGAAACAAAAATATGCCAGTTTTATTAAAATCAATCTACCACGTGTATTAACCCAGATCGATCGCGATCCTGATTCTCCCACCTACGGCTGCTGCGATCGCAATTACTGGCACTATAAAATTAGAGATTTTTCTTCAGCCATCCTCCAACAATCTGGATTAGTGCTGGCGAAGTTGTATCAGGTAGATTTTCCGGGAAATCCTCTCTTTCAAAATCAGCAGGCTGTTGATATCGCTACTGCCACTTTGGATTTTTGGAAAAAAATTCAATTGGCGGATGGCTCCTTTAATGAATATTATCCGCACGAACATGGATTCCCACCCACGGCTTTTTCATTTTATTCAGCCTGCGAGATCTACCGGGTGCTGGGATTAGAAGATCCAAGCTATCTTAAAGCATTTGCCAAAACCGCCAAATACCTAGCGGGCCATATCGAATTGCAAGCCAGCAATCAAGAAATGGCTTCCATTACTGCATTGTATTGTTATTTCCTTATCAGTAACAATCAGGAAATAAAACCAGCCATTGAAAAAAAACTGCAACGCATTTTAGCAACTCAATCAGCAGAGGGTTGGTTCCCTGAATATGGTGGGGCTGATTTTGGTTATCAAAGTGTGTACCTGGATATGCTGGCTGAATATTATCATCTCAGCCATGACGAACGCGTTCTAGAACCGATGGAAAGAATTGCAGCCTTTCTCAAATGGTTCGTACAGCCTGATGGCACGATTGGCGGAGAATATGGGGCACGCAATACCACTTATTTCTTGCCATTCGGTCTTGAACTGCTGGCTTCCAGAGGAAACGCGGATGCTATCACCATGCGTTCTATTCTATTTAAGAATTGCGATCAACCGGATTATTTCCAACACGCCATTGACGACCGCTATTTCACTCATTACGTACTGCACTCCTTTGTACGAGCATTTGAACTTCCGATCAAAAAAGCGGAAATCAAAAACCGCTTACCCTATCAAGAAACGGGGTATACATATTTTCCCGAAAGTGGCCTGCTTAGTAAAACAGAAAAAAACTATTTTGTCATTTATTCCTTAAAAAAGGGCTGTATAAAGGTCTTTCGGGATAAGAAAATGGTATTTTCAGATTTTGGTTACCGCATTAACCTGGGTAAAAACACCATCGCAGCAACAAACTGGCTGGATAACGAAAATCAGTATTCATTTGACGAAACTGAGAATTGCACTATTACCAAAGGGAGATTTACAAAAGTTCACGTACGAATGTCCTCCCCCATCAGCCATATCGGGCTGCGGTTGGCGTCATCTCTTCTGGGAAATCGCATCATTGGATTTTTAAAGAAGAAAATGATTTTCATTGATAAGCACGTTGAGGTATGGTTTGAGCGAACCGTTAGTTTTCAGGCAAACCACATCGTAATTCAAGATAAGATCCATTCCCCCGAGAAAGTAACCATTAAAAGCGCTCCGCCTTTTTCTCTTCGGCATGTGGCTTCCAGCAAATTCTTCTCCGCAGGCGATTTAGCAGAAAGAAAGATCATTCTTTTGGAAAACATCAAAAATGCTATGATTGAAATCAATTATGATATAGAAACCGGAAATACAAGCATTTTCACTACAGGAGATTGACGATGGATCTTGACCAGGCGATCACAGGTCGACGCAGTATTCGAAAATATTCAGATCAGACCGTGGACGGGGAGACACTTGAACAGATCATTCAAGCCGGCATGTGGGCACCCACTGCTTGTAATGATCAAGATTGCCGCTTCATTGTCATCAATGACAAAAATAAGTTTGATGAGCTCCTTTCTTATGGAGCCGCTTCTTTTCTAAAGGATGTTCAAACGGCGATCCTGGTTCTTTATAAGAATACCAGTACCAATCAGGAATACAGAGATTATTATCAAAGCGGTGCTGCTATCATTCAGAATATGTTACTCAAAGCACACTCTTTAGGTCTTGGGAGCTGCTGGGTCTGCAACTTACCTTCACAGCGAAAAGTACGCCGGATTTTTCATATTCCTGCAAATTATGCTGTTATTGCACTGGTCAGTATCGGGTATCCTGTATCAACTCCCAAACCTGTCAATCGAAAGCATAAACCAGATAAAGTCACATGGCTGAATTCGTTTGGTTTCGATGAAGAAACAGACTTTATTTTAGAAAGACGAAAGTCGTTCAAGAGATTCCTGCGTAAGGTGTATTACCGTTTTCCAAAAAGTTCATTCATCAGGAATCTGGCAGAAAAATTAGAGAAGAAATTCGTTAATTAATTCATTTCTCCATTTCTTGATAGGTGCGTTTATTTAAACAATTTGAAAGGTTTTGTTCCGTTACACTTATTTCATTCGAAATACAGCCAATTGATTTAACTTCAACATAAAGCGCTTATAGTAACTCAATTCCATGTCACAATCATCCGCCAACCTTGTTAGAGTTTCATGATTGAAAAGCACTTTATGTTCATGGTCTGCCTCAAGACTGAATAGCCCCAAATGAGCTCCAAGATAATGGATCCAGCTCGTAAAGGATGTGGGAGTAGTGAGAATGATGGAGGACTTATTTGAACGCACCAGATATGATTTAAGGAAAGTTGTGTAAGCAGCCGGGTCTGCAACATGTTCAATAACCGCCAAAAGTACGATCGAATCAAATTTTTGTTTGGATTCAGGGAATGAGGTGCTGAATTGATATTGGGGAAATTTTTCTCTTGCATGGGCAATGGATTGCTCATCCGGATCATAGCCCCAATATGCTTCGATGGGGAAAAAAGGAGCCAACTCGCCTGAACCACACCCAACATCCAAAACACTTCCATTAATAAATGGGAAAGCTTTCTGAATCCGAATGGCTCGCAGCGATGGTGAAAAGAGACCTTCACTAATCTGATCAGACACGAATAATTCCTTTCAAGCTTTTTCTATCGATAAGAATATGATAATAAAACTTACAGACTATCTTACCAAAGAAACCAACTTCTGTTTTGAAATGGATGGCATGGAAAAGAATCATCCGTCTATTCAGAATAAATTTACTATTTAAAGAACATACCGATATAACGTTTTATTCCAAGAATTTCTCCAGTGCACCCAGGGAAATGATCTCGCATATTCCCTCCACAAAAGAGATGTTTTTGGAAGTATAACTTGCCAATCCACCTTTCAGCAGGATGGGGGAAAGGTCTGCATCATTGGCACCATGGTAGGTTGCTAAGACACAGAACTCCGCACAAAAACCACATAAGATGATCGTGTCCACATCCATCTTTTTCAATTCCTCAAGAAGGGGAGTTTTGGTGAAAGAGTTGCTATAGGTCTTATGAATATGCAGGTCAGTGGGTTCAATTTCCAAATCATCCGGTAGATCAAAATCAATATTCCCTGGCATGAGTCCATTCGTTTGATCCATGTGCTGGATTGATATTACCGGCAGTTGCTTTCTTCGAAAAATTTTAATAGCTTCATTGGTATATTCAACAGCATCTTTTAGTGATTTGGCTGCCTCATCACTAATTTTGTAGAACTGTTTCTGAATATCGATCACGAACAAGGCTGGTTTCATCAGTCCTCCGTAATTTTCATAAAAAGTATAGGATAGATTGGGGATGAAAACAATTGGATTCCAGAACGATTAACCGTTTCGCCTTTTGGTTACGGGGAAGGAATAGAAATAAAAAACTCCTCTTTGGAAGGAGTCTTTTATACGTACGTGGCATATTACCAATCTTTCAGCATGGCTTCTTTTTTTAAATCGGGCGGCATCAATTCAATGGCATAACGCAGTGCCGTACGCGGCATCTCTTTTTTATGTTCCAGCACAAACTGAAACACATCTTTTTGATGGAGACGACTGGATTCTTTCAGCATCCAGCCATACCCCTTCTGCACCATATCATCCGCGTCCGTTAATAGAATTTTCGCGATCTCAAAAACATCCTGCAGGTACATCCCCTTGCGCGCAGGAATGATCAAGCTCACAGCCGCAGCCCGTTTCAACCAGCGCTGATCGGTGCGAGCCCAGACTTTCAATTCTTCGATGCTTTGTGGGTATTCCATGATGAGATCACCAACGGTATGGTTGCAAAATCCATCACATTTCGCCCAATTATCAATATAGCTCTCGATCCAATTTTTGAAAATGTAAATATCGCTGGCTTGAAAATCATTACTTAATTTTGGAAGCCAGCCAGACACGACAAACGCATCTTCACAATAGCCAGTTGAAAGCAATTCCTCGCAAAGATTAAAAATTTCATTCTTACCGAGATGTGCGATTTGCTTCCAATATTGGTTACCGATCTTCCCAACCAATGCAGTATTCACACCATAGACTTTCACCTCTTCCTTGAAAAATCGGTGGGAATTCTCCCTGGTTTTTTCATCAACATTGTTTTGCAGTGTTTGGCGTATTTCTTCAATAATGGCTTCCATGTTTTTCCTTTAGTCTTATTTTAATGGAAAGCGAATCTCTGTTTCTGGTTTTACAGAGGGATCTTCAGTAGGATCGTTGAGATAGTATTCATACGCAACGCCAGTCGGGTCATACCCTTTTTGCTTTACGAAATCAGTCAACGCTTCATAGGCAGGACCAACAGAATCATAGCTTCCAGTGTGCAGAGTGATCCCGAATTTTCCTGCATTAATTTTACTTGACTTTATTTTTCCTTTTTCTGGTAAATTCCTGGCGACCGGAAAACCGGCTTCTACATCCAGAGCTTTCATATCTAAATTGTAATAAGCAGCGAAAGGCATTCCTACTGGCTGCTCACCCAGTTCTCCTAAATACCTCATAATGCTTCCATACGCTTCTCCAAAGAAAGCCGGTAGATTTTCCACTGCAGTGATGGTACGGATCGCCAACACAGGTTGGTCTCTCACTTCGATTATTTTACATTCATATTTCATTTTATCCTCCAGGAATAGAACATTCATTCTATTCTATAATCATTTTATCACTTTGTCAATTATGATTCCCCTTCACGCCATTGATGTTCAAATGTGCTATCAAGAGGGCCTGTTCATTTATTCAGGAAATATATTCTTCATGTAAAATAAACCTTGGCTTCTTTTTTTAATCATCTTTTTTTTGGAGGGAGAAAATGGATACGATTTGGCCGATTGAAATTGGCATTACAACGTTTCTACAAAGCGCGGGGGAGTGGTTGCTCAACCCTTTGCGCCTGATCAGCTTTTTGGGTAATGAAGAATTCTATATGCTGGTCATGCCTGCGCTATATTGGTGCGTGGATTCAATTCTGGGTTTTCGAATTGGGATCATGCTGCTTACCAGTGGAATGCTAAACAGCACAGCCAAGTTGATCTTCAGAAGTCCTCGCCCATACTGGTTTGATGCGCAGGTAGCCGCCCACAGTTCTGAAAGTTCATTCGGTATGCCATCGGGTCATGCCATGAACTCCATGAGCGTTTGGGGTTTGCTGGCAGCCTCCATTCGAAAAAAGAGTGTGTCGGTCATCACTGCAGTTGTCATCTTTTTAATCGGTATATCCCGTATTTTCTTGGGTGTGCATTTCACCTCGGATGTGCTGGTAGGATGGATTCTAGGAGCGATCCTGCTGGTTGTTTTTCTACACCTTGAAAAACGAGTGGATGGTTGGGTAAAGGGATTACCATTTGGACATTTTGTTTTGATCATGTTTCTTATCTCTCTGCTGGTGATCACTGTAAATGCTCTCATCATCCAGGCTAATACAGATTGGCAGATCCCAAGCGCTTGGATAACAACCGCTGCTGCTTCCGCTCCGGATGGAAAAGTGAATCCGCTTTCTTTGGATGGCACCATTACCAATGCGGCCGTGTTGTTTGGACTTACAACCGGCGCAGTATGGCTGAATAGAAAAGGTGGTTTCAATGCAGGTGGGGTATGGTGGCGACGCCTGGTGCGTTTTCTCATTGGATTAACAGGAGTGCTGATACTCTGGGCTGGTCTGGGTCAGATATTTCCGGATTCGGCCAATCTGTTTGGATTCACTCTGCGCTATATACGATATGCCCTAACCGGAGCATGGATCTCGGTTGGTGCACCATGCATATTTCTTAAACTTGGTTTAGCCGAGAAAAGAAAATAAGAAAAAAGAAGAGCGTTGATTAAAACGCTCTTCTTTTTATCCACGTTATTTTATCCACGTTATTCAATAATGAGTGTCTAGTCGTTCTTAAGTTCTTGGATCTTTGCTTTTTTGCCTTCAATTTGTGCATTGATCCCCGCAACCTTTTTTGCCAATTCTTCGATAGTTGGATCCAGAGCAGTTCCTTGAGCCATCAGCTCAAGTGCTTTTTCTCCAATTTCAACTTTTATCCCTTTGATCTCTGCTTCCAGTTTATCGATTTCCTGGTTGATCTCAAAAGTCTTTACGGCATCACTTGCTTTCTCACTAACTTCTTTGATCCCCTTTTCTGCTCCATCCAACCCCTTTTTCAGTCCTTTAGAAATATCATCTAAAATGGGCACCTTAACCTCCAAAAATTATATTTGCTTTAAGAGAGTACAATTACATTCGAAAAAAGTCAAGAATCGATTATTAAAATTATAGCTTGCACTTATGAAACCGAAGATATTAGAATTATTAATAATACATATCATCGAATCAGGAGTTAACAATGAAAATAGTCGTCTTTGGCAGCATCAACATGGATCTCACCGCTTATGTTCCCAAACTTCCTCTACCCGGTGAAACTCTACTGGGTGCATCCTACATCACTGTTCCAGGCGGAAAGGGGAATAATCAGGCTGTTGCTTCAGCACGCTTGGGCGCACAGGTTCTGTTTGTCGGGAGAGTAGGTGATGATATTTTCGGCAAGCAGGTACTGAAAATCGTGGCTGCCGAACATGTGGATGTTTCACAGGTGGCTGTTGACAAAGAAAAAGGAACGGGGTTGGCGGTGATCAGCGTGGATCAAAATGCAGAAAATGCGATCACGGTTATTTCCGGCGCCAACTGGGCTTTAGATGCAAGCGATGTCGCCAGAACAGAAAAATGCCTGGATGGTGCTAAAGCTTTATTGTTACAATTAGAAGTTCCCATGGAAGCCAGTTTACAAATTGCAGAAATTGCTAAGCAAAAAGGAGTAAAAGTAATTTTTGATCCCGCTCCGGCTGTTCCCCTCCCTGAACGAGCTTATCATGGTATTGATTTCATCACTCCCAATGAAACAGAAACTGAAATTTTGGTTGGATTACGACCTCAAAATGAAAAAGAAGCTGCTGAGGCAGCCAGTATTCTTCATCAACGGGGTGTGGAAAATGTGATCATCAAAATGGGATCAAAAGGTGTTTATTACGATACAGTCGACTCCAGAGGTTTTATCAAACCCTATAAAGTGAAATCCATTGACAGCGTAGCAGCCGGCGATGCATTTAATGCCGGGTTAGCTGTCGCAATTTCTGAGGGGCTCCCCATCGCCGAAGCCGTGCGCTGGGGAGCTGCTGCCGGAGCCATCGCAACCACGCGTAAGGGCGCATTACCTGCCATGCCGTATCGCGAAGAACTCCTGAAATTGATCAGCGAACAGCAGTAAATTACAAATTCATATCACTGATAAATTTATTTTTCGATGGGTTGCGTTTCATTTTTTCCATTTTTAGAAAGACGCAGCAGAAGAACGCCAGTTATTACCAGCACTCCGCCCAGTAGTTCTACGGATCCCAAACGCTCTCCGAATATCAGAAATGCAAAGATGGATGTGAAAACCGGCTCAGAAGTTGCAATAAGATTCGCCACACTGGCAGGCAACACCTGCATGCTGATATTGTAAAGACCAAATCCCATCACCGTCGGTCCAGCCGCTAATAAGAACAAGGGTAGCCATCCTTTCCAATCGGTTCCAAGCCAAAACAGGTCTGCCGGTCGACCGGCTGCGCCCGGTATATTCAATCCGGGGATCAAATTCATGATCAGCAAGAACAATCCGGCAAACGCGAATGTATACAGAATGGTGGTCCATGGATTCATCCCGCGCTGGTTGGCATTGCGCCCCATCAAACTGTATGCAGCATACGTTAAACCCGCCAGGATTCCACTTAATATTCCAATGAGGTTCGATTGCCAGGCAGCTTGCGTATATGCTCCTGAAACCAAGACACATCCCATCAAACTGCAAATGATCGCAGCCATCTTGACCCATCCCAATTCTTCTTTTAACAACCAGTACCCTAACAGGGCGGTAAAGGCTGCTGAGCAGTAAGATAAAACAGTGGCAACCGATGCTCCATTCAACGAGACGGAGAGGGTCCAAAAAGAATTGAATACAGCCAGCACAAAGCCATAGATGATCAAATAAGAAAGTTGACCTTTTTCGAAGGTAAGCAGATTCCGATTTTTAAAAAACAAAATAGGAAAAAGTGTAAAAACTACAAAAAAATCCCGCCAAAAAGCCAGTACCAGGGCTGGAAGGTTGTAGTTTACAGTCAGGTAGCGAATGAAAATTGCGGTAGTCGATAAAAAGACAGCACTGGCCAGTGCGATGAAATAGGCTTTGTTCGCAGTGAGTTTATTCATGGTTTGTTTGTCCGATAAGAGTTTGCAATCAGCGCTTGATTATATCTCTGATAGAGATACAGCAGGAAAATTAAATCCTATTCAGAAGGGAAAAGAGATATTCGAGATATTTTGCTGCCTTTCTACGATCACAGTATTGTTTTCATCTCTTGATTAACCTTGATAGGGTCCCATGATCAAGAAATTGGAAATCATTGACTTTTCATTTGATTTCGTTATAATATTGAATATACAATATTCTGTATATAGTATCATCATGGAAAACGATTTACTTAGACCACTTATTTCTCAACAAGGCAAGGTTGTCATTGCCCTGGCTAAAATCTTCTTGAACCATAAACCTGGTGAAAAGATAGAGCGGTATCAGGATTATGCGAAGCGATTTCAAGTTGGCACTGGCACCGTTCAAGCTGCCTTGAAATACCTGCAAGATGTCGGAGCGATCAATTTGTCTACCAAAGGACATTTGGGAACTTTCATTGAAACCATGGATTACCCCCAATTGTGCGCATTGGCAGGTCAAGACATCATCGTAGGCGGTATGCCTTTACCCTATTCGCGGAGATACGAAGGTCTGGCAAGCGGTTTAAACAAAGCTTTCAGTAAAGCGAACCTTGGAATCAATCTCTTGTTTTGTAGAGGTTCCATGAATCGCATAAAAACGCTTATCCAGGGTAGATATGATTTCATCGTCCTCTCAAAATACGCTTGCGATTCTGCAAAAACTATGGGGTGGAAGATCAAAGACATTTTCGAGCTCGGCATTGAAACATACGTTGGGCAGCACGCTATCTTTTTACGCGATCAATCCAAACAAACCATCGAAAATGGCATGAAAGTCGGGATCGATCCTGATTCCATTGACCAGATCAATTTGTGCAAAGAAGTCACAAAAGATCTCAAAGTTGAGTTCGTCGAGATCAGTTATATGAATCTCAGTTCGGCACTGCGTGAAAAGCAAATTGATGCAACCATTTGGAACACAGATGATTTTGCCACTTCTGATCAGGGATTCAAGATCATTTCACTACCAAAGAATCAGATCACGCAAAATTTGGATAATACAAGTGCCGTTATCGCAGTTAAGGAAGATCACCAATCATTGATCCATACATTTCAATCCATTATTGATGTCAATTTAATATTGGATATTCAAAGAAAAGTAATGAACAAAGAAATGCTTCCAATGTACTAATCTTCAGGAGGAGAAGTGGCTTTCAAAAATCGATACAGGTTATTACTTGACAGTGAACAGGCTTCACAAGAATCGATCCGCATCACGGAAGAGATCGTTGATTTAATTGAAAAGAAATACCAGATTAAACTGAATGAATCCAATGGCGCTTCGCTTGTCACCCATTTAGCGATCACCATAAAGAAATTATGCTCCAACGAAAAATTATCTGAAATTCCAGGAATCGGAATGACCGAAGCGCTCTCATATAAAGAAGAAATGGTTTTCGCCAAAGAATTGGCTGCTTATCTAGAAGAATCCCATCAAATTGATTTCAACCGAAGTGAAATTGCTTTTTTAGCTATTCACTTACGAAATATCAGTCAATATTTAGAAAGGAAGGAGGAAGAAATAATCAATTAATTTTTCTTTATAAAAAAGGAGGAAGGTTCATGGTCAAGGTCAATATAGGCGGAATGAATACGCAAGAGATTAAAGATCTAGTCGATAAGTTCGCTGAAGGGAAAATCGAAGCAAAAATTACATCCGATATCAGTGGGGTTCAGGAAGTTGCAAAAGGCGAAGCGGATTATTATTTTGGCGCGTGTGCGACCGGCGGTGGTGGTGCCATTTCGATGGCAATTGCCATTCTTGGATATTCCAAATGCTTCACAGCCAGTATGCCCGGAAAACCTCCGCGTAAAGAAGAAATTGAAAAAGCGGTACGGGATGGAAAAAAAGCTTTTGGATTCACATGTGACCACGTGCAACTTACTGTACCCATGATCGTGGAAGCAATTTTGGAAGCCTCTTCAGTAAAATAATTTGGAGGAATAAAAAATGTCCGTAATAAAAATTATCGTAATAGCTATTGCAGGAGCACTTGGTTCAGCATTAGCAAACAGAGGAATCGCGGTCTACCATGACGGTCTCAGACCGATCATACCTGAATTAATCGAAGGCCGTATGAAAAGAGTTGAACTGGCGACCATCGCATTTGGCTTGAGTTTTGGCCTGGTGATCGGATTCGGTATCCCGTTCTCACTCACCTCATCCATCATTCTCGTTCACAGCCTCTGGCTTGGCACAGACATCATTGGAACCTGGTTCCCTGGCTCCTTTGAAAAGGGCTGGATGAAAGACAAGAAGAGCATGTGGGGATTCATTGGATCGATCGTCACCGGTGGTGCCTATGGAGCCCTGCTGGTAGTTGGTCTGCAAGCTATTGTGGACTTATTTGAGAAACTCCCCATTAACTTCTTTGGTTCTCTCGGTTCACTGGGCGATCCCATCATCTATGCCTTCGCCATCTTCCCGGCCGTTGCCGTAGCTATGCAGTTTGGTATCAAAAAAGGCCTCATCACATTTGCGTTGACCGTACTGGCACGCCAGATCGCATCAGCCGCCGGGCTCTCCAGTGCTGATGGTATTGCTCTGGCAGTCGGTGTTTTAGTTCTGATGGGCTTTGCCATTGCTGATAAACCAAAAGGCGAGAAAAAATCCGAACAAAGCATGCAAGCTTTATTTACTGAACGCGCAAATCGCATCAAGAAGAATCTTCCCTACATTGCTGTGATGGGTGCTGTTTATGGAGTTGCCTGCAACTTAGCACTCATGATGGAAGGTCCACAATCCATTACCGCATTAGCCGCGGGTGATCGAGCAGCCGCAACCAGTATCACCGTTGCGCGTGCCATTTCTTTCATTCCACTAAAAGCGATGACTTCTCTTACCTCAGGTGTCTTCGCGATGGATGGTTTTGGATTTGTCGCAACAGCTGGTTTGCTCTCCCCCAACTGGATCGTTGCTGCTATCGCCGGTGCAGCCGTAATGAGTCTGGAAGCTTACAGCCTTGTGTTTATCGGCAAGCTTTTGGATAATTTCCCCGGTGTTCGCAATGCAGCAGACAATATTCGAACTTCCATGACCAAATTGCTGGAAGTTGCCACCCTGGTAGGTTCCATGATCGCTGCCAACACCATGGCTCCCGGTCTCGGTTTCCTGGTCGTAGCAGGCGCCTATGTACTGAACGAAATTACCGGAACCCGCATCGTGCGTATGGCAATTGGACCTATTGCAGCCATTTTCACAGGTATCTTGATCAACGTTTTGGCTGTGGTCGGTTTATATACCCCGGCGGCTTAGGGTTAAGACTCCTTCCTTCAACAGATAATGAAAACATTCCCAATTGACCAAATTACAGTAGACAAGGCGAAACAAATGCAGTTTCGCCTTGTCGAATGCATTTCTCACCATTTTGATGGTGAATCTATTTTAAACGCCGGCGATTTAGGAGTAAACCAAAAAACCGGGCGTCCACTGCATACCGTGCGAGCAGAAAAAGTATTTGCAGAATTCTTTCATGCCGAAAACGCCTGCCTGGTACGCGGAGCAGGAACGGGTGCAATACGCTCATTGTTAATGTCCGTTGCACACCCAAATCAGGAAATCTTGCTGCATAAAGCTCCCATCTACCCAACCACAGCTGTTACCCTCCGCGCCATGGGCTTAAAACCGATCTTTATTGACCTGAACCATCCTCAGGAGGTCAATAAAGCGGATGTTGCAGGTGTGCAGCTTGGCATCATCCAGCATGCGCGCCAGCAGATGGAAGATAGCTATTCGTTAGGGGAATCAATCGCGTTGATAAAGGAAATCAATCCCTCCATCTTTATTATGACAGATGAAAATTATTTGGTTTGCAAAGTCGAGCAGATCGGAGTTGAACTGGGGGCAGATGCATCTGTGTTTTCGACTTTCAAACTTTTTGGACCGGAAGGGATCGGTTGCATCCTCGGTTCAAAAAATGTGATCGATGCGGTCAGGAAAGACCTTTATTCAGGAGGATCGCAAGTACAGGGCGTTGAAGCGCTGGATACCTTGCGTTCCATGATCTTCGCACCCGTCGCATTTGCCATTCAAAAAGAAGTGGTGGATGAAACGGTACGGCAGATCAAAGAAAAGAGAATTCCCGGCATCCATGATGCTTTCATTGCAAACGCACAATCGCGCGTGATCCTGGTGGAATTTGATAAGCCCATTGCCAAGAAAGTCCTGCAAAATGCAGTTAAATTGGGCGCTGCTCCCCACCCTGTAGGATCTGAATCCAGGTATGAAGTTGCTCCCATGTTCTATCGGGTATCCGGAACATTTTTAAGCGATGATCCTGCCCTGGCAGAAACCATGATCCGCATCAATCCCATGCGCAGTGGACCTGATTTAATTATCAGTATTTTGACAAAATCGATTGAACAGGCAGGATGACCCATGTTTTTAGATCAAATTAGAAAATACAATCCCGACCTATTATCGGTTGCATTGGAATTTCACCAATCAAAGATCATTCCTCCCAGCTGCTTTGTGATCGACCTGGACTCTGTCGCAGAAAACACAAAAGCGTTGGTTCAGGCTTCAAATGAGAATGATCTATCGCTGTATTTCATCACGAAACAGGTTGGGTTCAATCCTATTTTCGCTAAAGAAGTTTGTAAACATGGAATTTCCAAAGCAGTAGCAGTGGATTGGAATGAAGCATTGAGTTTGCTCAGAAATAAAATCCCATTGGGACATATTGGACATCTCGTTCAAATTCCGGATTGTTTTTTAGAGAAAATGTTGCACGCTGCTCCAGAAGTGATCACGGTTTTTTCGATAGAAAAAGCCCGCCAATTATCACAGGTAGCACTCAAAGAAAATCTGCAGGTTAATATTCTGCTGCGTGTGGTGGATAAAGATGATTTTATTTATTCAGGACAAACCGGTGGAATTGCTTTATCAGAGCTGGAACGCAGCCTGGAGGTCCTCAATACTCTTGCGAATCTAAAGATCGCGGGGGTCACTGCTTTCCCTTGCACGATCTTTGATCCATTAAAGAATAAATTTATCCCAACAAAAAACATGCATACCCTCAATAAGGCAGCAGAGATCATCACAAAGCACTATGCCAAAGAACATCTGCAGATCAATGCTCCAGGTAACTCCTGCTGCGATACTTTCCCGATCATCCGCAGATATGGAGCCACACACGCAGAACCCGGGAATGCTTTAACAGGCACAACCCCCTTGCATGCAATGTGCAACCAACCAGAAAAACCCGCCCTCATTCACGTTACTGAAATTTCCCATGAATACAAAAACACATATTATTGTTACGGTGGAGGTTTGTATCGGCGTTCCACTGTAACCAAGGCACTTGTAGGTAAAGATCCAAATGCTCTCATAGAAGCTAAAGTACTCTCTCCGGAGAAGACTTCCATCGACTATTATGTCGGGTTGAAGATGGGCGCGAAGGGGAAAGCAAATATCGGGGATTCAGTTCTTTGGTCATCCAGAGCACAGTTATTTGTGACCCGCTCTTCGGTCGCTGTAGTAAGGGATATCCGGAAAGGAAAGCCGAAGTTGGTTGGAATCTATAACCCATTTGGGCAAAAAATTGATTTTTAAGTGTGAAAAGATGAAACGTGCTGTTTTATTAGTGTTGGATGGCCTGGGTATTGGTGCCATGCCAGATGTCGGCGAAACCAGACTCCAGGATACGAACGCCAATACGCTTGGCTGTATTCTGCAACTCAAACCACAACTTCACATTCCAACTCTTACCAAACTGGGGCTTTTGAACAGCTTGCATCACATTCAAGAAAAAACTTCAGGCATGCTGGCAAGCTGGGGGTGGTGTGAATTAGCTTATCAGGGAGCAGACAGCTATCTGGGACATCAGGAGATCATGGGTGCCATTCCGCTTGAACCACAAAAGGCACTCATGTGGGCCAAAGTGAATGAATTTGAAAAGATCTTGACAGACGTTGGTTACCATATTTCAAGACCACTGCCCGGGAAACCACTCCTGTGCGTCAATGACGCAATCATCATCGGAGATAATTTGGAAGCCGATGCCGGGCAAAATATCAATCTCACTGTATGCACCGATCTGATCGACTTTCATGAAGCCATCAAAATTGGGAAAATTATCCGCAGGAACGTTCAGGTAGCACGTGTGATCGTCTTTGGGGGTCCGGGGTTGACCCTCGCCAGGATCCTGGAGCACGTTGAGCAAAGGGAGAACGGACAGGTAGGTGTAAACAGCCCTGCTATCGGTGTTTATGATGAAAATTTACATGTAAAACATATGGGGTTTGGAGTTGATCCACAGTTTCAAGCAGCTTCAATCTTTGCCCAGGCCAATATACCCGTTTTTTTGGATGGAAAGATGGCTGACCTGATCGAATGTGAGCAGGCAATAAGAAATCCAATAGTAGAGACAAATGCGCTGCTTGATTGTATGAGTGCACAGTTCAATTCCATCGAGGTTGGTTTCATAGCTTCAACCGTGCAGGAAACTGACCTGGCAGCCCATGGTGGAGAAACGGGTCGATTTGCGGCGATCCTTGAAAGTGTAGATATCTATCTAACCGGTTTTCTTCAACAGATGCAAGATGAGGATCTGCTCATCATCACTGCCGATCATGGTAATGATCCAGGATTAAAGACCGGATTGCATACGAGAGAAATCACACCCCTGCTGGTTTTCTCACCCAATCTTACTGCGATACCTCTTGGAAGAAGAGAAAGCCT
>DHHD01000088.1 GCA_002403105.1 Anaerolineaceae bacterium UBA4781 | reverse complement strand
GGGTGGCTGATGGGGGTCGAACCCACAACCACTTGATCCACAGTCAAGTGCTCTGCCATTGAGCTACAGCCACCATGTGGTTTCGATTGTATCATGAGCCATTTTTAGCGGCAAGCCATTCCCCTACTTTTCTTTCCAGGTCCGCATTGGGGAAAGAAACCTGTTCACGGGTAGCGAGGTCTTTCAAGACCACCTCCCCTTTTTGCAGTTCATCAGGGCCGATCACCAGCGCGCCTTTGAAGCCGCAGCGGTCGGCGTACTTGAACTGCTTGCCCAATTTATCGGCTTCGGGATACAGCGCCACCAGGATATCTTTTTCACGCAACCGGTTGCACAATGCGATCGAAGCTGGTAAGCTGGCTTCATCAAAAACCGTCACCAACAAACTGGCAGGGGTCGTTGTTAGCTGTGGTAGTTTCCCATGACTTTCCAGCACCAGCGGGAAGACCACATCCCCCATGGCAAAACCCACGCCCGGCAGCGATTCTCCACCCACATCTGCCACCAGATTGGCATAATGCCCGCCGCCCAGGATGGCGCGATGATTTTCTCCAAGGTCTTTGGCTTCGAAGACCACCCCGGTGTAGTAATCCAACCCGCGGATGATGCGCGGGTCATAGCTGACATAAGCACTCAACCCATGCAAATCCAGTATGCGAAAAATACTGGTGAGCTTCTCTGATGCTTGCCACAGCTCTTGATTTTTGATTATTTTTTTAAGTGCACTCAATTGGTTTTCTGTTAATCCGGCTTCGAGCACATAAGCATCCCAAGTCTGCTCCGGTAATTTATCCACTCGGTCGATCAGTTTGAAGATCATTTTATGCTGCTCGAGCGCGAAACCCAACTTGATCAATTCGCTTTCCATAAGCTGCCGGTCGTTCATATAAATGCGCACTTCATCTTTCGTGAGTCCAGCTTTTTGAAAGAATGCTGCACACAGCGCGATCACTTCTGCATCCGCCTGGATGGAATCCACACCGATCAGATCTGCATTCCATTGAAAGAACTCCCGTGTGCGCCCTTTTTGCGGTTTTTCATAACGCCAGAATGGCCCAAAAGACCACCAGCGCAGGGGGAACGCTAACGTATTTTGGCGCTGGACGACCATACGCGCCAAACTTGGAGTCAATTCAGGACGCAGAGTGATCTCATTCCCTCCCCGATCCTGAAATACAAAGGATTGTTCCTTGACCAGTTCTTCCCCTGATTTGGCAGCGTACAGCTCCAATGTTTCAAGAAAAGGTCCATCATATTCCTGGTAACCGAAAGATTCAGATACGTCACGGATCAGTTTATACAGCCACTGGCGCAAAACCATATCTTCAGGGTAGAATTCGCGTGTTCCTTTAACAGAAGGGATAATGTTTTTCATTTTTATGCCTGCATCAATAACTTATGCGAAGGATTTTAACATATAATTACGTTGGACTTGTTAATTAGTAAAAACTTATGAAAATATCAGAATTAATCGACCAAACTCAGGGGAAACTGCTCACCAGAGAAAGCTGCATGGATCCCGACCGCATGATCAAGGGCGGATGCAGCGCTGATCTGATGAGTGATGTGCTGGCTTATATTCAACCCAATGCGGTTTTGTTGACCGGATTAGTCAACCCACAGGTTGTGCGTACCGCACAGATGGCAGACGTAGCCGCTATCGTGTTTGTGCGCGGGAAGATACCCCCCGCAGAGACGATCCAACTTGCCGAAGAGGTGCAGATCCCTCTGATCAGTTCTCCTTTCGGCATGTATGAATTATCAGGTCGCCTGCACCAGAATGGTTTACCAAGCCTGGAGAACGCGATCGAAGACTAATAGCTCAATGAGAGATTTAAATTTCAACGACCAGCCTCCCCGCTTCAAAGGAAAAGTGATCACCGATCAACTTGCCGGAAGCATTACACGGGTGGAGGAATTGGCATACATCATCCGCATTGATGAAGTGATGACCCAAAAACTCATCACCATTTCACCGAACGCTTCAATGAGTGATGTGGCTGATTTGATGCGGGAAAAACATATCTCTGGTGTGTTGGTAACGAAGGATGAAGATCTGGTAGGTCTTGTCAGTACGGAGGATCTGATCAAGTGCTTGATCAATGGTGAATTATCCGCCCCCGTAGACAAGTACATGTCCACCGCTCTTGTTACCTTGAACTCCTTTGATTTTCTTACCGAAGCGTTAAAAACCTTTGCCCGCACCGGGCTGGGTCGCCTGCCGGTTTTAGATGAAAACAAGAAACTGGTCGGTATCCTCACAAAAGGTGATGTTACTTACGGCATTCTTCGAGCTCTGGAGCATGATTATCACGAAGAAGAAGTGCGCCGCTATCGTGCATCACACCTTTTTGAAGATATCGAATCTGATCGCACCAGTCTGATTTTGCGCTATGTGATCAAGCATTATGATTTCATGCACGGTGGTTCCGCTTCCAGTAACATCAAGAAAGCACTGTTGCGTTTGGGAGCCAATCCACAGTTGGCACGCAGAGTGGGTATTGCCGTTTATGAAGCTGAAATGAACCTCATTATCCATACCGACCACGGCGGCTCCATCCATGTTGAGATCGAACCGCACCAAATCGCCATTTACGCCTGGGATGATGGACCAGGTATCGCCAATACGGAAGAAGCGATGAAACCCGGTTATTCCACTGCCTCCGAAGAGATCCGCGAACTGGGCTTTGGTGCTGGCATGGGTCTTTTTAATATCTCTCGTTGTGTAGATGAAATGAAACTTGAATCAGAATTGGGTAAAGGTACCCAATTAACCATGAAAGTATTTCTTAAGAAAGATGAGATGGTTGGTGAAGGTTATCAAACAGAAAAGGAGTAAAGTATGACACTTGAGCAGATCATCAAAACATTGGATCTTGAGGTTTTAACCGCTCCCAAGGAAATCTCTGAAATCACCCCCTCCAGCGGCTATATTTCGGATATGCTCAGTTGCGTAATGACCGGGGCAAAGAATCAAAGTATATGGGTCACACTCCAATCACACAATAATATTGTGGCAGTAGCGTGTTTACTGGATGTAGCTGCCATCATCATCACCGAAGGCGCCAAACCCGACGATGAGACTATCCAAAAAGCCAAAGAGGAGGGTGTGACTTTGCTTTCCACCCCACATAATTCCTTNNAAAAAAAACGTTGAAAACATTTAGAGCTGAACTGCATATTCATAGTGTGCTTTCTCCATGCGCGGCGATCGAAATGATCCCACCCATCATCGTATCCGAAGCGCTGCAGCGTGAGATCAACCTCATCGCCATTACTGATCACAACCAAACCGCCAATATCCAAGCTGTGCAGGTCGCCGCAGAAGGAACAGGGCTGACAGTACTGCCCGGTATGGAACTGCAAACAAAAGAGGAAGTCCATTCCCTTTGCCTCTTCGATTCGCTGGAACAAAGTCAGGCATTCCAGAGCATTGTGGATGCTCATTTGCCGGATATTAAGAATAATCCCGAATTTTTCGGAGAGCAGTTCGTGGTTGATTTCAGCGGAGATTTCATCCGAAACGAAGATCAGCTTTTGATCGTTTCTTGCGACTTATCATTAAAAGAAGCATTTCAATTTGTAACTGAATTGGGCGGTTTGCTCATCCCTGCGCATGTTGACCGTGTAAAATTTGGGCTGCTGCCTGTACTGGGATTGGTGCCTACGGATATTCCACTGGATTCTTTGGAAATTTCACGCCATATTACCCCCAAGCAAGCCCAAGAACAGTATCCACAGTTGAAAAATTACCAGTTAATTCAAGGTGGAGATGTTCATTTTCCGGATGAATTCTTGGGAGCCAATCAATTCATTATGGAAAATCCCACTATTCATGAATTACACCAGGCATTACAGCACCACAATGGACGCAGCGTTTCCGTTCTAGCCTGATTTTTTCCTCACACTATTTCCATTATTATCGTTCCATAGAATTATCATTGTAAACATGATAAAATCACTTGGTTTTAATAAAATATTTATCGGTGAAAGTGATGGAAACAGTAAAAACTAATACCGTACTCTTTAATCCCCTGCAGGACGAAAAAGCAAAAGCCGAAATAAATGCAATTCTCGACAAAAATAAGGATAAACCAGGCAGCATCATGGTGATCCTTAATGAATTGCAGAATACAATCGGTTTCG
The DNA here is from genome assembly GCA_002403105.1 of Anaerolineaceae bacterium UBA4781. GTDB lineage: Bacteria > Chloroflexota > Anaerolineae > Anaerolineales > Anaerolineaceae > UBA4781. The sequence goes on along the minus strand of DHHD01000088.1, from coordinate 1,059 downwards.
TCTCAGAAGATTTACAGCAATATGTGGCAGATTACCTGCACACTCCGGTCAGTAAGATCCATGGTGTTATCTCCTTCTATTCCTTCTTCACAACCCAACCCCGTGGCAAACACACCATCAAGATCTGTCTGGGTACCGCCTGCTATGTGGGTGGCGCTTCGCAGCTTATTGAAAAAATCAAACAACTCATCGGAATCGGTCCGGGTGAAACCAATGCAGATTGGACTATCACCGTGGAAGAGTGCCGCTGTGTTGGTGCTTGCAGTCAAGCGCCAGTGGTGGTGATCGATGATGAAATACACGGACGCGTCAAACCAAGCACGATTGCCAAACTGCTGCGCACGATCACAACCGAAGAAAAAACAGTGTAATCGGAGTGAACGATGAAGGAGCTTTCACTTCACATTCTGGATATTGCTGAGAATAGTGTTTCTGCAAAAGCCAAGACAGTATCCATTGAAATTGAAGAAGAAAGCCAAAAGAATCTGCTCACCATAGTGATTACGGATGATGGGAAAGGTATGGATGCGGAAATGTTGGCTCGGGTAACGGATCCCTTTACAACGACACGCACAACTCGTAAAGTAGGGTTAGGTATACCTTTTTTTAAAGAAGCCGCAGAAGCCTGCAACGGTCATTTTCTGATCACTTCCACCCCCGGAAAAGGTACACGTGTGGAAGCCAGTTTTCAACGCGATCACATCGATCGCATGCCCATGGGTTCCATACAAACTACTTTTTTGGACCTCTTGGTAGGATTTCCCGATGTACATTGGATATTTAAGTATAGAATTGATGAAGAGGAATTTAATCTGGATAGTGAACCCATTCAGGAAGCTCTGGAGGGAATCCCCTATTCTGATCCAGCCGTTCTCAAGTATTTAAAAGATGAAATTAATTGTGGAATAAAAAAAATTCAAAATTTTCACAAACAGGAGATGCCATGAACAAAATTAAAAGTCTTGACGATCTGAAAAGGGTTCGTGAAGAAGCTCTTGAAAAGCGATCCAAAACAACGGTCACCGGCAAAGCACATGTGATTGTCGGCATGGGAACCTG
>DHHD01000030.1:5801-9829 GCA_002403105.1 Anaerolineaceae bacterium UBA4781 | reverse complement strand
ATCGGTGTGCGGGAGCAGCCACAGACCATTATCTAATCCCAGCGAGCCAGCGGAGCGCATACGCCGCCAAACGGTGACACGCGGGCTGGAAGGGGTTGCAGGCAATTGGACACAGAACAGCAGCCATTTATATTCCATATCATCCTCCAGATGTAACACATGTTGCATTATATCGTATTTTAGAATAATTGCAACAAGTGTTACAGAATCTTTAATGGTTTGCTAATAATTTCTAGAAATTGAAAAATCCCGATCTATTGATAATATTCTCTTCCATCAAAGGTAAACAATAATGGAATTTAAATAATTCATGTACAATAAAACCATCATAGAAATATTGGAGGGAATTCAAGATGCTCAACCATATCAGAAAATATCCACTGGCATTTTTTATTTTCCTTACATTTCTTATCAGCTGGCTGCCGTAGTACAGCGGTGGTCAGGGCATCTTTGTCTTTGGACCAACCCTGGCTGGGCTGATCACAACCGCGCTGGTAGCAGGCAAAGAAGGTATGCAAGAGATCTGGCAGCGGGCTTTTCAATGGCGTGTAGGGATCAAGTGGTGGTTGGTGGCACTTCTATTTCCCGGTTTCTTAACCCTGATCGCAGTTGGTATCAATCGATTCATGGGCGGGAGCATTCCTCCCTTTACATTCATCAAACAGCAATGGTATTGGCTGCCCGTTTTCTTTCTCATCACCATGGTAGGTGGACCTTTGGGTGAAGAGTTCGGTTGGCGTGGGTTCGCCCTGCCCCGCCTGCAGGAGAAATGGAATCCCATACTGGCAAGTGTCATCATCGGTTTGATATGGGGTTTTTGGCATCTTCCACAATTTTTCAATCCATCCGCTATTCATTATGAATTGGGGATCGCACGCATACCGCTGTATGTTCTGGCCGAGGTGGGATTGGCCACCATCATGACCTGGGTTTATAACAAGACCAAAGGCAGCTTGCTGGTGGGTGGAATGATCTATCACAATGCCGATAACTTTTGGGGTACAGTGTTGATCACCCAGGCCACCATGTCCAGCGCATTGAGCGGCAGTGATATTGCACACGTCGACCTGCAATTATGGATGATATCCACTCTTATCGGTTTGGCTGCAGCCGTGATCATCGCCATCGCAACCAGAGGAAAGCTGGGATACGAAAAAGAGTAGTTTTTTCTTTTTTCTTAACCAGAATACATTATCAAAAAGTACCAGCCGCAGGTGCTTTTTTCCTCCAGTTTTTTTATGAAATTCTCGCAGACTGTCACTATCCCTCTCATGAAGCGATCGATCATTATCATCGTTATGAGGAAGATATTGCCTTGTTTGCCGAAATGGGCTTCAAGGTCTTTCGCATGTCCATCGCCTGGACGCGTATCTTCCCTGATGGTGATGAAGAGCAGCCCAATCACGCAGGCATCGAACACTACCATAAGGTCTTCGAAACCTGTAAAAAATATGGCATCGAGCCGCTCGTCACCCTTTCGCACTATGAAATGCCTTACCACCTGGTGAAGGAATACAATGGTTGGGCAAACCGCAAGACCATAGATTTTTTTACAAAATACTGTCAGACAGTGATGGCCGAATATAAAGGTCTCGTCAAATACTGGCTGACTTTCAACGAGATCAACGTACTGGCCACCCCATTTGGGGGACTCGTGGCAGGTGGGATCTTGCCTGAAGCAGATAAACCGCTTGTTTTCGCTTCATTTGAGAAGGAATCTCAGCAGGCACAGCAGATGCGTTTTCAAGCCCTGCATCATCAGTTCGTTGCCAGCGCTAAGGTTGTGCAATTAGCGCATGCCATCGATCCAGAAAACAAGGTCGGCTGCATGATCGCCGGTATGCTTCAATATCCCTATTCACCGAATCCTGCAGATATTTTGGAAGCACAGAAGAGCATGCGGCTCGGCAACTATCTGTGCGGCGACGTGATGGTACGTGGTGAATATCCGGCTTTTTCGCGCAGATACTTCAGCGAAAAGGGCATTTCACTCGAAATTGCCAAAGGGGATCTTGAGGCAATTCAAAAAGGAAAGGTTGATTTTTACTCCTTCAGTTACTACTCATCGGGCTGTGTCTCCACGGACCCGGAGCTCCTCAAACAAGCCGGCAATATGCTGTTTGGTGTGCCGAACCCCTATCTCAAAGCATCCGAATGGGGTTGGACGATCGATCCCCAGGGTCTTCGGTTCTTTCTCAATGAGCTGTACGACCGCTACCAGGTCCCGCTCATGGTCGTTGAAAATGGCTTGGGCGCGGTTGATAAGGTTGAAGCGGATGGCAGCATCCATGATAGCTACCGCATCAAATACATGCGCCAGCATGTAATCGCCATGCGCGAAGCGCTCGAAGACGGAGTCAAACTGAGGGGGTATACCCCCTGGGGCTGCATTGATCTCGTCAGCGCATCTACCGGTGAGATGGAGAAACGCTACGGTTTCATTTATGTCGATAAGGACAATGAAGGAAAAGGCACGCTCAGTCGCAGCCGCAAAGATTCTTTTTTTTGGTACAAAAAACTGATCGCTTCCAATGGTGCTGAATACTAGCTCATCTGCGAAAACTATGGAAAATAAAAGCACCTTATCGGTGCTTTTATTTTAGTTCGTTAATGTTGATTCAGGTAAACCGTCAAGGCAGAAAACAATAAGATCGAAAGAAAGATATACGCAGGGAATAAAAGAATTGACCCTGCAGCAATCACCCCAAGGCCGTGAATCCAAACCAAACACATACCATGAATTCAGAAACAGCCATCGTGATCAAGCCAGCCTTGGAAATATCATGAATTTGTTTTTCATCATACCAATCGCTTGGTTTTTCCTTTCGTTTTGTATAAACCCAACAAATGTTAATGAGAATGTACGGGATTAACAGAACGAGCGAGGTATCTGGAATCAGATACCTCTTTATGCTTTTTCAAACCTTGAAATTCATCTTTTGCAGATTGGCATCCGTCACGAGATTCGCCGAGTGATCACCATATCCAATGTGTCCAAGGATTTGAAGAACGGTGATATATATTTTGAACCAATCTATCTATATTTGAAGAAGAAGCGTTCGCCGGAGGACCCTGTTGGGAAAAATTAGGGGAATTAACATGCAACAATGGTGTAAAAAATTAACTGAATGATAGATTTTTGTAATTCGTCACTAAATGTCAATAAGTGACGATCTTCGAATTGCGCATTGTGACATATTATAGGTGGATAGAGTAAAATATGAATGGGCTGTTTTACATTGACTAAATGAGCTAAAAAGGATGTTTGGCTTCACTATTTGTGGCTTAATTAATAATCAAAGGAGTATTTTTCATTGAAAAAAACACTTTACATACTGCTGGCTGCTTTGCTGGCTATTGGGTTTGCCGCCTGTGGCGCGTCCACCGCGACAACGACCCCATCGTTCTCGGCTTCGGCGGTGCCCACCATCGTAACGTTCGCCGATCCGGTGCTGGAGGCGATGGTGCGCGCCTCGCTGGGCAAGCCGGAGGGCAACATCACCCAGGCGGAGGCTCAGGCTGTTACGCGCATGGATTTCAGCAACGTTTGGTCACAGTACCTCCCAGATCAGGCCGAGCTCATCCACGATCTCGGTGGGCTTGAAGCTTTCACCAACCTCGAAAGCCTCGACTTGTCGGATCAGGCAATCATCGACATTTCCGCTTTGCAGGGGCTGACCAAACTCACTTACCTTTCCCTGGCCGGCAACCCGGTCAGCGACGTTACCCCCCTCGCCGGGCTGACTAATCTGAAGCTTCTGATCCTCACGGGTAGCCAGGCGCAGGATTATAACGCTCTTGCCAGCCTGGTCAACTTGCAAGTCCTCCTGCTCGACAACTCGACCATCACCGATCTCACCCCGTTAGCAGGGTTGACCAATCTGCAGCAATTGTATCTGACAAACACTCCGACAGAAGATTATGCATCTCTCGAGATCATTTATCCAAATCTGAAAAAGAAGGATTTCATCATCCCCTCCACGCTGATAGATCTCGGATTCGGAATGGATAGCAATAACCATGAGGCG
>DHHD01000030.1:0-5625 GCA_002403105.1 Anaerolineaceae bacterium UBA4781 | reverse complement strand
GCAGAGCAAATGATCCGCGGAGCAATGGATGTCACGGAAGGTGAGGATGTGCTGCTTGCCCCCATCCGCTTTTATAACGACGCCATCAAGAACACCTTTCACATGACCCCCGAAAACTTGTTTGCCATGCCGTATGAGCCATTAACCCTCAAGAGCCTGGGGTTCATTCCGGATGAGACCGCTGGCATCTTTATGTATGAGCAGCACGAAGGAATCTACACCAACATCAGGATCGACCACACGAATAATGCCGAGAAGGAATATGATATTGTATTTTTCCAGCCGATCAGTGATGAATATCGGGTTAATATGTTCTATTTCGTGGCCGATAAGAAACTCCATGTTGGAGCCGATGATAACGATGGGGGCAGCGCTGATTTTGAGTATTATATCGAAACGCATGAACATGTCGACGGCTGGTGCAGTAACGAAGACATGACTGTGGAAGAATACTTTATCAACGCCTACAATGACCCTGGGATTGAGGATATTTACCTGCATTCTGTGGAGCTGATGGAGCAATACATCAGGGATACCTTTGGCATGACTATTGAGGATCTGTATGCACTACCTACAGGTGAATAAGGGGCAAAAAGCGGCGGCGAAGCGTGCATGGGGTGGCTTCGTCATATCAGCCATACAGGAAGTGATGGTGATAGCTTTCCTATTTGCCAAGAGAACCACAGAATAAACATGGTTGGAAAACCATCAATTTTCTTTGAAAATTCTTGGTAAATTTACTTATACTTCAATTCCTGAAAGCCCTTACAACAAAACGTACCTGGAGGATCTATGACGATATTAATCTCAGTGGTGGGTCTCTTGTCCACTATTTTGGTGCTCTTACTGTGGTATCCAAAGCAAATCAAACCAGGCAGATTGGCTGCCGGATGACCGTCTTCAGTTTTTCAGGAGCGCTCCGCCGCACGTCGCTTAAATAGATCTCATGATGCTTTTCAGAAATTTCATAACCGTTTTCATGGATATAGGAATGGATGCGAGCGACATTGGGACCTTCTGCGGAATACGGTCCGATGTGCATAAGCTGCACCGAAAGACCTTCTGAATACACTTCAAACCTTACTTTTTCTATCGCACCGAGATCGCTTTTCTTTTTCAAAACTTGTTCTTTGGCACTTTCTATCCATTCCTCGTGGATTGCCTCAGGTTGTGCGATCATCATCGTCCAATCCCAGCTTGCTTTATCATCCGTGGTGAACTGGCGCATGTCCTTTACCCACCAGAGCCCCTCCAAGGGGAAAACGCTATAATCGATCCATTTTTCTTTCTTTACCGCAAACTTGAGCGTATAGGATAAGGAGAAAAGCGTTTCGACCGCTTCTTGATAGGATTTTTCTTTATTCGGGTCTCCATGACCGTCAATCATTAAAAAATTCATGGGGGGACATCCACAACAACCGGTTCGGAAGGGGGAAAGTACAGATCCTTATATGTTTTTTTCCAATCTATTTTTTCCATGATTACCTCCAGGTTCTTTTATACATTTTTCAACACCCTTCACGACTGGATGTTTTCTTGTAATTGTTCCTTTGAAATTCTACCGATGGCACCAGTAACCCATTCCAATTCTGCACTCAGGATGGCAATGGAGTGCCCAAATAACTCATAGGCGGCTGTATTTAGCTCCTCCCCTCCATCCATACAATATTTCCCGTTTACCTGCACAAGTCTCGCTTGTAGGGTTGTCTGATAGGAAGTTAAAGCTTGCAATTGTTCTCCCCTATCAAGCGCCAGCAGATTTGCCAGACCAATATCAAACTCATCGGAACGGGGGTGGGGAGATGCCAGCCGGATACGGACTGCTTCTTGATATTCCGATCTTCCAGAATCTGTTAATGTATAAACTTTGCGCGCAGGTCGCTCTCCCTCGATCATTTTCTCGCTGTGTAGAAATCCATTATTTTCCAGTTTGTTGAGAATGTAATAAATCGAAGAAAAACCGATATCCGTCCATTCCCGCATTCCTCGCTGCAGGATCATTTGTTCGATCTGGTAGCCATACTGTGGTTTCTCAGCCACCAGACCTAAAATGACCAGTTCAGGGTTCGTAAGCGCCATCTTGTCTGTATCCTTATATTATAGTATTCTAATTCTAGAATATACAACTGTCAAGTCTTTCAAGTATTTTGGATCTCTTCATTTTTACTGTACAGTTTTTCCATCCTTTATTCATTCCACTTGACCTATAATGAAAAATGGATGAGGAATTGATGACACCGAAAGTTACCCCCTACAAAGGAAGCCGTGATATCCGTTTTGTGACAGTTCATCGTGGGGGATTATTGGATGATGCACATCATCGTCTGCTGGCGCGCTGGGCGGCGGACTGTGCCGAGCACGTCCTTCCCCTGTTCGCCTCGAAATATCCCCATGACGATAGACCCCGAAAGGCAATCGAAACTGCGCGCGCTTGGGCGGATGGAAAAGCAACCGTCCTGAAAGCCCGCCACGCCGCGTATGCAGCACACGCCGCTGCCAGAGAAGTAAAAGAGAACGCCGCCCATTTTGTCGCCCGTTCCGCCGGGCATGCTGTTGCAACCGCGCACATGGCAGACCACGAATTGGGTGCCGCAGCTTTTGCCATCCGGGCAGTTTGTTCAACGGTTCCGAAGGATGAGGTGGAACAAACACGCAAAAAGGAAATTCACTGGCAGCATGAACAGCTCCCCGAAGCAATCCGCGAACTGGTGATATCTGATGAAGAACAGCGCAACCAGAGACTTTGGTCGCTTTTTCCCTGAAGTTTACCGGTTCCAATTCGCTTTTTTTCAGAAAGCACATATAGTGATTTAAAAAATAACCAACCTTTTCGGTTGGTTATTTAGGTAGCGGGGAGTGGATTCGAACCACTGACCTCCAGGTTATGAGCCTGACGAGCTGCCACTGCTCTACCCCGCAATGTGAGAAGCAAGTTTACCATGAGCAGCGCCATGCGTCAAGCAAAGCTCACAGCAGGGCTATTTTGAATCTCATCCTTCCTGTTGAGATTGGATTATTTATTGTTTCCACGGTTCTATTTTTATTTCAGCATAAATTGCATGATCTGGTCGCTGAGCCCGGGTAATTCTTCATGTCCAAAATCAGGGAAGACTGCCATCCTTTTACTGGAAACAATTTTATTATAGGCAGCGAATTGAGAAGACGGTGGGCATACCGTATCCATGAGACCGATACCCCACAGCACATCCGCTCGAATACGGGCGGCTAGATGCTGGATATCAATGTAACCGAGTTGTTCAAAGATATCCTCTTCGCGAGTATGCTGCGGATCAAAACGGCGGAAATATTCCTGCAGTTCAACATACGCATCTTTGGCTTGATCCATCATCCAAACCCGTTTGTAATCGCTGAGGAAAGGATAGATGGGAGCGATGCGTTTTATGCGCGGCTCCAATGCTGCACATGCCACTGTCAGAGCACCCCCCTGGCTGGCTCCTGTGGCAAAAACTCGGTCAATATCTACTTCAGGCATTCCCATAATGATCTTTGCCAGTTGTGCCGTATCCAGAAAGATATTTCGAAAGAGAAGCTTTTCTGGCTTACTAGATACTGCATCGTCCAAACCGCGGATGATATGCCCGTGCAGCGTGTTTCCACGTACCCCTCCGCAGTCTTCCGACAATCCTCCCTGCCCGCGACAATCCAGTGCGGCGACAATATACCCTTGAGAAACATAACTCAGCTTATATGACCAGTCGCTCGAATTGCATGAATACCCATGAAATAAAAGGATCGCAGGGCAGGGCGACGATATCTGTCTGGGACGGAGAAGTTTGGCATGCACTCGCGCTCCATCCACCCCTGTGAAATAAAGGTGCAGGCACTCAACCCCCGGCACCTGGAATTCTGCTGGAATGAGTTCAACCTGTGGATCGATCGCTCGCATTTCCGTCAAACCCTTAGCCCAAAACCGGTCAAAATCAGCCGGGCGGGGATTGGTTCCGGAGTAGGTTTGAAGTTGTTCAAATGGAAGATCAAATGTAAGCGGCATTTTAATACCCTTCTTTAGTATTATTTTAATATCAGAATCAAAAAACTCCCAAGTTGGATCATATTATTTAGCTCAGGGAATAAAAAAAGAAAAATTGCAATATAAATCTATACTGCGGCATGCGTTTTATTGCGCTCCAAATTGAACAACACCGCCCGGTTTCCAACATCCGCCAGCAGCACTCCCCCGATGGCAAAGATAAACATGAACAATACAGTACCGATCAATATGGTAAGAATCAGCTCAAGATTATAAGCAATAGCAAAGATAAAGTTTTTACCCAGCATCACGCTGGAATTAAGAAACGCATTTTTCACACCTGGCTGTTCCTGCTCGATCATAAAAGCCAGCACATGGGTTTGCAGCAGCAGCCACACCACCAATAGAGCAATATAAAAACTTTGCACATAGAGATAGGTTGATGCGCCTATATTCTTTTGATTGCTGAGCAAAATATCCCCCACAAAAACAACAAGGACAAAAAGATTAATCGCTCCCCAACGCCAGCCAGGCTTCCAGAATTGCTTGAACTCTTTGAAAAAGTCTTTTATATCCACAATTTCCCCATGCGCCATACGGTTGGCATATTTAAAAAGAGCCAGTGTGGCTGGCGGACCGGGGACGATCGTCAAAACACATAACGTCCATACCAGGTTAATGACCAGCACGGACCAGATATCTTCCCAGATATCTTGCAGAGATTGTTTAATAATACGAAATACCGAGCCAAACTCCTCAATTAATGCAGGTCGGTCCGTTCCAGTTTGCTGCATGGCAGATCTACCCTTTTACACCGGTATAGGAAACACCTTCAATATAATACCGGCTGAAAATGAAGAACAGGATTAGAACCGGAATAGCATTGAACATGGCACCCACCAACGTCAGGTTCCACTGCGCTTTATACTGTTGTTTAAAAATACTCAAAGCCACATTCAGCACATACATATCCGGAGAATTTTCATACAAAAGAGGTTGCAAGAAGGCATTCCACATCCCCTGGAATTGCAGGATGAAAACTGTCAAAAGCGCCGGCTTCGCTAAAGGCAAGATCACATTCGTAAATATCTTCATATGGCTGGCACCATCGATCACGGCTGCTTCTTCCAGATCAATGGGAATGGATTTGAAATATTGCGTTAGCATGAAGATGCCGCTGGCTCCCACTGCGTTGGGGATGATCAATGCCCAGTAGGTATTGATGAGATCCAGTTTCGACATCAGTACGTATGCAGGGATGAGTGTCACCGCGCCGGGGATCATCATGGTCGCCAGCATAAAATTAAAGGTCGAATTTTTTCCAGGAAAATTCAGACGGGCGAATGCATAGGCTGCCATCGAACAACAAATGACCTGCAGCGATGCAACTGTTACAGAGAGAAAGGCAGTGTTGAATAGCCAGCGCGGGAATGTTCCCCCGCTGCCAATATCTGTGTTCCAGACTTTCACCCAATTTTCATACAACCAATTTTCTGGCATAACTTTTGGTGGGAACGCAATGATCTCGGCATTGGTCTTGAATGTACCGGTGAAGGCTAGAAAGAAAGGCATCAGCGAAACAGCCGCGATTAAAAGCAGCAGTACATACCGCAGTACAAGAGCGATGTAATAAC
>DHHD01000101.1:33337-41025 GCA_002403105.1 Anaerolineaceae bacterium UBA4781 | reverse complement strand
TGAAATTTTCGCAGATGAAAAGAGATTATCATGCCCATCAATTGCATGATATCGAGGTAAAGTACGCCAACGCGCCAATTGAAATTGAAGCAAGAGTAGAACAAGTTCTGCAATATCTTTTTTAATTTTTGAGAATCATGAAGCTGAAATGAATTAATAATAGTACTCTCATGTGCAGCAATTGAATCCTTTGAATATTTCCAAAGATAATTTTTTTTGATAATTTTTTTCAGATAATTTTTTTGATCTTGACTTTTATATTTATATATGTATAATGTTAATGAACAAGCGCTCATTTATGCTTTTATAAATTATAGGTTAAAGGAATTCATTTATGGTCAAAATATTAGTTGTATGCGCAATGGGAATATCCACTTCAATTTTTGTAGAGAAAGTAAAAAAGTCATTTCTAAAAAATCAAATGGATATTAAGATTTCAGCAGCTCCTGAAATTGAGGTCGAGGATTATATAAATCAAACCGATTATATATTTATAGCACCACAGGTTGCTTATGCAGAAGAGGAGGTGAAAGAATTATGTAAAAAATATAAAAAACAGATGTTTTTAATACCGTTTGATGTTTATGGTAGTACCGATGAAAAAAAGATATACGATTTCATTATTAAATCATTACAAATAAAAAATGGAGGAAAAAATGAATAATGAACTTTTGAACAAATTAGCAAATGCTGCGAATAGATTTTCAAGTTTTAAAATTGTCCGTGCATTAACAGATGGATTCCGATTCGCTATGCCAATATTAATGCTCGGTGCAATATTTCAGCTAATTAGCAATGGAATAATGTTAATAGGGGCTTCATCGCAGCAAATTGCAGCATTAGCTAGCAAAATTGCTATATTAAATAACCTAACCTTTGGAATTCTAGGTTTAGTATTTGCTTATGGGATAGGTTATTCATCTGGAAAGCTAAATAAAATAAACCCTAATACTACTGGAATTACAGCATTGAGCTTATTTTTAGTTTTATGTAAACCAGAATTTGCTGCCATAGATATGCTAAACACTTCTTTTACGGTTAATTTTGCAAAATTTGGTGCTAATGGGATGACACTTGCGATCATAGCAGGCTTAGCAGCTGGAGAGATATCGACGTTGTTTATTACTAAAGGTTGGACTATTTCGGGGAAAAATTTACCATCTTTTTTGCAAAATTGGTTTGAACCAATTATTCCAGGATTTGTTGTTTTGGCATTAGGATGGATTATAACCTATTTGCTAAATATTGATCTCTATACATGGATTTCAGGATTATTACAACCCATTTTAGTAGTTGCTGATTCACTTCCTGCTATGATTATTTTCTGGGTTGTCGCTACCCTTATTTTTACATTGGGTGTTCATCCTCTTGCTGTGATAGGCCCCTTGTTTCCTCTTTTAATTACTGCCCTTGCTCAAAATGCTCAATTAGCACAAGCAGGATTAGAACCGATTGTTGAAAATGGATTTCATATTAATAATGCTGCCACAGTTTTTTATTGGACTGTTATTGGTGGAACTGGGGCTACCTTGGGTCTAAATATTTTAATGTTACGTTCAAAATTAGAAACTGTAAAAAATATTGGTAAAGCAGCGATTGTTCCAAGTATTTTTAATATAAATGAACCGTTGATATTTGGGGCGCCAATCGTGTTTAATCCTATTCTGGCGATTCCATTTGTTCTAGTAGGTGGTGTGGTAAATCAGGTCATTGTTTATTTGTCAATGAGTCTGGGATTGAACAATATTCCTTTCAATATGTTTTTTGTACCTGTTGTGCCAATTGGAATTTCTGGATTTTTAGCAAATAATGACTGGCGCGGAATAGTGGTTACTTTCATAATTCTTATTGTGGATATAGCTGTTTGGTATCCATTCTTTAAGATATATGAGAAGCAAACTGAAGAAAAATTAAAAAATACTGAAAACCAATAATCATAAATAATGGGGCTGACTTCCTTACTTTTGGGTCAGCCCCATTAAAAATATTGCAAATATAAATCTATTATGGAAAGAATGAAAACATTATGAATTCTAACGACGAAAAAATAGCAACACAGATATTAATTCAAGCCGGAAATGCACGAAAATTTGTTGAGGAGTCTTTAAATCATATTGCAACGTTCGAGTTTGATATTGCAAGAAATGATCTAGAAAAAGCACGCCAGGAAATAATAGCTGCTCATCATGCACAAACTGATCTCATTACAGCAGAAGCACGTGGGGATCATCTTGAAATCTCTTTATTATTAACGCATGCACAAGATACACTAATGATCGCCATGTCACAACTTCAAATAGCAAAGCATTTATTATCCATGTTTGAAAAAGTATTTTTAATTCTTAAAAATGACGGAGCAGGTGATTTGTCATAGTACTCTTTATAAGGAAGTATTCATGGGAAAGGTTCTGTTATGATGCTATATAAAAACCCTAAACGATCTACGGAAAGGTTCTGTTATGATGCTATATAAAAACCCTAAACGATCTACAGATAAACGTGTAGAAGACTTGCTTTCAAGGATGACAGTACAAGAAAAGGTATCTCAGCTATGTTGTTTATGGCCTCTATCTCTGGTTGGTAAACAAATTCCTGATGAAGATCTTATGAAAAAATATATGTGTTATGGATTAGGGCGAATGACACAGTTTGCCAATATGCTTTATCAAACTGAACCCAAAGAAGTTGCAAGGTTCGCTAATTCCATTCAAGACTTTAATATTAATCATACTCGCTTGGGGATTCCTGTTTTGTTTCAGAATGAAGCGATTAATGGGTTTATCTGTACGAAAGCTACCAGTTTTCCAACGACAATGAATTTAGCCGCAACCTGGAATCCAGATTTAATGGAGGAAATGGGAAAAATTATTCAAAAAGAAATGCACGCGGTGGGTGTAAGGCAAGCATTGGCTCCTCAACTTGATATAACGCAAGATCCGCGATGGGGCCGTGTTGCAGAAACATTTGGAGAAGATCCATATCTTACATCATGTATGGGAGTGTCATTAACAAAAGGAATTCAAGGGGAAACATTGACAAATGGTATCTTAGCAACGGGGAAGCATTTTGTAGGTTATGGAATTTCGCAAGGTGGATTGAATTTAGCCGCAATACGAATCGGCGAAATAGAGTTATTAGAAAATTTTATTAGACCTTTTGAAGCTGCAATTAAATTGGCTGACTTGCAAGCTGTGATGGCAGCTTATCCTGAAATAAATGGATTACCGGGTAATTGTAATAAGAAGGTTTTACGTGAAATTCTTAGAAAGCACTTAGGTTTTCGAGGTCATGTGGTAAGTGAAGGTGGTGGGATTGATACCCTTGTTACAAATTTTCATGTTGCAAAAGATTTATATGAAGCTGCAAAACTTGCTCTTGAAGCAGGAGTTGATGCAGATACCCCGAATACCAAAAGTTATACAAAATTAGTAGAACTAATAAAAAATGGTCAAATCGAAGAATCTTTGTTAAATGAATCTGTTATGAGAATACTAACCGCAAAAATTAATTTGGGACTTTTCGAAAATCCTTATGCGAAGGATGAAATTTATATCAATGATGTTTACAGTGATAAAAAAAGTCGAGAAATAAATAAAAAAATTACTGAAGAATCAATCATTCTTATAAAAAACGAAAATAATTTATTACCAATAGAGAAAAGTAGCTGTTCAATTGCCTTAATTGGTCCATTTGCAAATGATATGAGAGTGTTTTTCTCCAATTATAGTTTTCCTGCTAGTGTTGAGATGCTGATGAGGTTAATACAGAGTAAAAATGAAGAAGGTAAAGAAGACAACCTTAGTTTAAATAATATTCCCGAGGAGGATACTTCTAAAGTTTTTGGAAAAATTTTAGATGAGGGAAATATAGAAAATATTATTCGTCAGAATTATCCATACTCAAAAACTCTCTTAGAAGCCTTAAATGAATTTAAACCAGCAGAAACAAAAATACAATATGCTAAAGGATGCGGAATTAATGACCAATCTACTAAAGAATTTGAGAAAGCAATTCAAATTTCAAAGCAATCTGATTTAGTTATTATTACTCTTGGAGATAAATCTGGTTGGGTTGATTCAACTTGTGGAGAAGGAAAAGATAGTACTTCCTTAGAGCTTCCCGGTATTCAACAAACTTTATTAGAAGAAATATATAAAACAAGAAAGCCTATTCTTCTAATTTTATTTAATGGAAGACCGCATACGATAAACTGGGCAATGAAAAATATCCCATCAATTCTTTTGGTAGGCAATCCAGGACCGTGGGGTGGGGAAGTAATTGCTGAGGCACTCTTCGGGTTGATTAATCCCGGTGGGAAAACAACCATGACTATTCCAAGGAGTGTTGGACAAATACCAATTTTTTATAACCATAAAACTGGCAGTGGCTATGTGGATATTGACAGGAATAATGTTGAGGGGAATTTATTCTTAGGAGGTTATCAAAATGAACCGCGAACCCCATTAATACCTTTTGGGTTTGGCTTAAGTTACACAAAGTTTTTATTTAGCAACTTAGTAATTAATCCCAAAAAGGTTGATCTGTCTATGCCATTAACTATTTCTTGTACTGTTGAAAATATTGGTGATAAATTGGGTGATGAAATTGTTCAACTATATATTCACGATTGTGAAGCAAGAGTGACGAGACCGGTCAAGGAACTTATAGGTTTTAGGCGCATCACTTTAAAACCAAAAGAAAAATGTTTGATTGAATTTATTATTAAATTAAATCAATTGGGATTTTATAACGAAAATGGGGACTTTGTGGTTGAGCCGGGTATAATGAATGTGATGATTGGTTCAAGCTCTGAAAATATCCATTTGATGGATTCATTCGAAATTATTGGAGAGGTAGAAAATGTTCTAAACAAAAAAAGCTACATTTCTGAAGCTAAAGCAACATATTTATCATAAAATATTCTGTAATATTGACTGGCTAATTTTTAGCCAGTCATGCACAACCTTTGATTATGGAACCCTCTTTCTGATGTAAATTTGAACCAGGAGAATTTATACATTAAGCCTCCTATTTCTTACAAAGTAATAATGTTCACTGATCTGCCACACTTTGGTGAGCGCCATGAACAAGCTCTCGCGAGAGATTGCTGAATTGCCTAACACTGTGAATCTTTCATTTAATATTACCCAACTAATTAAACCTCCATTCTTTCAGTTTATTTGTATAATTGAGGGAGGGAATCAACGTTTTCTAAAAACAGGAATTCAAGATCTAAAATGTAGTACATAGAGAATTGGTTTTCATGGAAAATAAAAATCAAGATTATTTAATGCGTGGCGAACAAACAAGGCGGGAACTGATCGATGCAGCGTGCGATTTATTTATACTAAATGGATTTCATGCAACAACTACCAGACAGATTACTGAAAAAATAGATCTGGTGGCAGGAGCGCTCTATAACCATTTTGACAGTAAAACTACCTTGTTCGAAGCCGTACTTAACACCTACCATCCATGGCTGCGTATTCCTGAAGTTTTAAGAAACGCAAAAGGGAATTCTGTTGAGGATTATATTCGGGATGCCACTGAAAAATTATTGCAGGAATGGGATAAGCGACCGGAATTGATACGTCTCCATTTAATTGAAGAGCTTGAATTCAATGGACAACATTTACCGGCGTTATTTGAAAAAACTTTTACCATTGTCTCGCAAACCATCGAAGAGATTCAAGCAAAAGATAAAAAACTGAAAGAAGTCAATGCCAAACTCCTGTACCGTGCTGTATTGGGATTATTTTTTGGGTATCTTATGTCTGATAAGGCGATTGTTGATAAAGAGAATAAGTTAAAGGAAAGCCGGTTTATTGAGGGGGGCTTTGATTATTTTGCAGATACTTATCTATCTGGTTTGTTCATGCAGAATACAGAACAGATAGAAAAAACAAAAAAGAAAAAATAAGGGGAACCATTTCGATTTAATAGAGAAAAATAATGGGTTTAATGATCCTGGTGACTTTCCTGAATTTTCTCCACAATATTAATTAAATTCTTGGCGATGTACATCTCAGATACAGCAGACATGAGGGTATCCTGTGCATGGGTAAGCAGCAGAGAAAAATCAAGTGATTCACCATCAGATTCTGCTTGGATGATCTTGGATTGTTCTTGATGCGCAAATAAGGTCTCTTTACGAGCCTGTTCGATTTTCTTTCTAGCTGCGTCAAAATGAAATTCACTGAGCTCTTTGTAAGCGTCTGAAATATACTTGCGTGCATTGCCTGCGTGCAGAATGGTCATTGCTGCAAATTGAACAGATTTAGATTCACCTGACATGATTTTTACCTCATCTACTTTACTGTAACATGTAATATTAAAATCCTCAATCCCATTTTTCAGATGGGGAAGAGTAAAAAAATCTGTTAAAGAAAAATATCGATCCTGAGAAGAATGGAGAATTTTATAATACAAATTTCTATTTTCATAAATGAACAACCGTTCATTTCGATTATATCAGAAATTTCAATCATTCCAGAATGAATCGTGTACTGAAAAATCTATTTTATAATCAATTCTAATAAAAAGGTGACTATGAAAAGTAAAAACGAGCTACGTAATCTGGTGATCTACGAAATTTATGTACGCAATCACAGCCAGCGTGGAGATTTTCAAGCTGTGATCGAGGATCTCCCACGCATTCAAGCGCTGGGTGTGGATTACATCTGGCTCATGCCTATTCACCCAATCGGGAAAGTGAACCGCAAGGGTTCGCTGGGCAGTTCGTATGCTATTGCCGATTATCTGGCGACCAATCCTGAATATGGAACCGAAGAAGATTTCAGACGATTGATCAAGGAAGCGCATGATCTTGGATTGAAGGTGATGATCGATGTGGTCTATAACCACACTTCTCCCGATTCAATCTTGGCAAAAGAGCATAAGGAATGGTTCCGTCTTGACCAGCAGGGCAACCCCATCACTTCTGTACCGGATTGGACGGATATTGTGGAATTGGATCATTCTCACCCTGAACTGCACAATTACCTGGTGAAAGTCATTCAGAAATGGGCTTCCTTTGGATTGGATGGTTTCCGTTGTGATGTGGCTTCGTTGGTTCCAATGGAATTCTGGTTAAAAGCCGATGCGGCTGCCAAAGCCATCAACCCCAATATTATCTGGCTGGCGGAATCAGTGCATACGGGCTGGGTGGCGGAAAGGCGCAGTAACGGGTTGTTCGCGCAATCCGATAGCGAGCTGTATCGTGTTTTTGATATTACCTACGATTACGATATTTTCCGACCCTGGGAAAGAGCGGTTAAGGGGACACTGAATACGAGCTTTTATCTAGATTTACTTATTATGCAGGATGCCATTTACCCGAATGATTATGTGAAGCTGCGTTATGTGGAGAACCATGATACCGACCGTGTAATGGATTTAGCCCCTTCTCGCGAGCAGGCTTTGGCTTGGACGGCTTTGCAAGCTTTTAACAAAGGGGCCTGGTTGATCTATGCAGGGGAAGAATCGGCAGCGCCACGTAAACCCGATCATTTTGAAAAGGATGTTATTCCCTGGGGCAGCTATGAATTGACAGATTTCATCCATAAGCTGGCTTTATTAAAAAAAGACCTGGCACAAAAAGAGGGCGAATTGTACTGGTTAACTTCCGAGCCGGCAGTACAGGCCATCTGGTTTACCAGAGATACCTGTCTGGCAGCTATTTTTAATAC
>DHHD01000101.1:31192-33213 GCA_002403105.1 Anaerolineaceae bacterium UBA4781 | reverse complement strand
GTTCTCCTTAATTCTGCACGTGGAACATGGGGATCAAAGCAAAGTCCTCAATGCTCAATTCTGACTGGGTTTTCTCATTGGGTGTGAAATTACTTAAAATAGTTGCTTGATCGGGTGTGTTACCGGTTGCCCATACCATATCCACCACACGAGTATGATTGTTGCCAGTGGCAGCGCCACCCAGACGCCACTGTTCTGCGTTTTGATTCACATCCCTTACGCGCCATACGCCTGTTGACGGATATCCATCCTGACTTAATACGATGGCTGCGTATGCCCAGGTTTCAGGTGCGGATTCGCCAAAGACAGTACGGGGCACCCGCAAGGTGACCTTGTTGGTGGCAGGGTCGACCAGGATCTTGATCTCGGTGTTGGTATTCATGGCTTCACCGGTGTTTGCATCAGGTGCGAGTATTTCTGGATACCAGCCCTCAGCCCAAACTGCCACATCCCAGCCATATCCTTCTTCTAACCCAAGATTTCTGCCTGGCAGCAGCACGCGCGAACCTGTTCCATTGCCGGGATCCGTATCGACGTAAACATCCATGGTTTGCAATGAGAGGTCAATGGATGACCCCCACGCGTTGGTGATGGGTCCAAAGAAGGTGAAATCGAACAACACATAGGAATCGTTGTACGAAACCTGAAATGTGTTGATATCAAAAACCTGTGGTTCAAAGGCCGTGTCCGTTGGGTACGTATAGGTTCCCGGCCCATCATCATCACCTTCGGGATCTTGAATAGTCAGCACACTGGTGTAGGTGCCGATCTGCAGCAGATTGACTTCTGCCGGCCCATCCTGCGGGAATGCTTCCAAAGTAGAGGGGTCAGCGGCTTTGATCAGTATGGCATCACCGGTTTCCAATTCCCCAAGCTGTGCAAATGGAATGGCAATTTCAATGCTGGAACCCTGTTGTGCAACTGTCCAATCGATCTCTGTCACTTTCCATGCTTCGTTTTCGACAATATAACTGCCTTGTTCATCAGGAGTGAAGCGTAGCAAGTGCGATGCGGCGATCCCAATCTGGTCGGTCCCATTTTCGTTGAGCATGAATGGGTAATATTCCGTCCTATTCGGCAGGCGTAGGTATAGGTCGAAACCATTTTCTAATGCATCACTGTTAAGCTGTATATACAGGTTACTGGCATCCATGCTGATCGCCATACTCTGGATGACTGCAGCTTCATCTGCATTAGCATACAGGGCAGCGGTCGACCACTCCTCTGTTGTTGCTTGCCCATCCACTGTTATTGTGGAGGCTGCTGTGAGATACTGGTCAGGTTCTACTGCATCCGGTGGAATGATGGGCACACTCAAGAAAACCGGCACTTCATCTCCCAGTGATTCATATACTTTTTTCAGCAACTGGCGGAAACCCAGATCAAAGTATTCATCCTGCCCCGAATCCTGGTCAGAACCATACCACCAGAACCAATCCGAACCTTCTGCCAGGTACATATAGTCTTCTGCCAGCGCAATGGCTTCCTCACTGGCTTCCCGTTTCCCGGTAACGTCATATTTTGCCAGATAATCACGCACTTTTCCCAGATAATTCCAGGCTTGATTTTCTTCATCTTCCCCGATCCAGGTATCATAATTCTGGCTGAACCAGGCACCCGGGAAGAGTGTCTCCAGTTCTTGCTGTTCAGGGAACATTTCCAGATATTCACTGGGGGTAACTGTTTTAATGGTTTCACTTTCCGATAACATGCTGTAGAGAGCATGCAGAAACTCTTTACCATCGTTCGGGTAATATTCCCAGGCGTTTT
Organism: Anaerolineaceae bacterium UBA4781; assembly: GCA_002403105.1. Lineage (GTDB taxonomy): Bacteria > Chloroflexota > Anaerolineae > Anaerolineales > Anaerolineaceae > UBA4781. The sequence goes on along the minus strand of DHHD01000101.1, from coordinate 31,443 downwards.
CACCATCCAAAACAATGCTCACAATATGCGGTCCACTGGCATTTTCTTTTATTAATTCCTGGCGGATATTTTCCAATCGCTGCATCAGGTCCGCCGCGGCATCTTCACCGGGTGTTTGGGAATAGGTGAAACCCACTTTATCTGAAATGGTCCAATCTCTAAAGAAAATGGCTACGGATTCGCCCTGGCTGCCCTGCACATAATAGGGGCGGTATAGAATATCCGCTTCCTGCACGGTTTCTTGACCATCG
>DHHD01000101.1:21918-31182 GCA_002403105.1 Anaerolineaceae bacterium UBA4781 | reverse complement strand
TTTGCGATCAATGGAACGACATCTTCTGCCACTGAGCCTTCCCCAGGCCACAGCCCCTTGGGGGTGGTTCCAAAATGAGTTTCATAAACCTCAACACTCTTGCTCAGGTGAGCGATGGCATCGTTGGGCCAGGAAAAACGGGTTGGCAGATCGGTGGTTGGATTGCCTGTTGCAGCCAGATCCGAGTTGTATATCAAAGGAAGGATAGGGTGCGCATACGGGGTGGTGATGACCTCGATCTGCCCGCTCTCCTGCAATTCTTTGTGAACCGGGATAACTTCTGCCATTACGGTTCGCACCTGGTTAAAAACGATCTGTTTATCTTCTTCACTAAAGTTCTCACCCTTTTCCACCAGGCTTTTCAAGGGTTCCTCTGCCAAAAAATCAGGGTCGAACCAGGCTAGATTGAACCAAATTTGCAGATCGCGAAAATCCTGTGCAGTAAAGTTTTTCATTGCACTGGCGATGGCTGCATCATCCGTTCCACCGCGTTTGAGCAGCAGTTCTTCATAACGCGGGAAGCGTGCAATGATGTTGTCCCAGTTAGCATCAAAGAAGCGCGTAAGAATAAATTCTTTTTGCTCATCTGTAAGTTCTTCGGCTGGAACTTCCGCCAGTACCCAGTACAGGTCTTTTGCATCATTGTTCACGAAATCATCCAATTGCCGGATGAGAACCGGTGTGAGGTTGAAGGTGACATGTACATCAGGATATTCTTTCAGAATTGCTGCCATATCATAATAATCTTTGGTGGCATGTACGCGCACCCAGGGACGCGTATACACCCCATCTTCATCCTTGTAATAAAGGGGTTGGTGCTGGTGCCATAAGATATTGAGATACAGCACATCCTCACTGGCGGTTGGTATTGGTTGGGTCGGTTCAGCCACAGTTTCTTTGGTGCTGGTGCAAGAGCCAAACAGGACTCCAACGAGGAGCAAACAGGAAAAAATGGTTTTTCTATTCATCACTTTCTCTCCTTATTAAAAAATCCCCACCTCATCATGGAAGTGGGGATTTTTGTTAAAGCATCTTCTATCCTTTTACGCTGCCCAGCGTGAGCCCTGAGATCATGTATTTGGACATCGACAGGAACAGGATCATCACCGGCAATGAAACCAGAATAGCACCTGCGTTATATTGGCCCCATTGAACGAGGTACTGACCCATCAAGCGGTTCAACCCTAATGGCCAGGTCAAGATCGCTTCATTGGAACCCAAGATGACACGGGCAATAAGGTATTCATTCCACGATTGACTGAAATTGAACAGGAAGGTGATCGCCAATGCGGGGGTGGAAAGAGGAAGAATGATCTTCCAGAATGCTTGTAATGGTGTAGCTCCATCAATGATGGCAGCTTCCTCCAACTCCGTTGGGATGGTGTCATAGTATCCTTTCAAGATCCAGATGCTGAAAGGTACAGATGTGACAGCGTATGCGATGACCAAACCGCGATAGGTGCCTACCAAACCCAGGTTAATTGCAAGTATATATAATGGAACCATCAACATGGCAGTTGGGATCATCTGCGTTGTTAAAAGATAGATCAGCAAGGTAGACCTACCTTTGAATTTAAATCTGGAGAAAGCATAAGCGGATGTTGCAGCGATGATCACTCCAATAATGGCAGTGGTGATGGTTACTGCCAGGCTGTTCCAGATCCATTGGAGGAGGCCTTGTTCGTAGATTACCAAACGATAATTCTCCAATGTAGCATCAGGCGGGATAATAGATAAATCTGTTGATAGTACCCGGTTACCTGGGCGCAAAGAAACACTGAAAATGCGCAGTAGCGGATAGACCGAAATGATGCAGTATCCAATCAAGATCAAGTGAATGATCAATCTTTTAAACTTGCTGTCGCCATGATTCGCCCGAAAGAAGTTAGTCTTTCTTCTTTTGGGTTGTTTTTGCTCGAGTGTGGAAGGTTCCAGAGTTGCATTGCTGGTAGTCATTAGTCTTTCACTCCTTTCAATGCGCCGGTTGTTTTGGCAAAAATAGTCGAGTATCCTAATAAGATAAAGAAAATGATGAACGCGAAGGCTGCCGAGAATCCATAACGGTTGTATTGGAATGCCGCGCGGAATAGAGCGGTGACCAGGATATCACTGGATTCCAATTCATACTGATTGATGAAGAAGGATATATTGAATGTGTTAAATGTCCACACTGTTCCTAAGATCACTGCAGGTGACATGATGGGTTTCATCAGCGGGAGAGTGATTTTCCAAAATTTTTGCCAGTTGTTGGCACCGTCCATTTCTGCAGCTTCATAATATTCACCCGATATACTTTGCAATCCCCCCAGAAGGATGACGGTCATGAATGGGATACCCAGCCAGATATTGACAATACACATGGCAGCGAAGTTGGGCACCGGGCTGGTTAACCATTGGACTGGTTGTAATCCGATCTGTTTAAGCATGATGTTGATCCAACCATATTCATAGTTGAATTCACCGCGCCATGCCATAGCAGCAACCACTTGAGGTAAAGCCCAAGGAATGATGATGAGCATGCGGTATAAACCGCGCAATTTCATTTCACGATTCAAAAGCAGCGCCAGAACCATGCCACCTATGACATGGAAAGCGACGTTGATAAAAGTCCAGAGAAGAGTCCGCCAAAATAGAGGAAAGAAAGTAACCTGTTTCAACACGGGTTCGGTGAAGACCCTTACATAATTCCTCAGACCAATAAAATCAAAGTTAAAGAAATGGCTCAAGCTCATGTTTGTCATGGAGATATACCCTTCCCATACCAACGGGTATATCTGCAGCACAAGCAGACCAAGAATAGCCGGTGAAATCAACATATAAACCAATGCGTTTTTTGTTTTCAGCCATTTCACCAGAATAAGATATAAGAATGCTTCCAGGATGACAACAATAAGAAGGACAGCCAGAATTGTTGAACCTACTTCAGAAAGGCTTTTGATTAGTGCATCAAAGTCGAACATGGGTGGAGCCTCCTTTGATGATTGCTAAAATAAATTTTCCTTAATTGAAAAGAATGGAACCGGAATTTTCCGGTTCCATCTTTTTATTGTAGAGAAATTACTCTAACTGCAGGATGCAGGCTTCAGCAGCGGCTTGCATTGCTGCGGCAGCATCTGCGGGGGTTTCGCTACCAGCAAACACGAGGGTTTGTTCTGGTTTAATGGCATCCCAAACACAGCGCATTTCTACTACTGTGGGCATCGGAACACCATAACTCATGGCTAGTGAAGAACCAGCCAAAATTGGATCACTGGAAATTGCTTCATCTGACAACACGGATTTCAAACCGGGTAGTCTGCTGAGGGTAGCTAACTGGTTCAACTGGTTTTCTTCGCTGGTTGCGAATTCAACAAATTTAATGACCGCATTCAATTTATCACCTTCCAAGTCTTTTGGAAGCATGAAGTATTTACCGGAGGTGTATGCGGCAGGATAGGTACCAGTAGCTGTTACCATTGGAATGGGAGCTACGCCAAGTTTTTCACCAAATAGTTCCTGATATGCACCCAACGACCAGTCACCATTGATCAACATGGCAGCTTTTCCTTCCTTGAAGAGAGTGTCAGCTGTGTCATAATCCATGGATTCGGGGGTGATTTGGTAAGTGAATTTCAAGTCATACAAGAATTGCATGGTATTGATCATGGCTTCGGTGTTAAGGGTTGGGGTCACGCCATCGGCTGCGAAGACGCTGGCGCCAAATCCACCCCACCAAGGTGCTAAGAAGAAGGGTTCAGTCGCATTGAAGACTAAACCATACTGATCATCATGGGTTAATTCTTGTCCCATCGCGATCAACGCATCAGTATCAGCCGGGGGTTCTGCGACCAGGTCCTTATTGTAGATCAGCATCAGGTGGTTGCCACTGGAGATCGGTACTGCCCAGGTTTGATCATTCATGACAACACTGGGAACATACAGATCCATGTCGAAATAATCCTGCACAGGCTGAATTAATCCAGCGGTTGTGAATGGGCCGGCATGGTCACTAACGGTCCACAGCAAGTCAGGAGCTGCACCAGCCAGGCTGGCGGTCTGGAAGTCTTCACGCAGCGTTTCGGTATCTTTCTGTACTACCTCGAAAGTAATATTGGGATACAACGCAGTGAAAGCATCGGTTAAACTGACCACATATTGATAAGCGTTGTCAGATTCACCTTCCTGTGTCCATAACTGGATGGTCAAATCCTCGGTAGGTACTTCTACTTTTGCCTTGCAGCCGGCGAAGGCTAATGCAAGGATGGTAAAAATAACGAAAATCCTAAATGTCTTCATGTTTATTCTCCTCAAAATTTTTGGATTCTGAATTAAGTATGTACTAATCTCTTCTCTCTTTCACCTCCTTTTAAAAGATTAATAATGTTTATATAAATTAAACAAGGTTTAATTCGTGTTCAATGTACCGATAAGCGGGGAAACATTCCGATGTGTTGGGTGATCGATTTTCGTTTGCATACTATGCATTAAACCGAACCATAACATAATTCAGTATACATCGGATTTTGGGAGAAATACAGCTAGGTCTTATGACAATCAGCTATATTATTCGCGATGGATTTGATTTGACAGATTCAATTGTTAAAAAAATTCTGCAATATTACATATCCCGACTGGCCAGAATGGGAATGCCTGTATCCAGCGCATTTTCAAGAATAACCTGTCCTTCTTTCACAGGTGCCTGCACCTGCACACTACGTAGGCTAGCCAACAGATCCTTGATACGGGCTTTTGGGAAGGGGGTGGCGGTATAAACAGGTAGTAATGGATGCCGGCCACCCTGGATGCGCACGGTAGTGGCTACCATACGGCGCGGATCTTTCATTTCACCATTGGCATATTCCACACCCCGTTTACAACCCTGATTGGAAACCAGCACTTGATCTCCATCGCGTTGGATATTAAGCCGGCAGCCTTTTGGGCAGGCTACGCAGATGATTTGTTGGTTTTGTAGATTCATATCCATGCTTATTCCTCGCGTTCTGCAATCTGAACAACCAGTTGCTCAGCTTTCTTGAGCAGGTCAATATGTTTATCCTTTAATGAAATAGTGACCATTTCACCGGGGCGTGCATAGGGTAGGGCTTTGCTTGCGATGACTTCTTTGCCATCTGTGACCTGCACTTTCACCGGCTGTTCCAATGGTTTAGTGACACGCATTTGCAATTGTTCTTCTCGAGCAGATAAACTGTCAATATCAAGAAACTGCGGGATCACATGATGCACATTTTGCCCGTGTTGTATGGCGATCTTTTTATTGTTCATTTGTAATTTGTTGTTGGTATAGAGTGCAGCGCTTTCACCTGCACGCAGCCCGGCACCAGTTACCCAATCCACCAGGTCGTACACATGCACCACGTTCCCGGCGGCAAAGAAGCCTTTGGTTTCGGTTTGAAAATAATTATCCACAAAAGGTCCTGCAGTAAGCGGGTCAAGATGAATGCCAACCTGGCGAGATAGTTCATTCTCCGGGACCAGACCTACCGAGAGCAGGAGTGTATCGCAGGGAATGACCTCTTCACTGCCGGGCACTTCCTGCCAGCGATTGTCTACAGCCACCGTTTCGATGGCTTCCACACGCTCATTCCCAATGATACGTTTGACCGTATGCTGCATTTGTAATGGGATGTCAAAATCCTGCAGGCACTGTACATAATTGCGCATCAATCCTGAAAGATAGGGCATGATCTCGAGCACCCGTTCCACTTTTGCTCCTTCAAAGGTTAAGCGGCGCGCCATGATCATCCCGATATCCCCCGAACCAAGGATCACGATCTTCTTGCCGGGCATAAATCCTTCTACATTAACCCAGCGTTGGGCGGTTCCTGCAGTATACACGCCTGCGGGGCGTGCTCCCGGCAGGCGCACCTGTGCGCGCGTTCGTTCACGGCAACCCATAGCCAGAATAACCGCTTTGGCCTGAATCTCCAGCATACCTTCTGTTTTATTGCTGGCGAAGATGCGTTTATCTTTCGTGATCTCCAGTATCATGGTATCTAACAGGAAATTAACTCCGACTTCCTGTGCTTCATTAATGAAATGCTGTGCATAGGCTGGTCCCGGCAGATCTTTCTTGAAGATTTCCACCCCAAACCCATTATGAATGCATTGTAATAAAATACCACCCGGTTCTCGATCGCGTTCGATCAACAGTACTTGCTTTGCACCATTCTTTTTTGCTGCGATCGCCGCGGCTAAACCGCCCGGCCCACTTCCAATAACTGCAATATCGCATTTTCTGATCATCATTGTGCACCCCCATCTTCTTTGGTGGGTCTGCACAGAAACTTCGAAGCTCCATTTTTCTTGCTGATCTCCAATTGGGATACCCCTAATTCGCGGGCTAATATCTCAGTCACACGCGGCATGTCAAAACCACCCTGGCAACGCCCGGTTCCCAACCAGGTACGTCGCTTGATGGCATCATAGGTAAGTGCAGGAATAGGCGAATGAATCTCTGCTACGATCTCACCTTCGGTTACGTTTTCACAGCGGCAGACCACCCGCCCGTAACGCGCGTCCTTTTTGATCAATGCATCGCATTCCTCATGGGTGAGATGTCGAAATTGTGGGCGGGCAGGGCGCACAGGATTCCAATTTTTCTTTTCTTGCAGCTTTTCTCCGGCGTCCTTCAACAGTTCCACCACATATTGTGCGATGGCTGGTGCGGCAGTCAACCCGGGAGATTCAATGCCGCCCAGATTGACAAGACCCTGTACTTCTGTGGGAATTTCAACAATAAAATCGTGGCTGTAACCAATACCGGGGGTTTGGCAGGCAGCATTGCCACCTGCGCGCAGACCGGCAAAAACAGCGATAACATGGCGCGGATTTATATTTGGCACCAGTTTTTTTGCTCCTTCAAATACTTCATCCATTCCAGATTTGGTATTTTCCTTGTTCTCTTTATCTTCAATATTCTGCGCGTTTGGACCGATGATGGTGTTACCATGCACGGTGGTTGTTACCAGAATGCCTTTGCTGATATCGCTGGGTACCGGAAAGAGCACATTATTGACCGTAAAATCAGTGCGATCCAGCACAAAATATTCCCCCTTACGAGGGGTGATTTTAAAATCGGGGCGTACCCCGGCTTTGTGCATGATCGCGTCGGCAAATAAACCAGCGGCGTTGATAGCCCGGCGGCAGGTAAAGATTCCACGGTTGGTCTTGATACCAACGATGCGCTTTTCATTCCAAATAAAATCTTCAAAAACGGTTTCTCTGAGGATGGTTACCCCATTCAGCACTGCATTTTCTGCTGCTGCAATGGTCACCCCAAATGGATCGCAGATTCCTCCGCTGGTTGCCCAGATAGCGCCACTAACAGCCGGGTTGATGTTCGGCTCGCGACTGCGCATGACATCGGCACTGACGATCTGCATACCCGGCACACCGTTTTGTTTACCGCGCTGCAGCAGCATATCCAGACGGGCGAGTTCATCTTCCCCGATCGCCACCACGTAATCACCATGTCGTTGAAATGCGAATTGCAGTTCTCCAGCCAGGTTATCCCACATAGGGTTGGCTGCAACGTTCAATTTCGCTTTTAGTGAACCCGAAATGGCATCATATCCGGGATGCACAATAGCGGTATTGGCTGCGCTGGTAACGGAGCCGATATCAGACTCTTTTTCAATAAGCAAAATATCCAACGTATAGCGTGAGAGGTAACGTGCCAGCATACAGCCGATCACACCTCCCCCGATGATGATGACGTCATAATTCCCATTTTTATTCATGCAGCAGATACCTCTGGTTTGGAATGTTCATTTCCCTTTCACCTGATTATCCATTAAATTGATTTTTTCTTTTCCTTGCAATATTCGGTCAATGCTCTGGCGGTTGGCTCATCTACAATCAATTCTTTTATATATTCTCCTTGCAGGGCAGCGTGTAACCCTTTTACTTTTGCCAGACCTGAAACAACACATACACTGTGCTTTTTTTGAAAGAGATTCAAACTGGGTCCGCTCGAGCGTTGATTCAGAGCTATGTTCTCGAAACTGCCATCTTCACGAAAGAAGACTGTGGCAATATCTCCAATAATTTGATCATGCCGAATGGTTTGCAGATCACCCTCTTCCAAATAACCGCCCGCATACACATGGCTTGGCACGCCCGCGTTGACGGCACCAATACTGAAGAGCAGCAGGTCAGCTTTCTCCTGCAAGTGTAGAATCCGTTGAACACTGCGTTCTTTCCAGAGAGCGTTTTTTGTGCTGGCATAGTCAAAGAAGGTGGGTACCGGGAAAAGATGTGCGCGTGCCTGGAAGCTCGTGGCAAAGCGCATGATGATCTCACTGGCGTACTCAATACCCATGGTTTTCGTGTTCCCGGCTCCGTTTAGCTGCACGATCTGGCTGTTGTGGGTGGCTTTTGGCTGTAAATATCGGGAAATGGCGCTCAGGGTTGTTCCCCAAGCTACTCCCAGGATCATATTCGAATCAAAAAGTGTATTCAGATATTTGGCGGTAAATTGGGCGGCGCGTTCCAACCATTCTGCTTCCCCCACGATATCCGGAACGGATACCACATGTACTTTTTGTACAGGGTAATGGTCAAGGATATCTTTTTCAAGAACCATAGGTTGTTCGATAGGATCAAGGATGCGGATGTCGACATATCCTTCTTCTTTGGCAAAACTGATCAAGCGTGAAACGGAAGAACGCGAGAGGTTCATTTCCCGCGCAATGGCTCCGCTGGTCATGCCCTGATAATAATACATACGGGCAGCCCGGATGGCATTATTAATTTTTACCGATTTTTCCATCTCGTACTCCTGGTTAAAAATACCTCAACTTGCACAATTATGCAACAGGTGTGCAAATAATTTCAGTTTGTGCCTTGAAGAATCGATCTATTTTTGCACCTTTGTGCTATAAAATTAAGAACAGGTGAAAAATTTCTTACAATATTTCAAGGGATATTCAATAAAGATTGCGATCCTGTAAATTGAATTCATTGAAAATGAGGTGACAAAATGGCAGATTACATTGCATCCATTGATCAGGGTACCACGAGCACACGCTGTATGATTTTCAATGAAAAAGGCGAGGTGATGGGCAGCCATCAATTGGAACATAATCAGATTTATCCACAACCGGGTTGGGTAGAACACAACCCAAATGAGATCTGGGCGCGCACTCAAGATGTCATTGTGGAAGCAATGCGCAATGCAGGTGCCCGTGCGGAAGATATCGCTGCCATCGGGATCACCAATCAGCGTGAAACCACTCTCGTGTGGGATAAAACTACCGGCAAGAT
>DHHD01000101.1:0-21828 GCA_002403105.1 Anaerolineaceae bacterium UBA4781 | reverse complement strand
GAAGGAGCGCTGGAAGCTGCCCGGGCAGGGAAAGCTGTCTTTGGTAATATGGATACCTGGTTAATTTGGAACCTGACCGGCGGAGTGAATGGGGGTGTACATGTTACCGATGTGACCAATGCCAGCCGCACCATGCTGATGGATTTAAAAACCCTGCAATGGGATGAAGAAATTTGCACGATCATGGGAATTCCCATATCCATGCTGCCAGAAATTCACTCATCTTCTTGTATTTATGGATATACCAGAGCGGAAGGTCCATTTGGCGGGATAATCCCTGTAGCAGGAGACCTGGGCGATCAACAAGCAGCCACTGTGGGGCAGGCCTGTTTCGATGTAGGAGAAGCCAAGAACACCTACGGCACCGGCTGTTTTATGATCCTGAACACAGGGCGTGAAATTGTACATTCCAAAAATGGGTTATTGACAACAGTTTGTTATCAATTCAAAGACGAAAAACCTGTATATGCATTGGAAGGTTCCATTGCTATTACAGGAGCGCTGATACAGTGGCTGCGTGATAACCTGAAAATGATAGCCAGCGCTTCAGAGATTGAAGATCTGGCAAAGACCGTGGATGATAACGGCGGTATGTACCTGGTGCCAGCTTTTTCCGGCTTGTTCGCTCCTTACTGGCGCTCGGATGCGCGTGGTGTCATTGTTGGATTGACACGCTATATTAACCGTGGGCATTTTGCGCGGGCTGCGCTGGAAGCCACTGCTTTCCAAACTCGGGAAGTATTGGAAGCCATGAAAGCGGATTCGAATGTTGATCTATTGGTCTTGAAGGTGGATGGGGGGATGGTGCAGAACGACCTGCTCATGCAGATCCAGGCAGATGTACTGCAAGTGCCGGTTATCCGCCCCAAGGTTGCCGAAACAACCGCCCTGGGAGCTGCTTATGCGGCTGGCTACGCGGTTGATTTTTGGAAAGACCTCAATGAAATGCGCAGCAACTGGAAAAAAGATAAGGTATGGACCCCAAAACCTTTTAGCACACTATATACCGAAAAATTCAAAGAATGGAAAAAAGCGGTAACCCGTACTTTTGGTTGGATCGATTGATCAATTAGTATAAATAAAAACAGGTTCCGGATGGAACCTGTTTTTTGACTAAAAGTCACAATTGATCGTATCGATCTTCCAACCATCACTCTCTTTTTCCAAATGGACGAAAAAATAATGATCTTCGAAACTATCTTCGATCATGAACATAATACTGCCGGCACCCACATAGGGTGTATCAAATGTGATGAAATCCGGAATATTTTGTCCACACAAGATGGGATCGTAGGCTCCACCCTCACTGAAGGATGCCACAATGCCGTCTGTTTCATCAATCAGCTCCTGGGTAAAATAACTGCGATTGGCATACATGCGGTCAGAGAGCGGGTCACGGAAATCACCGGTTTCAGGGTCTTCAAAATAGCTCAAATAATCAGAATAAAAATTCTCGACCACTGCATCGGGGGAACTGAGGACTGTTGCGGCGTCTACTGTCTTGGATCGTGCACTGCAAGCAACTGACAGTAATAAAATAAAAATGCTTAAATATATTAAAACTTTCTTTTTCATAAAATGCTCCTAATGGATAATTTGCAGGCGTGTATGATAAACCCAAATAGAGAAAAAATAGGTTTGTGAAGGAAATTTAATATTAATAAACTGCTGATAGAGTTCCTTTTTAAAGCCGATACAATGAAAATTGAAATTTCATGATTTGAAAAATGAGGTTCAATATGACAGTATTAACTGATTTTCGAAAGAAGAAAGATGAATTTTATGCTACTGATGCGCAAAGCCCGCTTTCTGAAGAACAGAAACGGACTTTCACCGGATTGCATTACTATCCGGAAAATCCGGATTTGAAATTCACATTAACGATCGAAGAATTTGTACATAAAGAAATGGTTTCCATCCAGACTTCCAAAGGGGATGTGCGTTCTTACGAACGCTTTGGAAAGATCACCTTTCCGATAGAGGGAAAATCTGTTTCGTTAACCATCTATAAAGCGGAACAGGATTTTTTCCTTCCCTTTATTGACAGCCAGGCTGGAAAAGAGACTTATCCAGCCGGCAGGTATTTGGAAATTGAACCACTTACCGATGGGAAATATCTGGTTGATTTCAACATGGCATACAATCCCTACTGCGCCTATAACGACCGCTGGTCGTGCCCACTCACTCCCCCTGAAAATCATCTCTCTGTGGCGATCCGCGCAGGAGAGAAGATCTTTCCGTTTCATTAAAATCCTCAGAACCTTTCAGACTGCATGGACTTGATCTTTTCTGATTCGAAAAGAAATACGGTTCATCACTTTTCCTCTCAACGTAGTAGTGATGTGGAATGTTCAACAGACAAAAATAGAGATAATCATGATATCAATTCTGGGCGAAATAGAGACTCTTCAATAATAAAGAGTGCAGGACTACAATTAAAGGGTTGATTAATTTCTCACTTTCTCACATGGAAAATCGGAGGGAACATGGTTGATTTCATTCAAATGAATTGTCCATCCTGTGGCGGACAACTGCATGCGCAGCGGGATATGCAAAAAATGTTCTGCATGCACTGTGGTACCGAATTGATTCTCAAACAGGATGATGCGGGATCATTGATCCCGATCAAGGCGCGAGAGATACAGGCATCCACAAAATTGAAGGAAATCCACTATTCTATGGCAACGATGGATCTGCTAAAATCTCGGATTGCCGAACTGGAAGAACAGGTAAAACAGATTCGTTGCATATTCCTTGAGTACTACCAGACTATCTATACCTCCGCATGGAATAGAAAATACTTTCGCGATTATGAGAAGGAAAACAAATTACCTGTTAATATGGAAAACCTATATGCTAATTATTTTGATACGTGGGATGATTATATCGAGCGCAACATCCCTGGTTATACAACGCCATCTGAGTTGATCGAATTCTCCCACTTCATTGCGCGACCAAAATACAAACAGGATAAATATATAGAGACCATCCTGATGATTCTTGAACCACTTCCCCCACTGGCGGAAGAACTGAAAAGCAAAAAGGCACAGTTAAACGCCATACTGGAGCAAACCATCGAGCAGGGTGGTTGATCATTTAATGAATAATGTGCTCTTATGGAGTTCTTATTTGATCTTCGACGTACAGGTGCGTGTTCACTAAACGGATCGCAGGATATTTCCAACCGAGAGCGTTCTGATAATAATAAAAATCCTCGCTTCTTTTGCGAGGATTTTTTGTTTACTAAGATGTTTGATTATTCTCGACCCTTGATGAAATCTTTCAGCATCGAGGTGAATTCCATTGGGAAGATGTACTTGGTGGATGGACTCGCACCGAGATCTTTGAGAGTATCGAAATATTTCAAGGTGATTGTCTTGGAATCAATAGTCTTGGCAGCCTTATAGATATTCTCCAATGCCTGTGCATATCCTTCCGCATTCAGTACCTGCGCCTGGCGTGTGCCTTCGGCTTGCAGAATGGCAGCTTGTTTTTGCCCTTCAGCTACGTTGATGGCGGCTTCACGCGCACCCAATGATTCGGTCACCACTGCACGGCGATTGCGTTCTGCAGAAAGCTGGCGGTTCATGGCATCTTGCACATCATGTGGGGGAATGATTTCGCGAATTTCTACGTTGGTTACTTTAACACCCCAGCGTTCTGTTACTTCATCCAAACGCGTACGCAGCGCATTATTGATCTGCTCGCGTTCAGAAAGAACACTGTCGAGCAGAATACTGCCGATCACCGAACGTAAAGTGGTGGTTGCAATACCTTGGGCTGCCAGTGCAAAGTTGCCCACCTGCAGCACGGTCTTGGTGGGTTCCATCACTTTATAGAACCACAGGAAATCAATAGAAATAGGTGCGTTATCTTTCGTGATGGATGTCTGAGCAGGGATCTCACGCACCTGCTCACGCAGATCGACCATAACCGCTCGGTCAACAATTGGGATCAAAAACACAAGGCCTGGCCCACGTTCCCCAACACAGCGCCCTAAACGAAAGACAACTAGCCGCTGGTATTCTGCTACCACACGGATGGATGTCGCCAGCACGATGATCACCAAAAAAGCGACCACCGCAATTAAAATTGTACCCATTTTGCCTCCATTCGATTTTTAAAAACCTTGTTACTTTTTCTGTTTTTTTTCTTCCGGTATTCCAACCTTCAATACCAGACCTGTACGCTCAAGTACAATAATCAGACTTCCTTTCGGGATGCGGTTTTCGGCAGTGGCTGACCAGTTTTCCCCATCCACATATACACTCCCTTTGGCTGCAACTTCGGTGAGTGCCTTGCCTGTCATACCAATGACCTGATTCGGATCGCTGGAAGGTCTCAAGTTGAACGCGGCAGAGGTATTACGCCCAACGATCCAGATAAAAACACCCATCCCCAGGGAAAGCAACATTGCCAACAGGGGATCCATTGCTAACAGGCTGCCTGCACCTTGATATACAAAAAGCAAGCCAATGATCACACATACAATGGAGCCTGCCAGAATATACCATTTCCAGGCACGCCGCAAAGCGATAAGCACCAACACTACGCCTGCCAGCAACAGTACGATCGCCCATGCATTTACTGCCAGGTTTGCAACGGAATATCCCACCAAAACCAGTAAGGCTAAAGCCAGGGTTTCCAAAAAACCTGTACCGGGTGTAAGCAGAGCGAAGATGATCATAAAGAAGGCAGCTGATAGCACCACAAAGGCTACATTGGGATCTAATAAAAATTCCATCCATTCCTCCGATCTCTATCTATCATTATCAGTCATTCTTTACATGGAATCAATAATAGTTATATTAATATTCTTACAGGAATAAACAAGGAAAATTTCAAACTACCGATCTAACCTCGAAATTCAAATTCTTTAAATAAAAGATGATCGAGGTTCTATCCTGCTTGAAGCGCTTATAAGCACTGCAAGAAAATCTCAATCATCCTACATTGAAATATTTAAAGTTTTATTTACTAGAATCCTTTCTATTCACCAACAATCTGAAATCTGACTGTCCTTTCGCGAGCACGCACTTGATCAAAATCAGTGAAATAGATGCGCCCAAATTCTCCCAATTCTAGGTTTCCGTCAATAATCGGGATTGATTCAGAGCGACCCATGATGATGGAACGTAAATGAGCATCGGTATTCAAGCTCCAGGAAGGTAATTCCTTTCTTCTGGTTGCATCTGCGATGTGAGCTGGTCCTGGATGCAGATACTGCCCCTCGCTATGACAGGTAGGAATGATCTTTTCAAAGATATTTAGCAGATCTTGCATAATGGATTTCGTCCCATAAAAATTTTCGTCATGCGATTCTTCTTGGATCATGATACTGCAGGTGGTATGCTGCGAATATACAACCAGGATGCCATTTTTAATCCCAGAACTTTGTAGTGCATCTTTTGCTTGGTCGGTTACATCGTGAAAAGTTGGTACCATTTTAGATTGAACTTGAATAGATTGATGATAAACGGACATATTTATTACCTCTTTAAATTTAATTAATGGATTTCATTCCATGCTTTACGCATGGCACTGATCATTTCTTCCAACATCTGGAATGGGTCTCTGGCAAGTAAGATTCCGCTGGTCGATCCACTTCCTTGAGCCCCTTGTTTTACGATCTCATAAATATCCTGCCCACACTTAATACCAGCAGCGTGCAGAACCAGAATTTCAGGATTCATCTGCCAGATTGATTTATTGATCTTGGTGATTTCTTTTTGAGCGGCAGCATCTCGTTTTCCAATACCGATCAACTCGGGTGATTCAGCCAAGATTATATTGGGATTAAATTTTGCGATTTCAACTGCCTGTACTGGTGTATCTGCACAGATCATTGATGCCAGCCCAATCTCATTACCTCGTTGGATGGTTTCTTCTATTTCCTCCATTGACACTCGCTTTTCAGAGTGGTTCAGAAGAAATCCGTCAGCTCCTGCTTCTTTAATCGCTTCAGGTAGAACAGAGCCTATCCCTCGACCAATTTTCAAAGAATCCATGTGTTGTGCGAAGATAAGAACATGTTCGGTCTTGCTTGCGATCAATGAAATATCAACACATTGTGGTGTGAAAATGATGCGCACATCATATTTCTCGCTCATCTGATCGGCGTGTCTGGCAAGATCGAGCGCTTTTTTACCGAAAAGATATGCTTTCGGGCCAATTTCGAAAAATGGAGGCTTGATTTGAATTCCTGTATACATTTTTATCGATTCTTGATTCCTGTTTCTATTGAGATGATTCCATTTCAAACAAGCAACACTTCTACTCCCATTTCACGAATGGCTTTTACCATGGCTTCTGGTGCGCCCGCATCGGTAATGATGGTATGGTAAGCAGAAACTCCTTTGACTGGCACAAAACCCTTTCTCCCGAATTTTGAGCTGTCAGTGATGAGAACGGTTTTACGAGCATGATCTACCATCATACGGTCTACCTCTGCCATTAAAACGTTGGCAGTGGTCGCACCGCCTTCCATAGTCAACCCATCTGTTCCTAAAAACGCGATATCCGCAGTTAATTCTTGCAGCTGGTTCAATGTTTGTGGGCCGACAGTTGCCTGGTAATCAGGTAGGTAGATGCCCCCAAGAATCGTAAGGTTGGGTGATGGCCAAGTGAGCACTTCCTGCGCCAGTGGTATCGAATTTGTGACCATATTAATCATATTGCTTACACGCAGAGATGCGGGAGTATTGCGCACAATTTGCAATGTGGTCGTTCCTGAATCCAAAAGAATGATATTCCCTTGTTGGATCAAGCTGGCTGCCACCTGCCCAATGCGTTCTTTGGCGCCATTGTGTAATTTTTCTTTTTCTGCGAAAGAATCCGTGCGGAAATTTCCAGGAATTGGAATTGCTCCACCGTGAACACGCTTCAAACGTCTTGATTCCTCCAGCAATGTCAGGTCACGACGGATGGAGACTTCTGATACTTTAAACATTTCTACCAGATCAGAGACAAACACTTGTCCCTTTTCTGTCACCATTTGGGCGATCTGTGATCTTCGTTCGGCTGTACTTATTTCATTCATACCCATCACCACAAATCCTTTACTTTTGAATATTTATACTTCTACAAATTCTAGACCCTGCATTTTTGCGTAAATTTTAATCTTCTCACTAAGGTGTCCAAAAGCCAATGCCTGATGGTGTGGTGCTCCTGCTTCGCACCATTTTGTGCACCAATCTGCAATGGGAAGATTGCTGGGTTTGAAGAGCATCTGTGGCGCCGCCACCGGACGGGGTTTGATCGCGATAGATTCCCCTTCTGAGATGATCAAGCGCCAATGTCTTTGAATTGGCACAAGCGACAAATTGGTAACCGGTCCGGCTGCATACGCAAACTCAAAACCAGCCCCAAAGCCCTTAACACCTTCATAATAGATACTGTGCTTTAATGTTACATCCGATGGGGCTGCTGCCATAGCCGGATTTCCATGTCCATCATGTGAAAGGATGATGGCATCCCGTTTAAAATCAATAACATAATTCTCCAAAAATGTTGCTTTACCGGCAATTCCTTGCAGAATCAGCATGGCGGTCAGTGTAGTGATATCCGCTTCGGTTGTACAAGGGATACCCAATTCACAAAGGCGCCCGGTTCCATAAGAAGGAATGATACCCACGCGTGGATCGGTCAACCAAACTTGATCAAAGGATGCCACTGCGTTAAATTTTCCATCGCGGGTGACTTTTTCCATTGCCAGAGCAAGCCGGCAGGATTGTTCAAATTGTTCTGCGGCAATACCGATATGGTAGCGTTTGGATTCTTTTTCCATCAATGTTTTCACATCAGCATCCGGAATTCCACTTATTGCCACTGACACTTTTTCGGGTTCTATCGGCCAGCATACCGGACCTACTTGCTGCCGTAAGCTCAATTGATCTACCATCAAGTCAGTCATTCCTTCGAAAGCATGACCAAAAATTGCAATACGCGCCTTTTTCAAACTACGCATCACACCCGCAGCCTGTATATATTCTGCTAGTTTTTGGTGCCCGGCAGGATCATCCATCATGGATGTCACAACCCAGAATGGTCTACCAATGCGCAGCAAAGCGGAGGTCATTTCTGGAACACCTGCCATCCCTGAATTGATCATGATTAGGTCAAAATCAGCATCTTCGGGTAAAAATTCGATCTGCTGCGTATTCCAAATTACCACTGGGGCAGTTGTGTTCAAGAAACAGCGTGTAGGAACGATGCCCTTTGTATATGCAACTTCAACCGCAATGATCAGATCAACATTTTCAGCATTGAACATACAGGCAGCTGCTTCAGCCTGGTGTTCTTCCTCAACCAGTGCGGGGCAAACTGTATCAGCATATTTGCTGATGATCTCCCCAATATGATCAGCCACTTTTTGCGCCATGGGGCGGACATGGGCGGTCTTATTATAATCATCCTCGAGTAATGCCATCACGAGTACACCGACTTTTGGTTTGTTTGTCATGATTCCTTGTTCTCCTTTTTCTTTTTCACTTCTTCGTTACTGAATATACGTCAATAAAGAATTCTGAAAGCATCTCATCCAATTTGCAGTAATTTTCATAAGGCTGGAGATATGCATCTTTTTCTTCGTTAACTTCAAATCTTTCTTGTTGAGTGACCATTTTCTGACATCCATCTTGAATGGAAGTGAAAATTTTTGCTGCTGTACCTGCCAGGATCACATCTCCGAGTAGTGCAGCTTCTTCATTTTCTAACACAACAACCGGTTTATTACACACACTAGCTTTCATTTGATTCCATAGACGGCTGCGCGATCCACCACCGGAACAAATAATCTCCTGGATGGGAATGCCAGCCCGTTCAATATATTCCAAATTTCGTTTGAGCATAAAAGCTACACCCTCCATAACGGCGCGCGCAAAATGTGCGCGCGTGTGACGCAGTGTAAACCCAATAAATGTTCCCCGTGCGTTCGGATTTGTCTCGGGGCTGAAAGCACCCATTAAATGGGGAAGCATGAGCAATCCGTCACAACCCGCAGGGGCTGATGCAGCCAACATTGTTAGTAGATCAAAACTATCCTGATGCTGTTTCACAGCCTGCTGGATTTCTATTTCCGCAAACTGGTCTCTGAACCATTTAAATGCCATGCCGGCGGTTGGGCAGACTGGAACGAGCAGAAAACGATTGGGAACACTGTGTACATAAACAGGAATGGACTTTCGAGGATCGATATCAGAGCGATCAACCGTCACCTGGATTGCCATTGCTGCTCCGGTTGTTTCGGAGATGATCCCTGCCTGGATATTACCTGCACCGATCGCACCAACTGCTTGATCCATCCCTCCATTCACGATCTTTGTTTTCATTGAAAGACCAAGCTCATGCGCCGCGTTTTCTTGCACGGTGCCGATGATCGATCCGGGATCGCATATTCCGGGTAATTGATCTTCAGTGATGCCAATTGCTTCCAGCATCTCGCTCCACCATGCTTTTTGAGCAATGTCAAAATATAACGTGGTACAAGAGATGGAACCATCGCTTGCAAAACGACCGCTGAGACGATAAATGAGATAATCTTGCACTAACAAAAATTTCGCTGTCTTCTGGAAAATGGAAGGTTCATTTTCTTTTAACCAGAGAACTTTACAAGCTGTCCAGGTGGGAATGATCTCAGCGATTCCTGTTCTTTGATAGACCTGTGGTTGGAATTGCCGTGATAATCTTTTGGCTTGTTTATCAGCTCGATTATCCAACCATACGATTGCCGGATAAATTGGTTCTCCGCGATCATCCAACGTGATCAGGGTTTCTCCCTGGCTGGAAACAGCGAGAGCAGAAATGGCGTTCGCGTCTATCTCGGTGCGTTTTATTAATGCTTTCACTGTTCGAACACAGGTTTCCCAGTAAAGGTGGGTATCGAACTGCGCCTTTTCAACCGAAGGGGTGTCTAGCTGATATTCCTCGCGTTCAATACCCAAACAGTTTCCATCCGGTGAAAAAAGTCCGGCTTTTAGAGATGTGGTTCCAACGTCAATTCCGAGCAGAATTTCCATATTAATCCAATTTATATTTACTTGCTACTTTATCAGGTGCCTGGAATTCTTTTACCACCTCTTTCAATGCATCCAAGAAACGATCAGGATATTCAGATTGAATAACATTCCGTCCAAATACTACGCCTCGCCCGCCAGCTTCAATGGCTTGGGCTGCTAATTTTAATGCATCACTTGCTTTGGGTAATTTCTTTGCTCCCAATGCAAGTATGGGAACCGGAGTAGCTTTCACAATCTTTTTAAATCCATCACCTGTATAGAATGTCTTCACTAGATCAGCACCTAACTCAGCAATGATACGACAGCCGATGTAGATATCATCCTGTAAATCTTCGGGTTGTTGATCATCACCACCTGTAGGATATAACTCCCCGATCAAAGGGATACCCAAAGCACGTTTCTGCGCTACGCATTGAGAGAAAATCTCAATATTATGTGCATCCTCTGCTTCATCCGGATTTCTCATGGTCAAACTGCCGATCACCAGATCAGCGCCTTCTGCTACTGCATCAGCAGCACTGATCATCGGTACGCTGTAAGAGTGTTTATAGTTCCACATGGCTGCATAATTAGATCCCCAATTGAGACGAATGATACACGCAGGAGCTCCCCGTTTAGAAAACACACTCTGACAATGCGCTGGCATGCCTGGAGCCATCAAGATTGCATCTGCCCCCCCCACTTTATTGATAACTGATGGAAGATCAATCATTCCTTCCAATGGTCCAAAATAAAGCCCATGATCAACTGCAACCACTACTGCGTTTTTTCCATCTGAAAATAACCTATTAAACCTTACTGAAATTCCTGTGGATGACATTCTATTCTCCTTAATTAAATTGATTTTGTTTTTTAATAAATAAGTTGATAATTCCTGATTATGCTTTTAAGTTACAATCTCTTTTTGTAGGGATGGAGCAGGGTAACCCCTGCCCCATCCTTCGCAATATTAAATATCTTTATTGTGCAATTAATTCCCAGCCATCTGAAATGGCGGTACCGGCAGTATCTAATGCCTTGTAATCGGTTGGGAAGGTTACAACTTCATAAGCTTCCGCAGCTGGGAATTTCGCCAGCAATTCATCCGGGAGGACAACGCTGGATCGAATTGGATGAACAAATCCGTTTGCATATGCCAATTGACCTTCATCAGAGAATTCAAGCTCGATCATCAACTTGGCAGCATTCGCATCAGGAGCTCCAGCGGTCACAAATTGGATATACATGCCAGCCACTGTTCCTTCACTTGGGATAATGACCTGTAGATTCATTTCCGGATTTTCTTCTTTGGCACTGAGCCCATCAAAATCCCAGAATAGGGAAATGGGGCATTCACCCTTTTGAATGGCTGCAGTGGATGGTTTTACACCGTTCAAGATACCTTTTTCGATCATTTGCGCAAAGAAATCTAACCCGGGTTGCACATTGGCTGCATCACCGCCCAAGCCGTATGCGGCGCCCAACACTACCATGTTTGCAGTAGCTGAAGAACGTGGATCTTTCATACAAACTTTACCAATATATTCATCATTGAGCAAATCGGTCCATGTTTGTGGAACGGTTGTTACTGCATCTGTGTTTACCAGAATGGCAATAGCACCCCAATAAGCAGCTGACCAGCGGCCATCGGGATCTTTGGCATAATCGGGGAGTTCGTCCCAATAGGAATGGATGTATGGTTGTGACAGCGCTTCATCTTCAACGATTTTGGCAAAGTTTAAACCAAGATCTGTGATATCTGCCACAGGAGCACCTGCTTCGGCTTCGAGAGCAGCGATGATCTCACCGGAACCCATATCAGTATCCTGAGTTTCAATGCCATATTTCTCAAGTAAAAGTGCTTTCATGTCCGCATAGTTCACCCAACTATCAGGGAGACCATACGAAACAAGTACACCTTCACTCTGAGCATCAGCAATAAGCTGTTCCATCGGGTCGACTTCGGCAACTGCTTCTTCAGCGACAGCTGGTTCTTCAATGGTTGTTTCTTCCACAGCGTCTGCATTAGTACAAGCCGCTAGTACCAATGAAACCAGTACCAACAAACCTACGAGCGTTCTAATTTTTTTCGACATTTCTCTTTTCCTTACCTAAAATTATTTTCACTTTCTGAAGTGAATATTTTGCTTGAAACCTCTAATTTTTTATACGAAGCACCTCCTTGTCTTTTACTTTTGTGTTAAAGATGGTTGCATTTTTTTCTAAAGGACGATTTTTTGTTAACCTCGTATCAATACATTTCTCGCATCGGGTCTGATATCCACCACGTAGGGGATATTCCTGATTGCCCATCCCGGTTCTTTATCCAAATTCCGTTTTGGGGACAGCCGTTTGCCATCTGCGATGATCTCACTGGGTTGGAAGGTCAAACGCAAGCGTTGGAAGCCGCTTTTTTCATGACAACGATAACTTATCTCATTGAATTGATAGGATATTTGCTGAATAATTGAAGTGGAACGAAGCATATGGTCTTCACCATCCGGAGCCATTTCAGGCAGAGCGGCCATCCCATCTAAAAAATGAGGGACGTAATCGAAATATCCATCGGTGAACCAGCATTGATTGTAATAATCAGGGCGATCAACCCCCACTGTTACAGTACCGTTGGTATTTGCCATATAGCTTGCCCAATTGAAGGAACGAACAGCCATTTCACGGAATTTTTCGTTCCCGGTCAGTTCGGCAAATTGTGCGCATAAACATGCGAAGCGAGCGGTATGACTGCCCATTACGAAATAACAGAATTTCTGTTCATGGATCGGGATGGCAGAATAGAAGGGCTGTGCCCCAAGTGTCTCTTGCACCCATTCGATCAACCTTCTGACAGTAACTTGCCAATCAGGAAACTGCGTGCGATGTTCTAGCATATATCTGGCTGTTTCTAATGGAGAAAGCTGATCGCGGTTTTCGTTGCTTGGATCCAGCCTGATATCTTCAAAATAACCTTTCCATACATTGTTTTGCAATGGGAAGTCACGAATCCATTTCCACAGCAGGTCGCGTTCTTTCTGATATTGAGCTTTTCCTTGATCGATGAGATCATCGAATAGACGCACTGCAGCGATCATGTGTGCGGTATATTCTTCTAGAATGCTCCCATCCTTTACGTTCACACGGAAAGGCAGCGGGGAGTGTTCGCTATCACCGGGACGCAGTTTCCCTGCCAATACCTTGGCGCAGTGCTCACCTCGATCCAGAAAACGTTTTTCACCGGTAAGTTTATAAAAATCTAGATAAGCTTTTCCAACCTGGGCGATCTTGTCTGGTTCGGTCACATATTCTCCATCAGCGCGTGCACCAAAGTAGATTCCCGTTCCGGGATTGGCGGAGGAATATGGAATTTCATTCCAGGTGAATGTATCGGGTGTGCGCTGATCCCATAAATGATCAAGCATGGTGGCAGCGATATCTATGAACTTTTGCTTTCCGGAGTATGCATAGTATTTGAGTATGGTGGTTACTGCCCATGCAAATTTTCCAGCGGGATTATCAGGCCAATCGGTGGGGCGCAGAGGATCCGTCCAAAAGCAAGAATATTGCAGATACCAGGGCAAATGATTGTGTGAATCACAGGGGCAGGATTTAATAAAATCCATTGCCAGTGTTACCACGCGGCTGTAATCCGTCCAGGGTTCCAACCGTTCGTGATCATCCAATACGATCTCATGCCCGTTGATAAAAATCATTCGGCAACCGCCATTACTTTACAAACCTCTGGTTTAAAAGACAGCCAAACGGTCTGGTTCAGAGAAATGGATTCGGCTGAGTTAACTGTGATATCTGCAACCACGCGCTGCTGATTCATATGGACTCCCAAGCGTGTAACCGCACCATGGAAAGTTACGGTTTCAACGATGCCTTCAATGATATTTCCCGCATCTGCGCTTGGTTGGGAGGTATTTACTGAAATTAATTCAGGCCGAACCAGCACCACAACTTCTTGTCCTTTTGTGAAATCTGATAATTTGCGTGTTGAGATGGATAACCCACTGCACTGAACTTCAGATTCTCCACCTACCTTTCCAAAAAATTGGTTGGCGGTTCCAATAAAAGTAGCCACGAAACGAGTTTGTGGTGCGCGGTAGATCTCCTGCGGTGTTCCTACTTGCTGAATGACCCCATTTTCCATCACCACTACTTGATCGGAAATGGAAAGTGCTTCTTCTTGATCGTGTGTGACATACACTGTGGTAATAGCCAGGTCGGATTGAATGCGCCTGATCTCGCCACGCAGGGCAACACGTACTTCAGCATCCAGTGCAGAGAGTGGTTCATCCAAAAGCAGAACACGCGGGCGTACCGCCAGGGCACGTGCCAGCGCAATGCGTTGCTGCTGCCCGCCAGAAAGTTGGTGTGGATAACGCTTGGCTGTGTCCTTTAAACGCACCATTTCCAACACTTCATCCACCCTTTTCTCGATCTCTACCTTAGGTGTCTTTTTCATCTTCAAACCAAAAGCGATGTTCTGGCGTACACTCATGTTCGGAAAGAGGGCATATGCCTGGAAGACCATACCAATATCACGCTGATTCGGGCTAACGATAGTGATATCCTCATTGTCCAATTGAATGGTGCCTTCGTCGGGTTGTTCAAATCCAGCGATCATGCGCAATGTAGTGGTTTTGCCGCAGCCTGAGGGGCCAAGGAAAGAGACCAATTTTCCTTTGTTGATGTCGAGTGTGAAATCATTCACCGCTTTAACATTCCCGAAGGTCTTATGTACGTTTTTAAGCTCCAGATATGCCATAAAATTCTCCTTTGATTAATGGGCGTGTGGTGCTTGTGTAGAAGAACCTTGCCCTTTTTTACCAATCCATAAAATGAGTAATGAGGCCAACCAAGCGATGGTAAATGAGATCACTGAAAAAGCGGCAGCGATGTTTCCGTTGATGCGCGTATATTCCACTAATAGGAGAGGGAAAGTTTTAAAACGAGCACCTAGGATTAATTTTGTCAGTGTAAACTCGGCGAAAACGGTGGCAAAAACCAATAAACTACCACTGATGATTCCCGGATAGATGTTTGGAATGATCACTTTTAACATCACCTGCAGGGTCGAAGCACCCAGACTTTGCCCGGCTTCCGTCAAAGTGAGAGCGTCAATTGAGTGCAGTGCATTCGAAATTGGCCGGTACATGAAAGGCATGGAATAAATGAATACTGCCCCGATCAGTAAAACCGGAGAGCGACCAATAGGAGTGCCATTGTAGACCTGTACCAGTGCCAGCGCCAGTACCACGGTGGGAATACCGAAGGGTAAGATCATTAAAATATCTAGGATCGATTTCGCTTTCGGTAATCGCACATTCACCCAATACACTGTAGGAATGATGATGATCAGACTGACCAGAATGGTGGAAAGTGAGAGAATAAGAGAGTTGCGCAGTGATGTTGTGAAATAGGAAGCATCGGTGGCTTCCTTGTAAAATTCAAAAGTAAAGCCTTCCGGAAAAATTGTACGATCCCAGCGGGTTGCAATTGAAAAAATATAAGTAGATAAAATAGGTAGAAACATGTAGAAGATAAAAAATGCGATGAGAATGATCTGCCATACTTGCGGACGATTTTTCTTTTGTGCGGCCGTGGGGGATTTGCGATTAATTTTCATGCCTGCCTGTTTTATCTTTCCTTATTTTGACCAACGACGAACGCGTGTAGTGGCGATCTGGTAAATGGCGATGCTAAGACCCATAATGAACAATGAAAGAACTGCCATGGCCATACCAACTCCGGGATCATGTCGTACTTCACCGGCGATCATGAATCCGATCTGCAGGGTGACCAGTGAAAGCTGCGATTCAACCAGAGTAAATGCTGTGGCATAAGCACCATAAGCATTCGCGAAAAGAAGGGTGAGCCCTGCCAGCAGGGAAGGTCCTAAAATAGGAATTCCGATAAATCGCCAGAATTGAAAATTGTTTGCACCCATGCTTTCAGCTGATTCCTGCCACTCTTTTCTTATTCCAACAAAAGCCGGAATGATGATCAATACCATCAGTGGTAATTGGAAATATACATACGCCAGGGCCAATCCTGAAAAGGAATAGATGCTGAAGCCGGGATATAGTTCGTAGTTAAAATATTTGAATAGGAACTGCGTGATAACGCCATTCATTCCCAGAATGATAATAAAAGAGAATGCGAGGGGAGCGCCTGAAAAATTGGTAGTCACATCAGAAAGGGAGATGAGGGCATTTTTCAAGCTTTCTGAAGGCCAACGATAAATGGCGTAACCGATCAATGTTCCTAAAATGACCCCAATAATTGCTGTTAATCCTGAGATCTTGATGCTGTTAAGAAATGAATTGATATAGACTGTGCGGCTCATCGCCTGGTAATGTGCAATTGTGAAACCCTGTGTGGTTTTATCAATGAAACTGCCCCGAATGAGAAAGAGAATCGGAATGAATTCAAAAGCTAAGCAAAAAAGCAAAAAAGGGAAGAATCCAAGCCATTTTTTTAATTCAGATTTGTTGTGTTTACTTTTTATCATTTCCATCATAAGGATTATTATAGGGTGACATGTTTCGAAAGTCAACAATAACATTACAAATTGTTATGTTTGACCGTTCGTATATGTTATGATAATTACGATTCCATAATTACCACGGTTTGGATTGTCATATCCGTATATAAAGAGTGAAATTTAAATTTTTAGGTATATTCTTCCTATTTGAGAAGGCTAGGTTCGAAAACACTGGCTTTAGTATAATAACCAGTGTTTCATGTATAATCCTGATGGCTGTCGGACTGTCTGATAACTCTTCTTTGGATGTATTTCAGACAGTCCGCAGTTTTTTTTACCTTCTACGATTCACCTACGATCGTTTCCCAACCATCTTTAATTTGTTGCATGGCTTTAGAGAAATTCTCCAGATTGGAAGGAAAATATAAATTACCATAAGCAGATTCTGGCAGCAATTTTGCAGCTACTTCATCCGGTAAATCTACATCGCTTCGACCAGGGTGCGCATATCCTTCTGCAAACATAATCTGACCTTCATCTGAATAGAAGAAATCAATGGCTAATTTTGCAGCATTTGGATGTGGTGCTAACTTGTTGATATACTGCGCGAACAACATGCCCACTGTCCCATCCGAGGGAATGACAACTTCTAGTGGTAATCCAGTGGAATCGCGTTTGTTGAACCCATCAAAATCGTAAACAATGGAAATAGGGCATTCGCCTTTTTGCACAGAGGCTACATTAAGTACAACACCTTCGCGCCAATTTCCGGAATCGCGCAATTGTTTAAAGAAATCAAGCCCGGGTTGTACATTATCTTCCCCCCCGCCATTAGCGTAAGCGGCTGCTAGAACAGCCCCGGTTGCATAGGTTGATACGCGTGGGTCACGGCTGCAGATCTGATCGAGATACTCTGGTTTTAACAGATCAGCCCAGGTTTGCGGAACGTTTTCGACCAGGTCAGTATTCACAAGGAATGCAATTGCTCCCCAATAGGCAACAGCCCAACGACCATCTGGATCTCGGAAACTCTCATCAAATTTATCCCAATATTCGGTTTTATATACCATGGCGAGATCATTTTCGAGTAATAGACCCAATGAATCAAATCCAATATCAGCCACATCCATTACCGGTGCTTCTTGTTCTGCCAATAAGTGGGTAATCTGTTCCATGCTGGTCATATCTGTATCCATGTGGATCACACCATACTCAGTCTCAATGGTTTTCCAAATATTCCCTAGATTGACCCAGTCATCTGACATACCATAACTGATCAATTCACCTTCTTGGTTTGCGGCTTCGATCATCAGGTCTTTTTCTGAAACCTCAGGCTCTTCTTCAACAGATTCTTCCACTACAGGTTCTTCTACAACCTCCTGGTCTGCTGTTGGTTGGCAAGAACTGACAGTGATCAAAACTGTTAGCATTAAAAATATCATGAATATTTTCTTGCTCATTTCAAACTCCTATATTTTTATTTGTATTGTTTTTCTTTTTTCTTTTAGTTTTTAACTTATCTGAAGCACCTCCTTTTATAAACGTCAGTGTCCGATGGTTAGATTGTCGGATGTGATTGTTCGCTTTCCACTGATTAGTAGAAGTAATAGTGATACGACCCAGGCAACCACAAAGCTGATGATGGCAAGAGCGCTAGCCTGCCGCCCATCGAAACGCGTGAATTCAACCAGATAGATCGGGAATGTTTTAAATCGCGCACCCACTAGTAGATTTGTAAGTGTGAATTCTGCAAAAACGGTCGAAAATACAAGTAAAAAACCACTAGCGATCCCAGGAAAGATGTTCGGCAAGATCACATGAATGAATGTGGATATCCAATTACCCCCCAAACTCTGAGAGGCCTCTGTTAAGGTATGGATATCGATACTATCCAATGCATTCGCCACAGGTCGGTACATGAAAGGAAAACATAATTCCATGCAAGCAAGTAATAAAATGTTTGTTGTGTTAATCAAAGGTACGGGTATGCCTGAGTAAAAACGGATGAGCGCCAGAGCTAGAATTACACCTGGAATACCAAAGGAGAAAGCAGACATAATTTCAAAAATAACTTTACTTTTTGGTGCACGTATGTGTACCCAGTAAGCCGTTGGTGTTACCAAAATAGTCAATGCGATTGAGGTGGCGAATGAAATATAAAAAGAATTCTTTAACGTCAAACCGAATGCCCCACGGGAAATAACCTTTTTCCACCATTCCAATGTAAACCCTTCAGGTAGTATCGTGCGATCCCACCTTGTGGAAATGGAAAACAGGAAAGTAGCGATCAAGGGAACAAGCATAAACAACAGGAATAGAACTAACACGATGGAACGGAAAAGTTTATTCATCCTCATGCTCGGAACCTCTTTGCTTTGCTGGATAAGAATAAATATCCCCCAACACAAAACAGAATAATAAATAGCGATACAACAGCTAAAGCATCAGCCAAACCAATTTCGAGCTGCACTTCTCCACGAATTAGGGAAGCAATTTGCACAGTAATGATATTTACATCCGGTCCGGTTAAAGTCCATGCGGTGGCATAAGCACCAAAGGAGTTTGCAAACAAAATAAAAAAACTGCTCATTAATGAAGGGCCAAGGATGGGGATCCCAATCCGCATCCAAAATTGCTGTGAATTCGCTCCCATGTTTATGGCAGCTTCCCACCACTCTTTTTTCAAACCCTGCAAAGCCGGTAAGATCAACATGATCATGAGGGGTATTTGGAAATATAAATAAGCAATCGCTAATCCGGAAATGGAATAAATTCTGAAATTGGGGTAGAGGAAAACGCCGATGCTTTTAAGAACTAAAGTAATCACTCCTGTTGAGCCTAATGTGACTATGAATGCAAATGCTAATGGTGCACCCCCAAAATTTGTCGTTACATCTGCCAAAGCAATTAATGCATCTTTTACGAGTTTATTATCTGTAGAAATAATGGCATATCCCACAATGAATCCTAAACTGACTCCCAGAACTGCGGTGACCAGTGAAAGCTGAATGGAATTCTGAAAAGCCTCCATGATGTGAGGTGTAAAAGCGTGCTGATAATTCTCTAAAGATATTCCTTGTTTTGTTGAAAAACTTGAACTGATCAAAGAGATAATTGGGATGACCTGAAATCCAATTGAAAAAATAAGCAATGGGAATAAAGCGATCCAATTAACCCCTTTTTTCTTTCTATTTGATAATTTTGAAACCTGAATTGTGGATTTCATTTTTTATCCGTTTACTTGATCTCCATCTTGCGTAATATGGATGAATCCTGAATAATATTCTTTTATTTGATGTTCCAGATCCTCTTTCAATGTCTGTGGGTAGCAATGGGTAACAACCAGGGTTTTCACCTGCGCATTTTCTGCCAATGTGCCAAGTTTTTGTACATTCATATGGTCCTCTGTAACCCATTTGTCTGGAAAGGAACACTCGCTGATTAATACGTCTGCATTACTGCAAAATTTCTCCAAGTGGTTACTACTTACGCAATCACCCGTGTAAATTAGTGTTTTCTCGTTAAAATCGAAACGGAAAGCAACACTGCTGCGAGTATGATCTGTAAGTATGGTTCTCACACGAACATCCCCGATATTAAAATCGGACTCAGCAACCTCTTTTATATTCATGGCTGATTTCGAAAATAAAATATCAGGAAATAAAACCTTTAGCCGTAATATAAATTTTTTAATCCCCTTACATCCAATGAAATTAACTGGTACCCCATTCTTTTTACCTGCATATTCCCGGATCATAAAATAAATGGCTAGATCGAGAATGTGATCAGGATGCAAATGACTGATGAATAAAGTATCTATTTGAAGAGGATCAATGCCATAAGTTGGAAGTTTTGAAAACGTACCTGGCCCGAGGTCCAGCAGTGCTGTTATATCTTTGGATTTTAAAAAGATACATGCTGGCGAATGATTAATGACAGGTATAGCTGTGCCTGCCCCTATGATGATTGTTTTAAACTCTGCACCATTCTTTTTTCTATTCATCTTTTTGGGTAATATTTTTTCGGGAAACTATTTAAATAATCTCTTCTTACTACAAAGATTTATTAGCAACGTGTACTCTTTACTATCACAGTACGCTGTTTGTCTCGATTGTTCTGATTTGCAGAACAGTGTTTTACTTACTGTAGTAAGCTCTTGTCTGTAGACAAACACTCTTTCTTGAGATATACCGAGGTTATTGGTAGAAGTTACTTTTTCTTAAGCCCTCCTTTTTCGCGAGCTTGAGGATGAAAAGACAAATAGAAAATTTAATCTGAATGGGGGAAAATTCTCTAATTATTATTACCATTAACCCCTATTCGTTATAATAATTATAGGGAGAAAGTTTCGTTTGTCAATATATATGTTACAGTATATTACGTTTGACCGTTCGAATAGATTATGCTAAAATGTTTTTCATAACACCCCGGAAAATCAAACTATCTTGATATTTTTTATCCGGTGTAAAGAAAGTGCGTACCATGCCAACAACTTTCCAAATAGATACTCAAAAATACCCTGATTTGAGAAAATTTGAGCAGAATGTACACGCTCTGGTTGCAGATGGTTATTTCACATACGATAAAGACATACTTATTAACCGTACGCCTGGTAGATTGGATCTGATGGGTGGGAACGATGATTACACGGGTGGCTTTGTTTTTGAAAAGACGATCAAAGAAGCTACTCTAGTTGCCGTTCAAGCCCGCACGGATGGTGAAATCCATTTTCTTAATCCAGCTGTCGCAGCTTTAGGTTGGGAGGATCGAATTGAATTAACCCTATCAGATTTGCTGGAAGTGGATTTTGTTAAACCAATGGAGAAAGTACGGGATTGGATCAACACCAATCCACGCCGCTCCTGGTGTGCCTATCTCATCGGAGACATTTATTATTTGCTAGATCATTTTTTTGAAAAAATACAGCAGGGATTTTCACTTTATCTGGAATCCGAAGTTCCTCTCGGCAAGGGGGTAAGTTCTTCAGCCGCTCTTGAAGTAGCAGCCATGAAAGCTATAGCAGCTCGTTATGACATTCATACAGAAGGTATTGAACTGGCATCCTGGACACAATGGGTGGAGATTGCGCTTACACAATCTGCATGCGGCATCATGGATCAATTAGCGGTAGTGATGGGAAACGAAGATTATTTTGTTCCTATGCTTTGCCAACCTTGCCAGCCCTATCCACTGGCAAAATTGCCAGAGAATTTGTATGTGTGGGGTATTGACTCAGATGTGCGCCATGCCGTATCAGGTATTGAATACGAAGCGGCACGAGCGGCAACCTTCATGGGATATCGCTATCTTTGTGATTGGGAAAAATTGGTGCCAGTTCTGGATGAA
>DHHD01000063.1:49809-57677 GCA_002403105.1 Anaerolineaceae bacterium UBA4781 | reverse complement strand
GGGTTCACCAGCTTCTTTATGGATATTTCCAGCGAGATGGTGATCAATATTCTGCCATTATTCCTGGCAAATGTACTGGGAGTGCAAACAAGCATTATTGGATTAATTGAAGGGGTTGCCGAAGCCACTGCCAGTATTTTAAAATTATTCTCCGGATGGCTTTCAGATAAGTTGAAGAGTAGAAAATGGTTGGCAGTGGTTGGGTATGCACTTTCCGCTATTTCCAAACCATTTTTCTACCTTGCCAGCAGTTGGGAATTAATTGCCGGTGTGCGTTGGGCGGATCGTATAGGAAAAGGCATTCGCACTGCACCACGTGATGCGTTGGTGGCAGATTCAACCACCAAAGAAACACGCGGCTTGGCGTTTGGGTTCAACCGCGCGATGGATAAAGCTGGCGCAATGATCGGGCTGCTCATTGCAGCACTGGTGGTATGGCTGACGCAAGCCAATACGCTCGATCTTACCAAATCCACTTTTCAAACGATCGTTTTGATCAGTCTTGTTCCGGCAGTTTTGGCCGTGTTCACGCTGGCATTTGGAACAAAGGATGTGGATGTTGCCGGTCAGCGAGAGGCTCCCAAATTTTCATTAAAGAAGATGGGGAAACCTTTCAATATTTTTCTGGTGATCGTCAGTATTTTCACACTGGGAAATTCTTCCGACAGCTTTTTAGTACTGCGGTCACAAAATCTTGGAGTTTCCGTGATCGGAATCATGGTTATGCTTGCTGTTTACAATCTAATCATTTCCTTAATCGCTACACCAGCCGGGTCACTTTCTGACCGCATCGGAAGACGGAAGTTGATCATCGGCGGATGGTTATTGTACGCCGCGGTATATTTGGGTTTTGCTCTGGCGAACAATGCCTGGCAAGTTTGGTTGTTGTACATCGTTTATGGCTTATATTTCGGTATGGCTTTTGGAACTGCCAATGCCATGGTGGCGGATCTGGTTCCGGAAAATTTGCGCGGCACTGCTTATGGAACCTATCATGCCGTGATCGGTCTTTTGGCATTTCCTTCTTCATTAATAGCAGGTATTCTTTGGCAGGGTGTAGGTAACTGGGGTGGATTTGGCCCTTCAGCTCCGTTCTTTTTCGGTGGAGCGCTGGCGTTGCTGGCTGCACTTTTGATGGTATTTTGGATGCCAAAACCGGGTGAAGTATCTGCCGAATAGCATCCGGAGTCGAATGCATTTGATCTCTCTATATAAGGAATGGTGATGATCTTGAATCAGAATCCGCATACATTGACGGTCGAAGAGCTGGCTGCAGCATTAAAAAGTCATCCAACAGAAGGGCTAGCCCAAGCAGAAGCAGAGGCACGCCTTCGTCAAACAGGACGAAATACTCTTAGCGAAGAAAAGAAAGAACCTTTCTGGAAAGAATTTTTCGAAGAGCTGCGCGAACCGATGGTGCTCATGCTGCTGGTGACCGGTATCTTGTATGCCATCTGGGGAGAAATTTCTGATGCCATCATTATTCTCGTCATCATTCTCACCCTTAACACGGTGGAAGTGGTTAATGAACAGCATTCAAAAAAAGCCATTGCCAGTTTGCATAAGCTGGCGGAGCCAACCACTTCCGTACGGCGGGATGGTCATTTTCAAGAAATTCCGGTGGAGCAGGTTGCCCCCGGTGATTTGGTCTTGCTCCAGGATGGTCATCGTGTGCCGGCGGATGCACGTCTGGTAGAAGCTTTTGGACTTTCAGTGGACGAATCTGCGCTGACCGGGGAATCGCTGCCGGTGGAAAAAAGTACGGATACGATTCAGGACCCTGCAATACCGTTGGCAGAGCGTCATAATATGGTCTATTCTTCCACGCTGGTCACTCGCGGTAAGGGAACAGCGTTGGTCGTAGCGACCGGCATGGATACGGAGATCGGCAGAATTGCCGGATTGGCTCGCCAGGTCAAGGAACCACGCACAACCTTGCAGAACATGATGGAAGAACTGAGCAAGGTTCTGGTCTGGTTTGCATTGGGATTCAGTGTGCTGGTCCCACTGGTTGGTATTCTCTTTGCACATCAACCTGTCAAGCAAATGCTGCTGACGGGATTATCTCTGGCATTCGCCACCATTCCCGAGGAACTGCCGATCATTATCACCATGGTATTATCCCTGGGCGCCTTCCGGCTGTCGAAAAAACATGCCATTGCCAAACGGTTAAGCGGAGTTGAATCGCTGGGATCGGTAACGGTCATCGCCACCGATAAAACAGGCACGCTGACCGAAAACCGTATGGAAGCTGCTCGCTTTGAACCGCTTGAAGCCAAGGGCCACCTTCTGGAAATTGGCATATTCTGCAACGATGCAGTTCCGGATGGCACCGATTTCACAGGGGATGCAGTCGATACTGCACTGCTACGCGCTGCCCGGAAATCCGGGTGGGATGTTCCTGCAGAACGAAACACACACCCAATCTTGAATGAATTTACTTTTGATAACACTCGCAACTGCATGTCTACCATTTCCTTGAAGAACGGGAAGCCCTGGGCTGCTGTGAAAGGTGCACCTGAATCAGTGCTGATGCGATGCACCCAGATACTGAAAGGTGGAAAAATCGAAACCCTGACTGATACATCGCGACAGGGTATCCTGGAGCTTGTATCTCACATGGCGGCCGAAGGCTTGCGTGTACTGGCTTTTGCAGAACGTACCTTATCAAATGAAAATTTGGATCAGGAAGAAATTGAAAGGAATCTGACTTTTGTGGGTCTGGTTGGATTTCAGGATCCCCCTCGCCCTGAAGTAAAGGATGCTATCGCTACCTGCCAGCGCGCCGGTGTGCGCACCATTATGATCACGGGCGATCACCCGCTCACCGCGCTGGCAATTGGGAAACAAGTAGGCTTGAATGGTGAGCATGCCGTGATCACTGGTCCAGAGTTGGACAGACTTACCGATGACGAACTAAAAGAAGTCGTTCAGCAAGTTTCGATCTTCGCGCGCACCACACCCGAACAGAAACTGCGCATTGTACAGATATTGCAAGCGCTGGGCGAACGGGTGGCTGTCACCGGCGATGGAGTGAACGATGCCCCCGCGTTAGCAGCGGCTGATATCGGGGTAGCCATGGGTGAGACCGGCACGGATGTTGCGCGAGAAGCGGGCGCTTTGGTATTGACCGATGATAATTTCACTACTATTGTCAGTGCGGTGGAAGAAGGTCGTTTGATCTTTGAGAACCTGAAGAAGGGAGTGCGTTATTACCTCACCTGCAAGTTGGCATTGGTATTGATCAATCTACTGCCAACACTCCTACTGGTTCCCATACCCTTTGCACCGGTGCAAATCATCTTGATGGAACTTTTTATGGATCTGATGGCTGCTGCATCTTTTGTAATTGAAAAACCCGAATCCGATCTGCTGGATCAGAAACCGCGTGATTCACAAGCGAAATTCATGGACAAAGCCATGATCAGCAGTATTTTCACTTCTTCGCTTGGTTTGTTCGCAGCAGTGACAGTGGTTTATCTAATTACCTGGTACGGTACAAGCAATTTAGCAACCTCACAAACAGTGGCTTTCTTTGCATGGCTGATCGGTCATGTGCTGCTTGCTTTCAATATGCGATCAGAACGACAGCCGATTTTTCAGCTTGGTTTTGGCAGTAATCGTATGATGTTACTTTGGGCTGCCGGCGTCGCTGTTTTCCTCCTGGTGGTTTCGATTTTCCCGGGCGCTCAGCAACTGATGAAAATTACTACACTGAAAGACGCGCAGTGGGGCATGATCCTTGGTGCCACTTTTGTGGGTACATTCTGGCTGGAAGTCAAGAAAATGCTCACATATAAGAAGTAAAGTTAACTTTTCCATGAAAAATATTTCAGGTATACTATCCAGATTCTTCAAAATTAATCCATTGAAAGTTCATACCTCTCCGTATTGATAAAAATAAGAGCGCTTCTTATTTGAAGCTTTCAGAACAAAATTTTTAAGGAGAGGATTTACACAAGGAGAAACGATAATGGCAACACCGAACACGAATTCTACAAAGAAAGCTTCAATTCTCGATTGGTTTATCCGACTTATTAAGGGGGTACTGGTAGGCATCGGATTTATCGTTCCCGGTTTGTCGGGGGGCGTTCTGGCTGTGATATTGGGATTATACGAGCCTCTGATGCAATTTTTAGGGAACCTAAAAGAGAAATTTCTCAAGAACCTGCTCTTTTTCATTCCGGTAGGGATCGGTGGGATCATAGGAGTGGTGGCTTTTTCTGCGGTGGTCGATTTTGCATTTTCGAATTATGCAGCACAATTCATCTGGTTATTTATCGGTTTTATTTCTGGTACTTTTCCATCCTTATTTAAAACTGCTGGCAAGAAAGGGAGAAAACCACAGCATTGGATCATTTTGGTGGGTGTGGCAGCGGGTACATTATTGTTAATGAACTGGATGGAAACAATTAAAAATGTAACTTTAGCTCCAACTTTTATGAATTGGGTGATGAGCGGTGCATTGATCGGTTTAGGTGTGGTGGTACCCGGCATGAGCCCTTCGAATTTCTTGATCTACCTAGGATTGTATCAATCGATGGCAAGTGGAATTTCACATCTCGATTTCGGTGTGATCATCCCGCTTGCAATCGGGGGAATCGTTTGTGTCCTTACATTCGCGAAACTTGTTTCATGGTTATTTAAAAAATCCTATACGTTCATGTATCACCTGATCCTTGGCATCGTGGTAGGTTCAACCCTGGCGATCATTCCGGGTGGTGTCAGTGGCTGGACGATCGCTGTGTGCGCATTGTTATTCGCAATTGGCGCGGCATGCTCATACGGGTTGGCTAAATTAGATGAAAAGTATCCGCATGAGAGCATTGTTTAAAGACCAATCAACGAACTATTAGAATCAATAAAGGAAGCATCCAACCCGGATGCTTTTTTTATACCATCATATCTATAGCAAGATCTTGAAATCAGAAATCTGAATAAAGATGTAAGCTTTCCCTTTTTCAATTCTGAAAATTTTGTCTTTCCATAATAGATGCATTAGAATAGAAACTGTTTTAAAAAACATAAAAAGGGCAAAATCATGCATGGGGATGAAATCATTTACGAACAGCGAGAACGGGTAAATAGTTTTGAATGTGATTTTCAACGGCGGTGGAAACCATCGGCTATTTTCCAACATCTAACAGAAGCTGCAACCATCCATGCCGATCAATTCGGTGTTGGATTTGACGGCATGCTATCCCGAAATCTATTTTGGGTGCATTCGCGCATGAAGATCAAATTTTTTACATTCCCCCGGGCGGAAGAAGAGATCACCATCCGCACTTGGCCAAAAACCATTCAACAAAAATTATTCTATATTCGTGATTTTGAAATACTGGATAACAATGAGAAGCAGTTGGCAGTGGCAACTTCTGCCTGGCTGGTAATGGATGCAACCAGTCGCCGTATGGTATCACCACATTCGTTGGATTTCACTTTGCCCAGTTTACCGGATCGATTTGGGCTGGATGAATCGCTGGAGAAACTGAGATTTGAAAAAGGTGGTGAAGAACGATTGCGGGTTCATGCCGGCTATTCCGTGGTGGATATGCTGGGACATGTCAACAACAGTCGCTATGTGGAATGGGTCTGTGATGCTTTTCCATTGGATATGTACCAACACCACACCCTGGATTGGATCCAGATTAATTATGATCATGAAATACGGCCTGGAGAAGAAGTGGCATTATTTCTTGAAAATACACCCA
This sequence comes from Anaerolineaceae bacterium UBA4781, assembly GCA_002403105.1. Classification (GTDB taxonomy): domain Bacteria; phylum Chloroflexota; class Anaerolineae; order Anaerolineales; family Anaerolineaceae; genus UBA4781. Next base: position 51,966 of record DHHD01000063.1, on the reverse strand, counting down.
GCGACAATCATACCTGGACAGTAATAGGGGAAAATCTCTCCAGGGATGGACATGCCTTTGAATCGGAATTCCATTGGCGGGATGATGAATAAATTGTTTTTCCATTATTTGCCTTATGAGAATCGAAAATCCTGATAAGAAGAAAGACAAAATTCATAATAGAATCTATATAAATGGAATTTCAAATTCAAAACATCCGTATTCTTGTTATTGAAGATGATCTAGCAGTAGCGCGTAGTCTGCATGATGGATTGGTAAAAGAAGGGTATTCCGTCCAGATCTGTGATTCTGGGACGAAAGGTTTTGAAGCGGCCCAGCAAACCCAGCCGCATTTGATCATTTTAGATATTCGTTTGCCAGATGGGCTGGGATTTGATTTCTGCAAGCAAATGCGTAAAGCTGGTTTGTATCAACCTATCCTAGTCCTAACCGTACGAGATGAACCGATCGATAAAGTGCTGGCACTGGAAATCGGGGCTGACGATTATATGACCAAGCCCTATAATCCCAAAGAATTGAATGCACGCATTCGTGCATTATTGCGCCGCGCTTATGGGGAGTTTTCTTCAACCGAATCAAAGTTGATCTTCGTGGGCGATCTGATCATTGATGTTTTAAAAGCCACCGTATCACGCGACCAGACGGTGATCAATCTTACCCCTACCGAATATCGCCTTTTTGTTCATATGGCAAAACACCCCGGCCAGGTTTTCAGCCGTACTCAATTGATAAGCAGTATCCGTGATTATGAGAGCGAAGAAGTAAACGACAGTCAAACCATTACCGTATACATTCGCAGATTGCGTGAAAAACTGGAATATGATCCTGCTCACCCCAAGTTAATCCTAACGGTACCCGGTATTGGATATCGCCTTTCAATAAATCCCAATTCACATTAATAAACTGTAACTCCGTTTACAGGGGGTTGAAAGATAAAGAATGTAGACTTATTTTCGATTTGCATACTCGAATTCAGAGGGAGCATTTTCTTATTCTTGCATGAAATGCAAAAAACTTTCAAGGAACAATGCCGGATCATACAATGAAAGCGCAAGGAAAAGTTTACTCCCTTCTGAATTCGAAATGACCTTCATTAATAATGAAATAGGAGAAAAATGAAGAAACTTGTTTTGAGTATTTTCATTCTAACCGCTTTGTTTCTTTCTGCATGCGGTGGAAAAACAACGAACGAATCAGAGATACAAGATTTAGCAGCACCTGAAGTCTCTACATCTTCTGAAAATGCTGGTGCTTCTGGCGAACCACAAAATCCGCAATCAGACGATCCGGCAGCGATGGCTGATCGCGAAGTGTCAGATTTAACCCGATTGCTGGTTGGATTATTCAAATTAGAAGGTACTGATCTTGTACTCTCCACAGAACAAGCTGCTGCTCTGATTCCGATCTTGAATTCGTACACTGACCTCGATCAGAATCAGCAAGTTGCTCCTCAACAGCAAGCTGGAACCCCCGCGGTATCCAATGATGCAATGCAGGAACAACAAACTGCAAATCAAGAGCAGCAGACCGCCCTCATTGAACAAATTGAAGCTGTGCTAACGACCGACCAATTGAATTCAATTACAATCTTAGAGCTTGATCAGGAAACTGTCACCAGTTTTCTAGTAGAACAAGGTCTTTCTTTTGGTGGTGGCCAACCTGGTCAAGGAACTAATCAAACCATGCCGCAAGGTACTCCTGCGGATGATCAAGCAGCAAATGTACCACAGGTTCAGGGTACACCCGGAAGTGGAAATGGCGGACCGGGTGGAAACCCGCAGGATGGATCACCAATGGATGGGCAAAGCACTCCTGGAACTGGGCAAGGTGGAGGCCAAGGTGGTCGTGGGGGTAGTTCAGGTTCTACTTCCAGTGTGTTGATCGAAGCACTATTGCAATTGCTCGAAACAAAGGTGAATGCCTGATTTAGGTTTCAAAAAATGAAAGGTGCCGTTGAATCAACAACAGCACCTTTTTTCTAAGCAGTGAAATAAACAAGCACAAGCGCTGGCATATAAATAAACTGTAATATGTATTAAAGGGGGATGAAATATTGATTGGCTACACTTACTCCCAGCTTGCTACTTTCTATGCAATGGAGTAAAACGTGAAATCAAAAACATCTTTTTCGGATGAAATAAAAAAAGATAAACCCAA
>DHHD01000063.1:27451-49613 GCA_002403105.1 Anaerolineaceae bacterium UBA4781 | reverse complement strand
GATGGGGATGGGAGGTCAAAATCAGTCTATTACGACTACGACCGATGAAATAACTTCTACGGATGAAACAACTACCTCTACCACCTCTAGTTCTTCCACCCTGCTCTCCACAGTTTTATCGGCTTTAGGTTCATTGGTTAGTTTTGTATTTACCTGGTTACTGATCGGCAGTCTTGCCAATTTGCTTTCCATTTCCTTCGGAGGACAGGGAAATACCAAACTATCGATCGCTTTTACAGCATGGGCCTGTATACCCATTGGTATTCGTTCGATCATGCAGATGATGTATGTAGTCGCCACCAGTACACCCATCAATGCCGTGGGTCTCTCTGGTTTTGCATCCACTGCTTCTACTACCATTGCTATTCTTCTGGAAAAAATACTAGCTCAAATTGATATCTACAGCATTTGGCAGGCAGTTCTGCTCGTTGTGGGAATTAGCGTGATGACCAAGCTGGATAAAAAGAAATCCATTCTCATTGCAGTGCTCAGCATTGTCATTGTTATTCTCATTAAATCATTACTGGGTCTTGGTTTTGAGAAAATTGCCAGTATCAATGTGAGCAGCAGTTTACTGAATACCATGGTGCGATGACAAGCATAATTCGAGTAAGTGAATTAAGAAAGATCTACGACATGGATGATGATGTTCAGGTCACTGCTCTGGCAGGGGTAAATCTGGAGATCGAGGAAGGTTCTTTTGTTACCACCATGGGACCATCCGGTTCTGGGAAAAGTACATTAATGCATATTGTTGGTGGATTGGATCGCCCGACCTCCGGATCAGTGGAGGTGGGGCAATACAATGTTACAACGCTGGATGAGCAGCAATTGGCTATTTTTCGGCGGCAGATGATCGGGTTCATGTTCCAATCTTTCAACTTGATCGCAACCATGACCGCTTTAGAGAATGTAGCTTTGCCGCTGCGCTTGAGTGGAATACCCAAAGATGAACGTATGGAGCGTGCCTACCAGCTACTATGTAAAGTTGGATTGAAAGATAGGGTTTTTCACAAACCGACCCAACTATCGGGTGGACAGCAGCAGAGGATCGCTGTTGCAAGGGCGTTGGCCAACAATCCTCCGGTTATTCTGGCGGATGAACCAACAGGAAATTTGGATACGGTTAGCGGTGCAAACATTATGGAAATTCTCGAGGACTTGAATAAAAATGGTCGTACGATCTTGATCGTAACACATGATCCTCGAATGATGAAATATGCAAGCAAGGTGATCAAGATGCTGGATGGTCATATTCAATGAATTACATGAAAAGGAATCATGCATTATGAAAAAGAATTTAATCTTGATTTTATTAACCAGTATGTTAATATTCTCCGGTTTCACTTCTTCCGCTTCCTTTAAAAATGAATTAAATGGGAAAGCTGTTTTGCAGGAAGAGACTACCACTACTGAAACGACGGAGGTTACAGAGACAACGGTTGTAGCAGATACTGCGACGCCTATCCCTACCTCCACCTCTACCCCTAACCCTACAGCGACTACAAAACCAGCTTATTCTCGACCTTTATTGAATCTAACCAGTTATTCTTATGATTCTTCTGAGGTGTATGCCGGCAATGTATTCAATATGGATAGCGTTTTTCAAAACTTGGGACAGCAGCGCGCTTACAACATTGTCGTTACTTATTCAGCTAGTTCTCTGACAGCCGAAGATAATGGTGGCGTGGATGTGATCTCATCTTTGGGAGCAAGTGAGAGTGCCACTTCAAGCCAGGATTTCTATGTAAGCAGCAGTATCAGCTCAAGCCCGGTAACAGTAAATATTGATATTGAATATAAAGATGTAGATGGTCAATCGTATACTCAATCCTTTGCGGTTTCTGTGGTGGTTTCCGGTTATGGCACTTACTACACTTCCACCCCGGAAGGCAGACCGCAAATGATCGTTGCAAACTACGAAACGGATGTTGACCCGCTGGAACCAGGCACCAGTTTTATCTTAACTATGAACTTACAAAACCGAGGTTATCTTACTGCTCAGAATGTAAGTATGGTATTTGGGGGCAGTGGGGATTCCAGCAGCACCACTACCTCAACAAGTTCCAGCGAGAATTTCTTACCTTTGGGTTCTTCCAACGTACAGGTGATCGGAGACGTAAGTGTTCAACAATATATTCAAGTCCAACAAGCTCTGGTTGTGAACTCTGAAACCACTCCCGGTGTGTATCCATTGACCTTGAGTTTTACGTACACCGATGAGGATGGAAATGAATTTACCGACAGCCAGATCATCACTTTGCTTGTCTATTTAGTTCCATCAATCGAAGTAAGTTTCTATGAGATCCCGGATACCTTTTCTATTGGTGAAGAAGCAACTTTACCCATTCAAGTTGTGAATATTGGAAGTGATTCTGTTTTGCTGGGAAATATCTACATTAATGTCGAAAATGCCACTTTATCTAACAATCTCACTTTCGTGGGCACTTTGGAAAGCGGTGGCAGTTTTACGATCGACACCGATATCACTCCCCAGCAGGCAGGGACCTATCCGGTGACGGTCACCATTAATTATCAGGATAATTTCAAAAAAGCACAAACCATCACACAGACTCTTTCCATTACAGTTTCTGATACACAAAGGGCGGCTGCAACGATCGACCCTGCGCTAGTGGCCACAGAAATGGCGAAAATGCCAAATACAGGGAATCAACAAACCAATAATAGTTTTGGCAGTATTCTTCTGCGATTTTTCCGTGGCATGATCGGTTTTGATAGCAGTGCTTCTACCAGTCAGTCCAGAAATAATCAGGGAATGATGAATACAAATCCAACCGCAACGGAATAGATCTGAAAAATGAGTTTTATTGAACTGGTTAAATTCATCGTTGAAAATATCAAACGTCAAAAAGGACGGGTATTGCTGACATCACTAGGGGTAATGATCGGTTCTGCTTCCATTGTCTTGCTGGTGGCTTTAGTGGGTGGATTGCAGAAGACAGCCACTGCTCAATTTACCAGTAATGCCAGTTTAACTGAGATCGAGGTGAGTGCTGGTTTTGGAGGGGGCGCGAGTATGATGGGTGGAGGAGGTGGGGGACCTGATGGTGGAGGTCAGGGAGGTGGATCTACAGTACGCACCAGCAGTGAATCAGAAGAATTGGCGCTGACCGATGATGTCATCGAGCAAATTTCAGTGCTTGAGCATGTCACGAGTGTCAATGCAAATCAAAGCGTGTCGAGTAATTCCACTCTTGTCTATCAGAAATATGAAGGCAGGGTCAGCCTGACCGGGGTTGATGTAGATGACCTTTCTGACCTTGGGCTTACTGCCGCGGAAGGGGAATTGGGGTTAAACTCTGGAACCATCATCCTGGGTTCCAGTGTGAGTGAAAATATGTACCGCCCCAATTATTCAGGCAGTGATGCCACCATGACCACTGATCTCTTGGGGAAACAAGTAAAACTGGAGATAACGAAAATGTCGACCAACGGCAGAAGCACGAAAACGGTTCGTTTCCGTGTGGTTGGTATTCTTGCTGAAGCCGGTGATAATTCTGATTACGCAGCTTATATATCCATGACCGATGCAGATAACATTGTTTCATGGGTGAATGGCGAAAGAGTGAATCACAGCACTGATGGTTATTCATCACTGACTGTGCGTGTAGATGATTCGGATAATGTTCTGGCGCTTGCGGAAGAGATCACCAATTTGGGTTTTCAAACCCAAACCGCACAATCTTTTCTAGAAAATGTAAATTCTTTGTTTTCCACCCTGCAGCTCGTTTTCGGTGGAGTAGGTGCGATCACACTGCTGGTGGCTGCACTTGGAATCGCCAATACGATGACCATGGCGATTATGGAAAGGACCAAAGAGATCGGATTATTGAAAGCGATTGGCGCCACCAACAAGGATATTCTCAGTCTGTTTATCGGTGAAGCTGCTGGAATAGGATTGATCGGTGGGATCGGGGGTTCGATCATCAGTATGGTATTGGGAGCAGTAATCAATACTATCGGGGGAACCTATTTACTGGAAGAGGCAACTGCCAGTGGAACAACGGTGACAACAAGCATCATTTACATGCCATTCTATTTACCCTTATTTGCACTGGCTTTTTCGACCATCGTTGGAAGCATTTCAGGATTATACCCAGCTTTGAAAGCTCAGTCTTTGCCGCCCGTAATTGCGCTAAAATACGAATGAGATGAAGAATCAAAAGAAAAAAACACGTTTTTTAGGTTCTCTTCGTACTCAATTACCTGTATCTTATGCTGGTATTGCATTAATAACTACCACCTTGATCGGATTGGTCTTAATATTTATTATTTGGAATTACTATCATGGGCTGGAAGAGAAATATCTGAATTCCAATCTTCATGGAACTGCAAATAGTTTAACAAGAATTGTGGAAGAGAATGATATTACTAGTCCTGAAGCATTAAAGGAATACAGTGGTGTTTTTCAGAACCAATCCAATATAACTGCATTTCTCACTCAATCTCGTATGCGCGTGCTGGATATTGAAGGTAATGTGATCGCTGATTCAGGATCTCCCTCACAAAGCTGGAACATTACCATACCAAAACCAAATTCGAATGATGACCAGCAGCGCTCAGAAAATTCCACAAATAATGATGAGCGACCTTCTTTTTCTTTGGAAAGATCTGAAGAGCAATCCGGACAAGATTCTGAGGGAAATCCTCCTCCTTATTCCATTCAAGCGAACCCCAATATGTTCGGATTTTTATTGGAAGATTCTCTGAATGAGGAAAGCAAAAGATCTTCCGTGGTAGCTGAAGAAGCATTTTACGATAAGGATGGGAATATCATCGGGTATGTTGAACTATCTGAGGGGCCAGGTTATGGGCGACGTATCATTTTAAATGTCTTGAAAGGTTGGGCAATTGCCAGTTTGATCGGTTTGATCGTATCTGTCACTTTTGGTTGGATCATGAGCCGCAAATTATCCAAACCGCTGGTCGAGCTTGAGAAAGTTGCTTCTGAAATGAAGAATGGCAATTACGAGATCCGTTCACCGGTTTTGAAACCGGATGAATTAGCCTCTCTCTCAGGTACATTTAACCAGATGGCTGCTCATATTCAAAAAAGCATCGAAACCCTGCGTCAATTTGTTTCGGATGCTGCCCATGAAATCCGTACTCCCCTGACTTCGCTGCGTGCTGATCTGAACCTGGCATTATCCGAAAATTCTGTAAAGAAATCAAAACCGATTGTCAAACGATCTCTGGAACAGGTTGATCGACTGGATCAGCTTTCCCGCGATTTACTTGATCTGTCGAAACTAGAATCGCGGAATACTGACATAGAAATGGAAAGAATTAACCTTGCGGATCTATTAGCCGAATTGAGTGAGATCCACGCTTCGGCTGCAGAGCAAGCCGGTATTACATTCCTGCTTCAAGTTCCTTCCAGCAGCCTTATTGTGAATGGAGTTAAAAGTCAGCTATATCGAGCTGTTGGAAATTTATTAGATAATGCAGTGAAATTCACACCTGCCGGTGGAAAAGTCAGCCTCTCTCTCGGTGAGTTAGATAGATCAGCGCTCATTGAGATAGAAGATACCGGCATTGGCATTCCCGCAGATGAAAGGGAATTGCTCTTCAAACGCTTTCATCGCGGCAAGAATACCCAGAGGTATCCGGGTTCAGGGTTGGGATTGGCAATTGCCAAAGCGATTGTTGAAAAGCATCAGGGTGAAATTGGATTGCTGTCTGATAAAAAGCATACGATATTTTTCATTAAACTGCCATTGATCGATACGCCAGAATAAATACCGGGTTGATGATTTCAATCTACGCAGAACAGATACTTCCAATTTCATCACAGTTTCTCAGAAAACGATAAAATAGAATTCATAAAATCATGGAATTCAATACATTTTCCTCAAAATACATTGAAGACGCAGCAGCTTTACTGGTTGATCAATCCAAAAGTATGCTGCAGCATTTCCCGCTTCTTCCTGAACGCATCAGCGATCTGCAAGTAGCACACACTTTTCTAACAGCATTGGTTGCGAAGTCAGAAGAACGTGGCATGGTAATGATCGAAAAGAATAAAATCATTGGGTACATGCTTGGATATTACGATGACAGCCCGTTTTTTGGAAAGCATGTATGGGTTCCCTTTGGTGGGATCGCATTACCGCGATCCGAGGAATATGATTTGTTACGCGTGCTGTATGCGAATGCAGGAGATATTTGGATCAGAGATGGAATTTTGAATCACTATCTGGTCTGCCCTGCGCTGCCGGAATGGCTGAATGTAGGTTTTTCACTCAGCTTCGGGCAGGAACAGGTCTATGCGGTTGCTTCGGCTTTGGAAGAAAAGAAGGAATTAACTTTACCGGATGGAATCAGCATGCGGGAAGTCCATCCTGGTGATGCCAATCAATTATCTAAAAAAGGGCATTGGATCGCTGCTCACCTGAATGGCGCACCCGTTTGGGAACCGGTACCGGCGGAACATCTCGAAAACATCCGCCCGGCATATGCCGAACTGGCAAATGATGATACTTCCACCACCTGGGTGGCGCTGGATGGGGATGAGATCATTTCGTATGTGACCACCTATACGGTGGATATCGGTGCGATTCATTATATGGGTACTCCGAAAGCCGCGCACTTTGCGACAGCTGCCACCGATCCGACATATCGCACCAAGGGGATCGGGCGAGCATTATTTACCCATATCCTGAATGTCACGCACAAGCAGGGTTATGAATGTATCTTTACCGATTGGCGCACCACCAATTTGGAAGCCTCCCGTTACTGGCCCACCTTCGGATTTGAGCCTTTTGCTTATCGCTTGCTACGCAGGGTGAACCCACGCTATCAGCGTTTCGTGATTACTGATTAGCTTTATTTATTCGTTCACAGCGAGTTCATCTTCAAATTCCCAAAAGGCATCCACCAGATCCAAATAGACTCCATTAAAACCAGAGTTGATAATTTTCCCTAAATAGGAATCTGCGCTGCCGGTGATGATGGTTTTCCAGTCTTCATTCCAATACTGCACACGGTAATTACCTGCCCAATTCGGATTTTCTTCCAACAGCCACTCCGGCGGATTTTCATCCCATTCCTGTTTCCAGTAGGGGCGATAATCTTCCGCTTCACCGACGCTCAGATAACACAGTACCAGCCGGCTGCCACCATTGGCTTTCTGACGCAGTTGTTCGATCTCGTCCTTTGTAAAAATCGCTTCTCCCAGATACAGATCCAATACCAGCAGATCATAATTGGTGGATGTGATGGCATTGATGAACTCCTCTTTTGAAGCATACTGTGCCGGGTTGATCAGATATAGAAAATTATGTGCCTGGCTAAGCGATCTGACTGTTGCATTATTTTCGGCAAAAGGGATGGCGGGGTAGAGCGGGATATTATCCAATTCACGGTGATCAGCGGCAAAGGAAAGGAATTCCAACTCTTGATTGTGCAGAGATGAATCGTCTATCTTTTCTGGAGTGGAGCAGTAATCGATTGCCAGAATTGACAAACCATTTTCTTTGGCGAGGTTGAGATAATCGAGCCACATGGCAGTGATTGCCGAATCCGTGGCAATGTCATCCCCACTGAATCCGTAAAAGAGATCTTCCCGACCGATACCATCGATACTGGCGAGATAGATCTGATCAATCTCTGAGTTTATGTCTTCTCCTTGCACCAGCAGTTCCTGCCCATTTTGTGGGATCACAAGGAAATCAGAGTCAAGAGAGTGAGCATAAGAGCTGATTTCCTCCACGAATTGGCGCATTTCCTGGCGGTAATCGATCTGATCGGATGTTGATTCTGGCACAAACGACTTGCATGAGGAAATAAAAGAGAAGGTTAAAATGAAAAAGAGTCGACAATATTTATGCATACTTAAGCATATATCAAAATTTGCACAACTCACTTACCTAATATATATTTTTGTGGACAAAAAATTTTTGCAGATTAAGCCATTTTTTGCTGATCTAGCAACGCTAATACCTGATTCATTGTAGGTAAGGAAGGTTCAGCTCCCAGAATGGTTGTTGCTAATCCTCCTGCTGCGGTACCCATGCGGACAGCTTCGATTGGATCGCGTCCCTGAGAAATAGCAAATGCAAAGCCAGCGCAAAAGGCATCCCCTGCAGCTGTTGGATCAATAGAGTTAACGTGAAAGGCAGGAACATGTGATTCTCTGCTGGAATCAAAATAATAAGCGCCACACTGTCCCATTGTTAAAACGACCATCTTTGGTCCAAGGGATAAGATATTTTTCCCAACTTTTTTAGCTGTTTTCAAATCATTGATTTGTATTCCTGTCAGTTGTCCTGCTTCAATTTCATTTGGCGTTATTATATCAACGGCGTTATAAAAATCATCGGGAAGGGCAGCGAATGGTGCAGGATTCAACATTACACGAACACCTGCAGCATGTGCAATATTTGCAGCATACATACTTGTTTCAATGGGTATCTCTAATTGAAGCATAAGCAAATCGGCTGCTTCAATGGCAGTAGAGGCGGCATTAATATGTTCTGGCTTAAGTGCTTGATTTGCTCTTGGAATGATAATGATGCTGTTGTCACTCTCTGATTCATAGACCACAGGTGATGCCACGCCAGTTCCGATATTATTATCCCGAACAACGAATCTTGTGTCCACGCCATCTTTTTGCATGGATGTGATGAATGAATCCCCGAACATATCTGTTCCGAGGCAGCCAACCATGGTAACGTTTGCGCCTAAGCGCGATGCAGCAATGGCTTGATTGTATCCTTTTCCGCCTGTGAACATTCCAAATTCTTTGCCTATCACGGTTTCACCACGTTTAGGTCGTCGATAGGTGCGGAAAACAAGATCCATGATGAAACTTCCAACAACAACAATATTAGGATGATTGCTCATAAAATATTCTTTCTTTTGATGGTATCTATGTATTGGCTTGACGTCCTAATGCACCGCCAGGGTGGAGATCACGGAAGTCTTTTTGGGTGAAACCGCGCTGCATGGAAACTGTAATAGCTAATGCGTCACCTAGAGCAAGCAAAGCAGTGGAACTGGTAGTGGGAGCTTGGCCACGCGGATCGGCTTCCTTTTCCACGCCGGTTAATAAAACCAAGTCCGCAGAATTTGCAAGCGGAGAGTTTTTTTGAGAAGTGATTGCAATAATCTTTGCCCCGATACGGCGAATGTACGGGATCAGGTTTACCACTTCATCACTGCTGCCTGAATGTGATAATAAAAAAACAATGTCTTTTACAGTGATCATTCCTAAGTCACCATGAGCGGCTTCTGCTGCATGTACAAAAAATGCAGGTGTTCCAGTGCTTGAAAAAGTTGCAGCCAATTTTCTGCCAATATGCCCAGGTTTTCCAACGCCAGAAAAAATTACCCTGCCTTCACAAGTTAGAATCATCTCAACGGCTTTCATGAAAACATCATCAATTAAATCTGCCAGGTTATTTAGAGCAACCGCTTCAGAAAGAATTACTTGTTTTGCGGTACTGATATTCGCGTTTGATTCCATAATGCTCCATTCATAAGAAGAGCTACAAGGGCGTAACACCTTTTCGCAAGATGATGTTGGCATACGTTGCAGTGTCACCGGTCATTACAACCGCGAATGCTTTTCTGGTACGATCATAAAAAGCAAAACGTTCAATTTTTTGAATGTCAGGAATATCAGGCCAAATTTTTCTTACCGATTTAATGTAAGAAATTTCAACCTGAGTATCAATTTGATCTTCCGGTGTGGGAGCCATCATGATCAGAGGATAATCGAAAGATTTGTCTAGTGCAAATAAAGGCATAATTGCGTCCAGCAGGGGAACAATTTTTAGACCATCTGCGCGAATAACATGAGCATTCATGCTATCGCTAGGAAAGTGGGCATCTGCTAATACGATTTCATCGCCATGCCCCATGCGGGACAAAGTAGAGAGTAGATCGGGGCTTATTAATGGTGAAATTCCAACGAGCATAAAACCTCCTGTAAAAAATTGATTCAAAGGGCTAAGCAGATCTTAATCCTCCACATGACTCACGAATGATTAGTTCTGTTTCGAGTGTTACCTGTTGGATAGGACTATCTGGGTTTTTAATACGATCGAGCAATAGACGAGCTGCGATTTTTCCCATATCGTAAGTTGGTTGAGCCACTACCGTGAGTGGTGGCTGCAACGATGTGGCCCACGGCATATCATCAAAACCTACCAGTGCGATCTGTTCGGGTATGAGAATTCTCTTTTCATTGAAAGCTTGCAGAGCACCGAGCGTCATGAGATTGTTTGCTACCAAAAATGCCGAGATATCATTATGGGCAGCAAGAATATTTCTTGTGGCTTGATACCCCCCAGATTGGCGGAAATCACCCAGTTCTATAACTGGTTTGATGTCAGGATGTTCTTCAAGAGCTTCCAAATAACCTTTTTTTCTAAGGTAAGCGGTGGAAATATGTTCAGGTCCGCCGATGAATGCGATCTTTTCATGCCCCAGATTTATTAAATGTAAGGCTGCTTGTTTTGCTGCCCTTACATTATCAATCGAAATAGAATCCACTTTTAGATTTCTAGGGATACGGTCAATGGCAAGAATGGGAATTCCAGCATCTAAAACTTGCTGGTATTGTGCACCTGAATTTGTAACAGATGACAAGATTATTCCAGCAACACCTTCGTCTAAAAATGCCTGGAGTTGCATGCTTTCTATTTTTGCATCTTCATTTGAGTTTCCAAGGATCAATGCATAACCAGCTTCGTGGAGATAGTTCTCAATACCTGCTAAAACACTGGTGAAAAAGGGATTGCGAATATCAGCAAAAAGAACGCCAACTCTTTTAACTTTTCCAGACCTAAGGTGGTGGGCTGCTTTATTTGGGCGATATCCTAATTCGTTAATCACTTCTCGAACATGGGCTTTTAGTTCAGGACTTACTGCATCATTGTCGTTGATAACGCGTGACACAGTGGCGGTTGAAACTCCCGCTTGTTTCGCCACATCGTGAACAGTTATTTTCTTCAAATTCATATTCTTCATTATGTAATATTATCACATGTTTCAATAAATAATGTAATCCTTTACAAAATATCATACAAACGAAATCTTGTCAACATGGGAAAATACCATGGATAGGATCGTAAGCAAGATAAACAACAATGAAATATTCAAAAAACACTGCAATGAACACCCAAGAAATGCATAAAAGTAAGAATAAAGATTTATTAGAATGGAGAGATCGCAGATACCCCTTGTATTTATTAAACTGTTGACAAAAATAAAGTAATCGTTTACACTGATTCAGGAAAACGATTACATTCAAATCATTGTTTCTAATGCAGTACATTAATCATGGAGAAAATCACTATATTAAGGTTGCATTACATCTCATGAAAAAGACAAATCCATTTCAGGGAGTTATCTGTCCAACTTTAACCCCCTTCGATATAAAAGGGAATATCGATTTTGATGCCCTTCAACAGTTAATAGAATTTTTTATTTCAGAAAGGGTACCATGTTTGATGGTAGGGGGTACGACGGGAGAAGGACCACTTTTATCCATTGAAGAACGAAAGCAATTGTCTAAAGCTGCTGTTCAATTCGCCGCAAAAAGAATTAAAGTGATAGTCCATGTAAGCTGCCTTTCAACAAAAGAATCCCTTGAATTAACTGAGCATGCTCAATGGTTAGGAGTTGATGGCATATCAGCAATCACCCCTTTCTTCTTTAGTTATTCCGATGACGAAGTTTATCAATTCTACGAAGCAATCGCGAAGACTGCTCCTGAGATTCCATTATCCCTATATTGTTTTCCGGGAAATGCAAAATATGAAATTAAAGGATCGCTGCTGGAGCAGATAATAAAGAATTTACCGAATGTGAAAGCGATCAAATCTTCAAGTCCAGATTTGATCCGTTTACATGAATATGTAACGATTGCACAGGATGATTTTTCAGTACTGTGTGGAGTAGACGCCCTTACCCTACCGGCTCTTACATTGGGAGCTTGTGGACAGGTGTCAGGAAATTCAAATATTTTTCCTCAACCTTTTATAAAATTGTATGAATCGTATCGCTGTGGTGATTTGGAAACTGCACGATCCTGCCAAGTTGCGATCAATAATGTGCGTGCTGTCTTAAAAGACAGTATCGCATATTTTAAAGCAGCTTCTGAGATTCAAGGTCTCCCTGTAGGAAATCCACGTTTGCCAATTCAGCCATTAAACGAATCAGAAATCGTCAATTTGAAATCTGAAATTTCAAAATTGAAATTTTCATAGTAATGAATCAGATAGATAAGGAGGTGAATTCAGACAATATTTTTATAAGTTTTAAACGTTGTGTTATGAAAATAAAAATGGAGGAAAGATTATGTTAAAAAAATATCGTTTCATTGCATCACTTCTAGTACTCTCTCTCGTACTAGTCTCATGCGCTTCTTCTGCTGAACCTGTTGAATCAGTTGATTCATCAGATGATTCTGAAGCGGTTGCTGAGGTTCCGGCAGAAAAAACAACCATCGTCTTTTGGAATGGTGTTGGTGCTCCGGAGAATGTTGTGCTGACCGAACTGGTGAACGAATATAACGAAACAAATCAAGATAACGTGTATGTAGAAGAAGTGATCCTTGATTGGAGTACGTTATATTCAAAGATCCTTTTAGATTTCGAAACTGGTACCCCACCAGATATCATGACCATTCAGCAAAGTGGACTTTTCCAGAACGTCGATTTGGGTGTTTTGACAGACATTACCGACCTCATGCCAGAATATGGTTTCGCGAAAGAGGATTTCATTGAATCGGCATGGAATGGTAGCTTTATTGGTGATAAACAGTACGCCGTTCCACTCGATCTACATCCGCTCGCGCTGTATTACAATGTTGGTTTATTTGAGGAAGCAGGACTTGACCCAGAGAATCCACCTGCTACCATGGAAGAATTCCTGGCTGCTGCTCAAGAATTGACCAAAGATACCAATGGGGATGGCACCACTGACCAGTATGGTTTGGGATTGGCATACAGCGGTGGACTTCCTTTCCGGCTCTGGATGTCATTATTGTGGCAGCATGAGGGTGAAGAAATATTGAGCGGAGATAACACTGCGGCTGCATTTAACACCGAAGCTGGTTTGGAATCACTTGAGTTTCTACGTGACCTTGTTTACACATATAAAGTTATTCCCGAGCAAGAACAAAGTCCAGATGATGATTTTATGAAAGGTATCGTTGGAATGGTTATTTCTGGGCCATGGTCACAATTTGATTTCAATACGGTTGATGGTCTTGAATATGCAACAGCACCCCTTCCAGTCTTTTACGATCAAGAAGCTGCCTGGGCAGATTCTCACATGTTAGCCTTCCCTGACACAAAAGATGAAACTCGCATGGCTGCTGCAATGAGTTTCGCTAGCTTCCTTTCCGATAACAGTTTGACCTGGACGCAAAAAGCGGGTCACCTACCTGTAAAGCTGTCTGTTTTGGAAAGCACGGAGTTCAAAGATCTCGAAAAAGCACAGGCTTTCGCAGTTACATTACCAAATGCTCATTATTATCCCTCAATCAAAAACGAATCATTGGTTTTTGGCAGGGATTCCAATTCCCCCTTTGTGGTTCTAATGGAGTCAACATTATTGAATGCGATGACCCCACAAGAAGCTCTTAACGAAGTGGAATCAATGGTAAATGAGCTTTTAGGCCAATAAGCGTTTAAATAGCAAAGGAGGAAGAAGATGTTTGGTAAAAAGAGGATAAACTTTGGTTCGGCAGGATGGTTTCTTCTGCCTTATTTCCTTATTTACTTTGTTTTCTTCTTCCTCCCCGCAATATCAATTGTACCAATGAGTTTTACAGAATGGAGCATTATTGGAACACCGAAGTTCATCGGTCTTGAAAATTATACGAGTATATTCAGCGATCGTTACTTTGTAAAAACCCTTTCAAATACTTTTATTTATACAATCCTTGTCACGGTTATATTAACAGTCTTTGGTCTATTGTTGGCAATTTTATTGAATCAAAAACTCCGCGGACGTGGCATAGCACGAACAATCGTGATTATGCCATATGTTATTTCCAGTGCAGTTGCTGGCATTTTATGGCGGTGGATGTTCGAACGTAACTTTGGAATTATCAATACTTATCTTCAGCAGATTGGACTTCCCTTTGTCGGATGGTTATCTGATCCGAATATTGCTTTGTATTCCATTGTGATTATGAATATTTGGTGGTCGGTTGGATTCAACACAGTCACATTCCTGGCTGCAATTCAAGGTATTCCGGAGGAACTTTATCAAGCAGCACAGGTAGATGGTGCTTCACCCTTTCAAAGTTTTTTATATATCACAATTCCACAACTAAAACCCATCATTTTATATGTCACGATACTGTGTGCTGCAAATTCATTCCAGATGTTTGATGAAGCATATGTTATGACACAGGGTGGTCCGCTTGGATCGACCACGACGCTGGTTTATAAGAGTTATACCGAAGCTTTTAAAAGTTTTCGGTTGGGATATTCGGCTGCTTTATCTGTAATTACCTGCGCAATTATTATCATTATCACCTTGGTTCAAATGAAGGCGAATAAAAGGAATGATACATGACAAAGAAAAAAACTTCTTTATTCTTTACATATTTGTTGCTGTTTCTTGTGACGGCATATTATTTAATTCCGATCATTGTTTTGGTATCAACATCATTGAAGCCACAAGGGCAAGTGCTTTCCAAAACATGGGAATGGATTCCACGAACATTCACACTTGAGAACTATCAATATGTGCTGCAACAATTTCCTTACTTGAAGTGGACAATGAACAGTCTCATTGTCACAATCGGAACAGTTTTAATAACTTTAATGATCAGTTTACCGGCAGGGTATGCCTTTGCCCGCCTAAAAATGCGTGGAAAAAACATACTTTTTTCTTTAGTGATGCTAACCATCATGATTCCTTTCTTTGCTTATACTCCTCAACTTTATTTATTGATATCAAAAATGGGATTAAAAAACACATATCTGGGATTGATTCTACCTATGACTACCAGCGGAGTAAGTATATTTTTATTTCGACAATTTATCCAACAATTACCCCCCGATCTGGAAGAAGCGGCTGTTCTGGACGGATGCTCAAGTTGGGGAGTTTTCTTCAAGGTGATTTTGCCACTGACAAAACCAGCTATTATCACGTCAGTGATATTCACGGCAGTCAAAAGCTGGAATAATCTTTTATGGCCACTTATTGCAAGTAGTAATGATGCAGTAAAAACATTGCCAGTGGGTTTATCAGTGAATATTTTTCAGGTAGAGACAGGGCTTTCAAATCAACCACCTTATGGCGTTGTAATGGCGGCTGCTTTACTATCGATTATTCTTCCTGTTCTGCTTTTTGTTTTCTTACAGCGTTATTTTGTCCAGGGAATTGCGACCACTGGACTGAAATAATTTTCAAGACCATTTCTAGGAGAGTAGCAAATGCCATTATTTGGAATGACTGAGAAGAAAATTGAAAGTTATGAAGCTCAATTAAACCCAGAAACCATAAACTTCGTTCAACAATCTATTAATAAAATTGTTGAAGCAAAAGAAAAAGGAAGAAAAGTTGCTGTAATACTTGGCAGTGGGCCGAATTTGCATGAGGGAGTAACCACTCTGATGGCTGAATTGATGGATAAGGGGGTGGTAGATGGAATATCGACCAGTTCAGCGGTCATTTCACACGAACTTGCCGGTGTTTTAGATAAAGTAAAGCGAGTAAACGGTATCAAACTCGGAATTAGTGGAAATTTACTGCCTAAAGGAGATTTCTTTGAGATTACTCAGCTCCCTCAAGAATGGCTGGGTATGATCGATCAAGAAATGAACATTGACCATGATCTGATGCAACGCGGCAATCAATTGGAGGGGAACGTGATCATCAAAGCAGCGGGGAATATGGGTTACCCCATGGGACTGCGTTCTGAACACATCGCAAAAGAGATCCTGGGCGTTGCTAAAGCTTATGGTTTGCCCTTTGAAACAGCAGCTGGTTGGGGCGCTGACCCTCGCACGATGATCGGTGTCGGAGCTAGAAAGGAACTGCCTGTACTCGTCAGTGTTCCTCAATTGATAGGAGGGGGTGGTGTTGGTTTGTGCATCGGGGATAGCATTTCTATCACTGAACGATGTATGAAAATGGCTCAAATGTTAGGGAGCGCGGATGTGCTGATCGAATCGGCAGTTGCGCTTACCCAGGAAATTCATGATGGTCCTTTCGAAACATATACTGGGCATGGGGTTTGGGGAAATTGGGATGGCTATAAAATATTCAGTTTGAAGAATAAAACTCTTATACGTATTGATCTTGACCCCAATCTCAAACGAGCATGGGATATGCAAAGGCAGGATTCCTCCGTGCAAAATGCGATTGACAAGGGCTTACCCAAAACGAAATTGACGGGAATACCATTCAGGATGGAAATGTCGGGTTTTGCCAGGTTGGAAACAAGCATTCCTGTGGTGGGAGATATTGGTGTCATATGGCCTGTTATTGCCTGGCATGTTGCGAAGGAACTAAAGATTGAATTGGATTTTATCAATCATCCACAACAATCAGAAGAAGGGCAACTAATGCGTGATTGGATCGTGGATGAAATTCATCCATTCGATCGAGAAAAAATGATAAAAATTGGACGATCATATTTATAGGAGAGAAAATGTTTGTTTTAGGTATTATTCCTGCTCGCTTTGGGTCATCGCGTCTCGAAGGGAAACCATTAAAAGATATTTGTGGAAAACCAATGATCCAGCATGTATATGAACGTGTAAAATTGTCAAAACTATTAAATGAAGTGATTGTAGCGACAGATGACGAACGAATTGTGGAAGCAGTAAGAAATTTTGGTGGAAAAGCCCAAATGACTTCCATCGATCATAAAAATGGAACAGATCGCATCGCTGAGGTTGCAAGGAATATCGAGGCAGATATTGTTGTGAATATTCAAGGGGACGAACCTCTTATTGATCCAAGAATGATCGATGAAGCGATCCAGCCCATGTTGGATGACAAGGATCTAAAAACATGTACTTTGTGCCGTCCAATCCTTTCCGAGGAAGATATCCATAATCCGCATGTGGTAAAAACAGTGTTTGACCTGCATGGAAATGCATTACTTTTTTCTAGAGCACCAATCCCCTATCCTCGCAATAAAGAAGTGTATAAGACATATGAACATATCGGTGTATATGTTTACAAGAAAGATTTCTTAATGCAGTATGTCAAAATGCCGCAAACGCCATTAGAAATAACTGAGTCTTTGGAACAATTACGTATTCTTGAGAATGGGATACGAATGAAGGTTGTGGAAGTAACGGTTCCTTATGAGGGTCTCAGCGTTGATACACAAGCGGATCTGGATCGTGTACGGGAAATCATGAAACAACGAGCTGCATGATGAAACACACACGAATCTTTAAAAGTAATACCGAGTTCAAATCTTGCCACTCAGTAGCATTATGTGAGATGGCGAACGGAGATCTTCTGGCTGCTTGGTTCGCAGGAGATGAAGAGGGTTCAAAAAATTCGGTGATACTGACCAGTCGCAAAAAAAAGAGTGAGCAGATATGGTCACCAGCATGTGTAACTGTGAATGTGATCGATAGAGCGGCTGGTAATCCGAGGCTGTTCATCGGGCCGGATGCGGGTATATGGCTGCTTGTTCCTGTTAATTATGGGAAATGGTGTCAAGGAGGGACAAGATTATTTGTAAAACGTTCCTACGATAATGGATTATCATGGTCAGATCTTGAACTTTTCATTGAGCTTGAGGGAATTCTCGGCAAAAATAAGCCGATCCGTACAAAAGCAGGTACCTGGATATTACCATGTGAATATGAAGAGAACTGGCAGGCAGTCTTTTTACGCTTGCGAAAAAATGAAGAAAAATGGGAGATCATCAACTGCCCCACAACCAATGCTCGTTTGCATCAGCCAACTATCATTCAAAAGGAAAACGGGGAATTGATGGCTTTTATGCGCACGTGGGAAGGCGTGATCTACCAGACACATTCTACTGACGATGGCATCATATGGGAAAAACCTGAAGCAACTGCAATACCAAACAATAACAGCGGAATTGATATGGTCAAATTGGAAGGGGGAGTGGTTGCTTTGGTATGCAATCCTTCCAGTCTTGGAAGAGATGGAAAAATTATCGTAGCTCCAGAAGATCGACCCGCTGAAATCAATGTTCAAGAATTGTGCGAGGCTGATGCGAGACAGATCTTAACCATTCTAGATCCAAATTATTCAGACGTACTATCATCACGTGGATTTCCTATCTGGGGACCACGTAGCCCACTGAGTGTATTACTATCGAATGATGAAGGGGAAACCTGGTATCTGGTCGAAGATGTTGAAAACACACCCGGTGAATATAGCTACCCCGCAGTGATACAAAGCGCTGAAAAACAAATATCCATTGCGTATACGGCAAATCGCACAGAGATACGCTTCACACAATTTAATATCCCAAATACTTTCACAGGCCAGAAATTTTTAACAAATACTGGATAGAACATGATAAAAAAATCACTTGATTATCCTCTTGAGATGCTTGAGCTGCCAGAATGTATAAAGAATGCATTGGCATCAGTTGAAAAAATAGATTTTTCTTCCCTTGAAGAAGGAAAATATATGCTGGAAGATGGAAGCAAACTGATCTTTTCTGAGTATGAAACGCAGTCATTTGAAAATATAGTACAAGTTGAAGGACATAAAAAGTTTATTGATATTCAGATTGTTTTTGAAGGCGAAGAAACAATTGGAGTGTTATCTGCTGGTCAAATCCAGAATAAATCGGAATATGATGAGATGAATGACGTATGGACTGCGAAAATCGTTGCTGAAAAGATAGATTTTATAAAATTAAAAAAGAAAGATTTTCTGGTCCTGTTTCCGACTGATGCACATGCTCCTCAATTGGCTGGCGGAAAAGAGCCTGTACTTGTTAAAAAAGGAGTAATCAAGGTCCCTTTTGGCTAAGATGGTTGTATAGGTGGATTCAGGATATGGCTGGCAAATGTTTTGAAAAAACGAGCTTGTGGTTATTATGAGATAAAACCGCATTTGTATTGAAATTTCAATCTGATATTTTGGGAAAATAATGATGATTCAAGATTTTTTTCAAAAGAGAAACAGGGTAGCGCTCGCATTTTCCGGCGGTGCCGATTCCGCATTTCTACTTTCTGTAGGCAAGCAGAGTGGATGTGATATTTATCCATACTATGTTAAAACACCATTCCAAACGCAGATTGAGATTGATAACGCACAATACTTGGCTGATGTTATAGGGGTCCCACTAAAAACTCTACAATTTGATGTATTGAGCTTACCAAATATTGTTCATAATAAGAACGACCGCTGCTACCACTGTAAGCATTCAATTTTTAAAATTATCAAATCTGCTGCTTATGCTGTTGGTTGTGAGATGATCATCGATGGTACGAATGCATCGGATGATATTAATGATAGACCTGGCATGCAGGCTTTACGTGAATTAGGAGTACGTTCTCCATTGCGAGAGTGTGGTCTTTCGAAATCGCAAATAAGGGAGGCTTCCCGTCAAATTGGACTTTCTACGTGGAACAAACCTGCAAATGCATGCCTGGCAACTCGTATACCAATTGGAACACCAATTAAGTACGAAACGTTACAAAAAGTGGAACAAGCAGAAAATTATCTATCTGGATTAGGATTCAGTGATTTTCGTGTAAGGGTGTTCCACGAGGGTGCAAAAATACAATTGCTGGAAACTCAATTCGACCAAGTATGTGCTATGCGACTTGATATACTAAATCATCTTTCCCAATATTTCAATGAAATATTCATTGATTTACATTGTAGAAATCAGCCAAAAGAGTGAATATGAACAAAACTGAAGTATTAACATTGTTACATGAAGTCCAGACAGGTTCTGTTAAACCAGAAGAAGCACTATTGAGATTGAAACTTCAACCATTTGAGGATCTTGGATATGCAAAGGTTGATCACCATCGTGCTATACGGCAGGGTACTTACGAAGTGATTTTTGGACAGAATAAAACAAGTGAACAAATTGCAGGAATTGTTAAAACTTTGGAACGGGACAATGCTACAAACATACTCATCACAAGGTTATCATCGCAAACAGCGGATTCATTGAATGAGCTTATTCCAATCAAATATTATCCTGTTCCAAAATTGGCAATTGCGGCACGCGATACCACAAAAGTGCAGGTCGGTTCGGTTATTGTGGCATCAGGTGGCACAAGCGATATTTCTGTGTGTGAAGAAGCGGCTCTTACAGCAGAAACGCTTGGCAGTAAAGTGACCCGATTGTACGATGTCGGAGTATCGGGAATTCATCGTTTATTAACAAAACTTGAGGTATTAATGAACTGCCGCGTTGTTGTGGCTGTTGCCGGGATGGAGGGTGCTCTTGCGAGCGTAATTGGTGGACTGGTTGATTGCCCGGTGATTGCAGTACCAACTAGCGTGGGCTATGGTGCTAGTTTTGGTGGAGTGGCTGCATTGTTATCTATGCTAAACTCTTGCGCTAGCGGGGTTAGTGTGGTGAACATTGATAATGGTTTTGGAGCTGGGTATCTTGCGAATATGATCAATCAGATGGAAGGTATACAATGAGGACACTATATCTTGAATGCAATATGGGTGCAGCAGGTGATATGTTGATGGCTGCATTACTGGAACTATACCCGCACCCTGATCAATTTCTACAAACAATGAATTCTCTTGGTATTCCAGGAGTTAGTGTTAAACGTAGTATTGTTGATAAGTGCGGAATTAAAGGCACAAGTATTTTGGTTGAAATTTATGGAGTTGAAGAGGAAAGTGGGTTAATTTCTAGGGCTAACGATAACCAGCATGAATATGATGGTCTAAATATTCATACTGATCATCATGAACATGAATTTTGCTATGAACACGCTCATGATCATACACATTCAAGTGATTATGAGCATGAACATTACCATGACCATGGTTTTTCCACAATGAAGAAGATAACAGAACTCATAAAGGAACTTTCTGTGTCTAATTCCGTAAAATCTCATGCATTGGCTGTCTACGAATTGATCGCTTCGGCAGAATCTCATGTACATGGTGTTCCGATGAGTGATATCCATTTTCACGAAGTGGGAACTCTGGATGCTGTGGTTGATATTATTGGTGTTTGCGTACTGATGGAATTGCTTACTCCAGAACAGATCATTGTTTCCCCTATCTGTGTCGGGAACGGTCAGGTAAGAACTTCTCATGGTGTATTACCTGTGCCTGCGCCGGCTACTGCTTATATATTACAGGGGATTCCCATCTATTCTGGGAGTATACAGGGAGAACTGTGCACACCTACAGGGGCTGCACTGATAAGACATTTTGCCAGTAGTTTCTCTAATATGCCTGTTATGCAGGTGAATGCGGTAGCGTATGGTATGGGGAAGAAAAATTTTAAAGCTGCCAATTGTGTACGTGCATTTTTAGGAGATTGTACCGCTAATAGTACCCCTGACGAGCAGGTTGCAGAATTAAGTTGTAATCTCGATGATATGACCCCCGAGGCTATTGGTTTTACGATGCAAATTTTACTGGATGCATGCGCACGGGACGTATTCATTATTCCAATTCAAATGAAAAAGAATCGCCCAGCGCAGATGTTGGTTTGTTTGTGCAGTTTGGAGCGTGCCTCTGAAATGGCGGTGTTGATGCTCAAACATACATCTACAATAGGTGTCAGACAATCGAATTTCAGCCGCTACGTATTAGAATCTGATATCACATCAAAGAATACTCCATTCGGGGATATTCGTATTAAAACCTCTACAGGATATGGGCTTGTTAAAATAAAACCTGAGTATGATGATGTTGAACATTGTGCAAAAGAGCATAATGTTTCCTTTGAAACAGTCTATCAAGCTACATTATTAATAAATAGAAAGAAAGATTGAAAGACCTGGTGCGTTTAAATTAATATTCTTGAGATTTCTTAAACAGAAAAATATTCAAATTGTTGGCTTTCTCTACCAATCAGTTTTGTGATATGCTTTCATTAATGCGCCGGTTCTACTATAAGAATTTTCCCTCTTGACATTAACCTTACGTCATAGTTTATGATTCTACTTATGGAACCTGTACAGAGATCCTACTCAGTCAAGGAGCTGGCGAGCATGGCGGGCAT
>DHHD01000063.1:0-27405 GCA_002403105.1 Anaerolineaceae bacterium UBA4781 | reverse complement strand
CTGTTCTTTCGGGAATTGGATTTTCCGCTGGAGCAGATCAATGCCATCCTCGAAGATCCGGATTTCGATGTGAAGGCAGCTTTGAATTCACAGCGGAAAATGCTGACGGATCACCAAAAGCGAATTACTCAATTGATCAATACCATTGATAAAACAATTCAACAACTACAAGGAGACGAAACCATGCAAGATAAAGACCTTTACCTGGGTTTTTCAGAAGAAAAACAAAAAGAATATGAAAAAGAGGTACGTGAAAAATATGGTGACGAGCCGTTGGATATCAGCATGAAGCGTTGGAATCACCTGACAAAAGAACAGCAAAAAGAAATGATTGCCAGGGGCAACCAGTTTCATCACACGATCGCGGATGCCATGCCGCTGGGTGCAGACAGCCCTGAAGTAATGGAGTTAATGCGGCAATATTGGGAGAACATGCAATTCTTTTATACAGTCAACCTCGACCATTATGAACGGTTGGGTCATATGTATAATCAGAATCCTGCTTTTCAAGCAACTTATGAGACCGTGAAACCCGGTCTGGCAGCTTTTATGGAAAAAGCCATTACCTATTTTGTGAAAATAGAAAAACAAAAGGGAAAATAGAATAAATGCGAAGCAGCGCCTTCAATGGCGCTGCTTCTTTGTAAATATATTTTATTAAGGGATGAAGATCCCATCCAGTTCACCGTGCAAGTCAGGTAATTTATAGACCTCACAATTTTCAAATTGTATCAAAATGACCTCCCCGTCGGACGTTTCGGGTGTGATCAAACTAACTCCCAGCAGATGGCTGCCTTTCTCCCAAACAATTCCGCTGATGGCTGTGGCAGGACGGTCCAACAAGAGCCGGGCAGGACTGCCGTCCATTCCTTTCAGGTAGAGGCTGCTGTTGTCGCTGGCGCGATAGGCAACCCATTGCCCATCCGGTGAAATTGCCGGATAAGGTGCTTTTCTGGAGGAATCTTCCAGGATAAACAGATCATGGATGCTTCCGGTGTTCACATTGACCGCATGCAGCATGAAGCTCTTTCCGCTGGCATCGGGGATGGCGTAGTATAAAAGGCTGCCATCCGGCGACCAACCCGCGATGGATTCATAGCCCAGGTTGGTAAGCTGGCGTGAACCGCTGCCATCAACGGCGGCTACAAAAATTCCATAATCGGTAGATGGATTGACCGATGCAATGAGTTTTCCATCCGGCGACCAATGCGGATCATAATAACTGCCGATGTTCAGTAGTGTGGTGGTTTGACCGCTGGTTAGGTCCACAATCGCAGTGCCTGCCTCACTCGGATAAGCCAACCTGGTGCCATCCGGGCTCAAGCTCCCGTGGTTGGCTTGTGGAATGGTTAATTTCACATCTTCCCCGTCCATGCTTTGAAGCACCAACTGCATTTCCGGGTTTAATTCCGTCAGCAGCATCCACCCTTCCAGCCCTTCCGGTAGGGTTGGCAGCGTTTGGTATGAATTGGCATCCAGGCAGACGGGGGATATACTGGCAGCAGTGGGTTGAGGGGATGGTAAAGTTTCGGGCTGCCATGTTCCTTCCCAGGTGCGAGTTTCTTTCAATGGATAAAAATCCGAGAAGAGTAATTTCAATTTTCCTGTGGGCATCTCCTCAAAAGCCAGACTTCTGGTGTGTGGTCCACCGCCTCCGCCAATTGCCTGATACCCTTCAATTTGAACATCCGGCCCATCCAATTTCGGATCGCTTTCGAATTGGAAAGAATATCCATCCTCGCCGGCGCGAATGGAAACAAGCCGGAATGTGATGCCTGCGACATCAAAATCTTTATTCAGCACCCATTCCTGGCCAGGCTGCGGATCAGACCCAGCATCAAATTCGAATTCAAGTGGTGAGCTTTGGTCTACCAGGGAATATACATTTCCGGTGTAGCGAACCGTTAAGGGGAAAGCGACATCACTGGCTTTGAATTGGATTGCCCACTGTGAATCGTCAACTCCAAAGGGCATTCCGCTGAAAGAAAGGTCAATATCTTCGGGATAGTCAATGCTGTTGATGTTCTTTCCGTTTGCATCGAGGTATTGTACGCTATTGACTTGAATTTTCTCTCCTTCTGCTAGATGCGGTCGGAACCAGCCGATCAGAATATACCCATCATCCGTTTCTATCACTTCGTTGAATTCAAAAGCAGTGTCTTCCTCACTGGCTGGATCAACCGTGGGGGTCGTGCCAGAAGAGTCTGGTGTCAACTCGATCACAGGTAGTACCGTTGTTTCTTCCGGCAGGGGAATAAAGGAAATGGAAATTTCCCAGTCTGTGGGTACGGTATTGGGCAGGGTGTTGAAGATGCAAGGCAGGACAAAGGTGGCATCATTGACGTCAGCCGGGAAGGGGGCGTTGATATCTTGAGTTGATCCATCTGGTAAACGTAAATATTCCCGTTCCATACATCCAATGCTCTTATCAGAGGGGTAGGCTGATAATGGCACTCCCGAGTACCCAAAATCAATCTGGGTGTTTTCTACGGTGAGTACTGCCTGGTTGATGGAGACGGTTACTCCATCGCGGGTTACTCTCACCGGTTCTGCCAGAACACGAATGGGTTGAGCTTGATCCACGATCCCGATTCCGGGAATGTATCCGAATAGTTTCAAAAATTCTGCATAAACCTTGTCTGGACCGATAAGCAGAATTTCAGCGGTCAACAATGCGATAATACTGAGCACAACGATCCAGGCTGGTCTCAATCTAAAATTTTTCACCCGAGAAGTTTTTCTTGCGGGATAAAAGTTCAACAACTGTGTTCCCAATTCATTAACAAAATCAACACGTGCATTCGGTGGTGTGATGACAACACGCAGTTCATTTTCAAAATGGAGAATATCGTTATTCATACTTTTCCTCCAACTGCTTTCTCATTCGACCGATGATCCGATAGAGCGCTTTTTTAACCGCCCCTTCGCTGCGATGCAGGAGTCGCCCAATTTCTGCAAAGCTGAGTTCGGCTACATAGCGCAGCCGTATCAATTCCTTCTCGCTTTCCGGAAGAATGTTGAAGATATCTGCAATGGCTTTACGGCGTTCAGATTGGATCAAATCGTTTAGAAAATCACTGTTAACCGGAATATCATCCGGGATTTCGATTGAAGTTTGTTTGGCTTTGGTTCGAAAATGATCGGCTGCTTTTCTTCTGGCAATCGAAAACAGCCAGGCCAGAAATAAACCGTTCTCGCGATATTGTTGGATCCCCTCGAGAGCAGCCATGAAGGTTTGTTCGGTAAGGTCTTCCGCTTCATTTTGATTCCACGTGCGGTTGTAGAAATATTTATAGACTGCCTGAACATGCCGGCGGTACAGTTCTTCAAAAGCATGCGGGTCTATTTTTGCTTTTTCGATCAGATCACGATCATCATCCAACTGTTGTTTGTTGGAGACCAATGAAAAAGTCTGAGATTTTACCATGCTCCTCCTTTTCTGTTTTTCTGTAATGTATAATCGGAAAAATTGAGAAAAAGGGACACTTTAAAACTTTTTACTTATATTTGGGTTTTATACACATCAGGCTTTTATACTGCTATGGTTTTTTATATTGCGCGAAGATATCCGCAATTTGTTCTTCAGTTAATGCATTGGGTACCTTGCCAGTCTGCAGAGCCAGATGGTAGACCTCTGCTCCGGTTTCCAAGTTATAAGCATTCTGGTAAACATCATTCAGGTTTCCACCAATTGCGACCAGCCCATGATCTTTTAAAAGGAGTCCTTTCAATTCAGGGCGTTTCTTGAAAAAAGCGGCTGCGACAGTGCCTACTTCAACAGTACCGGGGCATTGATAGGGAGCAACAGGGATGGGAGCACCTACAAAAAGTAATTCCAGGCAAATCACCGGTAATTCCATTTCGACTGTTGAAAAAGCGATCGCATAGCGCGAATGGGTATGAACCACTGCATTAATGTCGGATCTGGCTTTATAAATCTCATAATGCAGAGCTTTTTCTGAAGATGGTTTGTAATGCCCTTCTACTTTATTCCCGTTCAGATCCATGATGATAATATCTTCAGGTTCCATGCGATCATACAGAATCCCCGAAGGAGTAATAGCAATGTTCCCATCAGGTAAACGCATGCTAATATTCCCTGATGATAGCCGTATTAAGTCATTATCAACGAGCTTTAATGTGGTTTCAAATACCTGCTGTTTGTAGATTCGATAATTTGACATCCTGGCTCCTTTCTGCCGGGTATATTCCGATTCATTCTATCCCTTTCCGGTAAAAAAAACGACTGCATGCGCAAGATTTTTGTAATTTCACACCAGGTGGTTAAGACCACTTGACATGAAAACTGTTTCATATTATTATAGGAAGCGTTGATGAAGCGGGATAGGGGCCGTATTCTGTCATACGCCGTCTTGAATCAACAATAATGAGAGAACCTCAAAATTGTTGAGAGAGAGGAATGGTTTCATTGCAATGGCTACCTATTTTGCAATAACCGCTAGTGATTTTTACCTGTCACATTTTTTTAATTCCGTAAAATCCCCCCACGCAATTTATCGCTGGCATGCTGTCTGGAGATAATCTCTTAGGTTACCCTACCAAGGGTAGGTGCGTTTCCTTTTTAAATAATTGTAAATAAAAAGGAATTGGTCATTACAAACCATAGGAGTAAAGATGGCAAGTCAGGATGTACATTCAGAAAAACAACATCATATTGATATGAAGAAAAGGGATATCGCCCCGACGGTACTTATCCCCGGTGATCCGGGCAGGGTCACTTTATTTGCTTCTCTCATGGACGAAGCGAGCAAAGTAGCAGAAAAACGCGAATATATCACCTATACCGGAACCAAAGATGGTGTTCCCATCAGTTGCACAAGTACCGGATTAGGCTGCCCCCCGACCGCGATCGGTGTCGAAGAGTTGATCCGCATCGGTGCGAAAAACATCATCCGCATCGGCACATGCGGAGCGATCCAGCCATTTCTGGAACCCGGGCACATGATCATTGCTACCGGTGCAGTACGCGGAGAACACACCAGTGAAGAATTCATTAATATGGAATATCCCGCGGTGGCAGATTATCGCATTGTGCGTGCTTTGATCGACGCCTGCGAAAAATTAGATCTTCCCTATCATCTCGGTATCGTGCGTTCGCATGATGCTTTCTACCTTGAATCCCCCTGGGCACTTGTAGATTACCGCAAACGGCTGCAACCCTGGGTGGATATGGGAGTGCTGGCGCTTGAAAATGAATCGTCGACTATTTTTGTCGTTTCGGGGATGCAGGGCATCCGCGCCGGAACCATTCTTACGAGTGGATACTCCATCCTCGAAGAGCATGAAGAAAAAATTCACGAAGAAGATAATATCCGCAAAATGGTTTCGGCTGCCATTGAAGCTGCCAAACTCTTGCACGAACGCGGATTAGCAGAATAGAAAGGAATTATCATGGAAAAACAACACCATATTGACTTACAACCCGGCGATGTCGCCGAAACTGTTTTCTTGCCCGGCGATGTACACCGTGCGAAATTCATTGCTGACCTCTTTGATGACGCAAAACTTGTGGCACATAAACGCCAGTATATTACCTATACCGGTACATATAAAGGAACGAAAGTAAGTGTTACCTCAACGGGTATTGGCTGCCCGGCACTGGCTATTGCAGTGGAAGAACTGATCAATGTCGGCGCCAAAAACTTCATCCGCATCGGAACTTGCGGTGCGCTGCAGAAACATGTACGTGTGGGCAGTGTGGTAATTGCAACAGGTGCAGTACGCGGAGATGGAACGAGCCGCGAGTATTTCCCGCTCGAATATCCAGCAGTGGCTGATTTTGATACACTCGAAGCTCTAATAGAGGCTGCGCACGAACGCAAGATAGAACCCAATGTGGGTATCATTCGCGCACATGACGCTTTCTATGCAGAATCGATTTTAGCAGGTGGTGATTACCTGTTAAAAGATAAACCATGGATCGATAGTGGCGTGCTTTCAACAGAGAATGAATCTTCTACTCTGTTTACATTGTGCACTGTTCGCAAATGCCGTAGCGGCACGATCCTCATCCCGGTCGGACATCATTTGTTCCCAGAAGAGATGATCTCCACCGAACAGCTTACAGAAGCGATCAAACTGGAATCGCTGATCGCTCTGGATGCAGCAGTTAAACTCAAGAAAAAGTTCGGTTAGGATAAGCAGGTCGCTTTCATGGAACAAACTCTAGCTCAATATCAAGGACAGGTCGAGAAGAATTATCGTTGGAATTTCTTCTGGATGGCTCTGGACAATATGATGTTTTTCTTTATTTTCATGGGTCTGTCGCCATATACTGTTCTGCCCTACTACGTGCAACAATTCACCAATTCGAGCATTCTGATCGGATTTGTACCTGCGATCTATATTCTGGGTAATACACTCCCCCAACCGTTCATGGCACGTTTTCTTGCAGGGAAAAAAGAAAGAAAAAAATACCTGGTGGTCGCCGCATTTTTACAACGCTTTGGTATTCTCGGTTTTCTATTCCTTTCCATCATTCAACCTTTATTGGGATTATCCAGTACATTAACCCTGATCATTTTCTTTGCCATGTTGATCTTGCAAAACGCAGCCAGCGGTTTTTATGTGCCTGCCTGGATTGATTTTATGGGTAAAGCAATTCCCCGAAAGAAAGGAATGCTCTTTGGTATATCCAATTTTCTAGGCGGATTGCTTGGAATTGGGATGGGAGCCTTACTGACCTATTTGCTTGGTTCTTACCCCTACCAGCAAGCGATCCAGGTAATTTTTGGAATCAGCTTCCTGGCATCCATGATCTCGTTCGGCGCGATCCTCTCCTGGCGCGAAGCAGTGCCACCGCAAGCTGATGCAACACAAGAAAAATCTGAAACTCATAATAAACCATTAAAAAATAAAAATTTTTCCACCTACCTTGTTTTTCGTGGTTTGATGGTCATTTTGGAAATCGGAACTTCTTACTATACGATTGCTGCTCTGCAAAAAGGAAATATCACTGCGGCTCAGATCGGAATCTTTACTACCATCATGTCGCTGGCAGAAACAGCAGTGAATCCGTTGTGGGGCTGGCTGGGAGATAAAAAAGGGTTCATCAATGTGGTAAAAATTTCTGCATTGATGGGAATCGCGGCTGCAATCATGGCGGCTAACCTGAGTACATTGACTGCATTTTATGCCGTGTTTATTCTGGCGGGCATCATGGTCAGTGGATTTCAGATCACGAACTTCAATACAATTTATGAATTTAGTCCGGCAGACCAGATACCTGCTTATACGGCTGCCAGTCAGATCGCACTTTCTCCCTTATCGGGTGTGATGCCGTTTATCGGTGGAGCCCTGGTTGGAGCATTTGGCTATACGGGTGTGTTCTGGTTATCTGGTTTGGTTGGAATGGTCGGTTTTTTGGGAATGTCTTTCTTTGTTAAGAATCCAAAACTGAAGCGAGACGCATAAAGGAGTCTTTGATGTCTAGTCAAGATGTACATTCAGAAAAACAACACCATATTGATATGCAAAAAGGTGATATTGCTCCCACCGTTTTAATCCCGGGGGAACCACAACGAGTGGATGTATTTGCCAGTTTGATGGATGAAGGAAAAAAAATTACTGAGAAACGGGAATATATTACTTACACTGGTAAAAAAGATGGCGTTCCGGTCAGCTGTACCAGCACTGGTTTGGGTTGCCCTCCAACTGCCATTGGTGTTGAAGAATTGATTCGCATTGGTGCGAAAAATATTATCCGCATCGGAACATGCGGAGTCATCCAACCATACATAAAACCCGGTGAATTTATTATTGCCACCGGTGCAGTACGTGGGGAACATACCAGCGAGGAATTCATTAATATGGAATATCCTGCTGTGGCTGATTATCGCATTGTACGTGCATTGATCGATGCATGTGAAAAATTGAAGATGCCCTATCATTTGGGTATCGTACGTACGCATGATGCTTATTATCTTGAATCTCCACAAGCACGCGGCGATTATCTGGCGCGTTTACAGCCATGGATCGATATGGGTATCTTGGCGCTGGAAAATGAATCGTCAGCTATTTTTGTGATATCGGGAATGCAGGGAATTCGCGCCGGTACTATTCTTACCTGTGGAAATCCTATCTATACCCCTAATGCAGATGATTGTGATTGGGATAGCAATATTGTGAAGATGGTCAAGGCTGGCATCGAAGCTGCAAAACTGCTGGCTGAACGTGGTTTGGATAAATAAATGATAGTTTATTGAAATTGAACAATGTTAATAAAAGTAATTTAGAAAATGCATGAGGTAACAATGAAAACATTATTGAAAAACGGAATCAGTTTTTATCCTCCGAAATATGAGGTGAAACCGATCCATATTCTGATCGAGGATGATGAGATCATCAATGTCAGCGAAAACCCAATGGAAGAGCTGCTCCCTGATATGATCGTCTATGACCTCAAAGGCAATCTGATCGTTCCTGGTTTCCTCGATTGTCATACCCATCTGGCTCAGTCTTTTGGGCGTGGAATCTATGATAATTTGCACCTGACCCAGTGGCTGGTTGCGATGAGCACAAATTTTGACCGTCTTACAGAAGAGGAAGCTTACAAAGCTACTTTTCTGGGTTGCATAGAAGCTTTGAAATCGGGCACCACAACCGTGGCTGAAATGGCAACCGCCGGACCGCATTTGGATGCATGCATTCAAGCTATCGCGGATAGTGGTCTGAGAGCAGATGTTTGCACAGCTATTGGCGATTTCCAGGAAGGTGAAAATCCTGCTCCTGATATGACTACCAGCCAGGTCATTGATCTGATGCGGAATATGCATAAAAAGTGGCATGGTACCTATGGAGGGCGTATTACCGTTCGTGTTAGCCCGGTTGGGTTGCCTGCTTGCACAGAAGAATTGATACGCGGGTCACGCGATCTGGCGAATGAATTGGGGGTGGGTATTCATACCCACTGCAGTGAAGGAGAAACGGAAACACAAAACGCATATGAACGCTTCAACTGCAGCGAAGTTGAAGCATTGGAACGATTTGGGCTACTTGGTCCTGATTGTCAACTTGTGCATGATATTTGGTTAACAGAGCATGACAAACAATTGATCGCTGACTATGATTGCAGCGTTGTCACCTGCCCATCCACCAATACCAAGATCACCGATGGTATGCCCCCCATGCCTGATCTTTACAAACTGGGGGTGAATATTGCCATTGGGTGTGATGGAGAAGCCAGCAGCGGAACGTATGATATGCTGCAAGAAGCAAGATTAGTTTCATTGCTGGGAAAAGTACGCAACATGGAAGCTGATATGTTCCCTGCTGAAAAGGTATACGAAATGATGACCATCAATGGACGAAAATCGATCGGGTTCAATACAAAAGTCGGTGAAATAAAGCCCGGGTTTAAAGCTGACCTCACAGTGATTCAATACCCGGCACCACACCTGATCGATGAACGTCGCTTGATGTCAAACCTGATCTTCTCAGCTACCGGGACGGATGTTCTTTCTGTCTTCGTGGATGGGAAACCGCTCATGTGGCAACGGGAACTTCTTCATTTGGATGAAGAAAAGATCGTTGCTGATATTTTAGCGCTGATGCGAAAAGCTGATCATTTATTGGCAAAGTAATTTCAACAGAAAATGAGAAGCCAGAATATAATTGCGCAGAAGGAGGTGGTAGGTACTATATTCTTTGAAAGAAAGTGATTAGAGTTAAAAAAGTTTTACAAAATTTAAGGAGAAGAATAATGAATAAAAAACTGTTTTTCGTACTCTCTCTCGTATTGGTTGCGACCTTAGCATTAACCGCTTGCGCACCCAAAGAACCTGCTGCTGAAGAAGCTGCACCAGCCGAAGAAGCTGCTGAGGGAGATACATTTAAAGTTGCTATGCTTACCGATCTCGGTGGCTTAGCTGCCAGTGAAGAAGTAAAGGGTTTCTCTGATCTCGGTTGGGACGCCGTAAAACAGGCCGAAACCGAATTGGGCGCTGAAGTAACTTTACTCGAAGCAAAAGAACTAGCTGACCTGGAACCAAACTTGATCAAGATGGCAAGTGAAGGGTATGATGTGGTCGTTGGTGTTGGTTATTTATTCACCGATGCTATCGCCGCTGTTGCTCCTCAATATCCTGACACCAAGTTCATCATTGTTGATAGTGTTGTAGATGAACCCAATGTTGCTTCTTTGGTCTTTGCTGAAGAGCAAGGTTCCTTCCTGGTTGGCGCTATCGCCGCTGGTATGAGCCAATCTGGCACCATCGGTTTCATCGGTGGAATGGAATCAGCCCTGATCGAGAAATTCGAAGCTGGTTACATCGCTGGCGCTCGCGCGATCAATCCTGAAATCGTAGTACTTTCTGGCTACACTGGTAACTTCACCGATGTTGCTGCCGGTAAAGAACTTACTCTGACCCAATATGGCCAGGGTGCAGATGTCGTATATGCTGCTGCTGGTTCCTGTGGTTTGGGTACCATCGAAGCTGCGAAAGATAACGGCTTCTATGCGATCGGTGTCGACACCAATCAAGATGGTATTGCCCCAGGTTCAGTATTGACTTCCATGCTCAAACACGTGGAAGTTGCAGTATTTAATTCCATCAAGGGCGCTTATGAAGGCAACTTCGTAACCGGTATCACCACCTATGATTTAGCAGCTGGTGGTGTTGGCTACAGCCCCATGGAATATACCAAGGATGCTGTTCCTGCCGATCTGTTGACAACCGTAGACGCACTCGCAGCACGCATCATCAACGGCGAAATTGTTGTTCCAACAACCGTTGAAGAAGCCAATGCATTCGTGCTTCCTGAATAAATAATTGAAACAAGTAAGATGGGAGATTTTACTCTCCCATCTTACAACATTACCAGTTTCTGGAGGAATAATGGCCTACATCCTTGAGCTGAAAGATATATGTAAGCATTTCGGTAACGTGCTCGCAAATGACCATGTGAATTTACAGGTTGAAAAGGGAACCGTGCACAGTATTGTTGGTGAAAATGGCGCCGGAAAAACAACCTTGATGAATATTCTTTATGGATTATATAAGCAGACCTCAGGTGAAATTCTCATTGACGGAACAAAGGTTAGCATTGAAAGTCCCTCAGATGCGATTCGACTAGGTATTGGGATGATCCATCAGCATTTTAAACTTATTTCCGCTATGACCGTTGCAGAGAATGTCATGCTTGGCGAAGAACCAATTAAGGGGAAACTATTTCTGGATCTGAAAAAGATCAATGATTCTACTCTTGAACTATCAGATAAATATGGTCTGGCAGTAAAACCAAAATCCATGGTTGCAGATATCTCTGTTGGTATCAGACAGAGAGTTGAAATTTTAAAGGCACTTTACCGTAATGCTAATATCCTGATCCTCGATGAACCAACTGCGCTTCTAACCCCTCAAGAATCGGAAGATCTATTCCGTATTATTGAGCGATTGCGAAAAGATGGGAAAACAATTCTTTTCATTTCTCATAAACTAAAAGAAATCATACAAATCTCCGATAATATTACCGTTCTGCGCGATGGAAAAGTTGTGGATACGGTAAAGAAATCTAAAACGAATGAAGTTCAACTGGCGCGCTTGATGATAGGGCGCGACGTATTCTTAAAACCTGCCCCAAAATCAAAAAAAATCGGCGAAATAATTCTCAAAGTAGATAATCTATCAGCGGTGAATGAATATCATCATCCGGTTTTAACGGATATCTCATTTGATGTCCGTTCCGGCGAAGTTTTGGGCGTAGCTGGTGTGGATGGAAATGGACAAACCGAATTGGTGAAAGCTTTGATCGGCTTGCAGCCAGTATCAAAGGGGAAGATAAAGCTGCGCGATAACGAAATCACTCATTTATCTGTGAAAAAAATGCGTTCCGCTGGCATTGGAGTGATTCCGGAAGACCGGCTTCAAGAAGGATTAGTAGAAGATTTCAGCGTTGAAGAAAACCTTTTCTTAGGCTTGCAGCGAATACCCCCTTTTTCAAATGGGAAAATAATCAATTGGAATGCAGTACATGAAAATGCAGATAGCCTTGTTAAAACATTTGATATACGCACACCCAATATCACACATAAAGCACGTTTGCTTTCAGGTGGAAACCAGCAAAAAATCATTGTGGCGCGTGAAATCTTCCATGCACCCGATACGATCATCGCTGCTCAACCAACGCGTGGCTTGGATATTGCTGCAACAGATTTTGTGCATGAACAGCTTATCAAACAACGCGATTCCGGAAAAGCTGTACTGCTCTTTTCTCTATCGCTAGATGAAATTATGTTGCTGTCAACACGTATTGCCGTCATCTATAAGGGTACTATCGTAGCAATTGTGAATAAAGATGATGTTACCCCTGAAGACCTCGGTCTGATGATGTTGGGTGGTTCGTACGAACATATTCCCGCATAAGCGAAAGGGACTAACAATGCATACAATTCGTAAATTCTTTTTAAAACGACAGCCGGTGTTCATCACGATCATCGCAGTTGCACTGGCTTTTATTGTGGTTGGTTTTATCCTCGCAGCAACTGGCCGCAATCCATTTAATGCTGTCTATTATTTTGTGCGAGGCGCCTTTGGAAATGTAGTTAACACTTCTGATACAATTTCCAGAGTTATTCCGCTGACGATCGCTGGAATTGCATTTTTGATTGGTGCGCAATGCGCGGTATTCAACGTAGGTATTGAAGGACAATTACTGCTTGGCGCCATGGCTTCGGCCGTAGTTGGATATATTGTAAAATTGCCATTCTATATTCATCTCCCCTTAATGCTTCTGGCAGGTGCTTTGGCGGGTGGTTTATATGGATTGGTCCCTGCTTGGTTAAAGACAAAACGTGGAGTGAATGAAATTTTGAGCACCATTATGCTCAACTATCCGGCAACCTATTTCACTCATTTTCTGGTATTAAAGGTCATCCCCATTGTAGGTGTGGTACCGGCTACCCCATTCATTGAAGATACTGCCAGGTTGCCCATCCTCATTGAAGGTACACAACTGCACGCTGGTGTGTTTGTCATGATCCTGGTTGTTATCTTTGCTTATTTCTTACTGTACAAAACCTCGCTTGGTTACGAGATGCGGGCAGTGGGGTATAACAAGACAGCAGCTCGCTTCCATGGTATCCCTGTTGAAAAAAGAATGAACTTCGCGTTCTTCCTGAGCGGTGCCATGGCTGGTTTAGCCGGAGCAGTGGAAGTGGCTGGTGTGCATTACCGTTTCCTGGATCAGTTCTCCCCGGGATATGGTTATGATTCCATCACCGTTGCTCTGGTTGGTCTATTGAATCCCTTTGGTGTGATCATTTCTGCAACATTATTTGGCGCTTTGAAAACAGGTATCTTAGAAATGTCTGTATATTCCGGAATCCCACGTCAGTTAACAACCCTCATCAATGGTATTGTGGTGCTATGCGTAGCGGCAAAAGATATTCTGGGGGGTTGGTATGCCAGAATTTTCCGCGGAAAAGATACCTATGAGGCTGAAAAGGAGATATCACAATGAACTGGTCGGACACTTTACAATCAATTTTCACTGTAACCTTGCTTGCTTCAACTATTCGTGTAAGCATCTCCATTTTATTGGCCGGCATGGGCGAAATGATCACAGAACGTTCAGGTGTATTGAATATCGGTGTAGAAGGTACTATGCTAATGGGCGCACTGGCGGCTGCTTTAGGGTCTTATTTTACCGGCAGCCCCTGGCTTGGATTGTTGGCAGCGGGCTTAGTAGGAATGCTGGTCGGATTGCTTTTCTCATTCATTGCCATTTCACTGCGCAGCAATCAATCTATCACCGGTCTGGCGATCTACTTATTATGTGTTGGTCTTTCTGGTTATCTACTACAGATCATTTTTGAACATGGCGGCAACTCACCCATGGTGAATACCTTACCCTCACTCCATATGACATTCCTTGAAAATGTTCCTGTGTTGGACCCTATCTTCAACGATCAACCCATCATTGCAATTCCAGTCTTACTCATTCCCGTATTCCTGCAAATAGTTTTCTATAAAACACCCTGGGGATCGTGGTTACGGGCAGCGGGAGAGAATCCAAAGGCTCTCGCTGTGGTTGGGAAGAATCCGGTAAAAATTCGCTATGTTGCAACACTGTGTGGATCATTTTTGGCTGGAATTGGCGGCGCTTATCTCTCCATTTCTCAAACTTCACTGTTTTCTGAAAATATGGTTGCTGGGCGTGGTTTTATCGCACTCTCGGCTGTGATTTTCGGTGGTGTGAGACCTGGCGGTGTATTCCTGGCATGTATCTTCTTTGGGTTCATGGATGCCCTTCAAAAGACACTGCAGACGGTAATTCCTGATACGATGATGCCCCGCGAACTATTCATGGCTCTACCATACCTCTTAACTCTGCTGGCTCTCGCAGGTTTTATCAAGAAAAGTGGTGGTCCGGCGGATATTGGCAACCCCTATTTGAAAGAATCTCGATAAGTACGAAGTCTCTTATTTTTGGAAAGAGCCCTACAAGATTTTTCTCTCCTCCTTTCTTGTGGGGCTTTTTTATGGAGAAAGAATGAAAACTGAACGATTTATTTTGGATACCGACCCAGGAATCGATGATGCTTTAACGATTCTTTACGCACTGGCATCTCCTGAAGTAAAAATGGAAGCCATCACCGTTGTCAACGGCAACTGTCCAATGGAACAGGGAGTGATCAATGCACTCAGCGTGCTAGAATTAGCAAAAACTACCCAAATCCCGGTAGCAAAGGGGATGGATAAACCTCTATTGCTGCCAGTGATCAACGCTGAAGTCACTCATGGAAAAAATGGATTGGGATATGCCGAACTACCCGCTCCGGAAACAAAACCAGTAGAAAAGCATGCAGTGGAATTGATCCGAGATATCGTTCTGCAGAATTCTGGAGAGATCAATATTGTTGCCATCGGGCCACTCACCAACATCGCAATGGCAATTCGTCTTTATCCACAGATCGTTCAAGCAGTGAAACATATTTACATTATGGGGGGCGCCATTAACCATTGCGGCAATATGACCCCACAGGCTGAATTCAATATTTATTGCGATCCGCATGCTGCTTCTATCGTTTTTCATTCTGGCGTCCCCTTTACTCTTGTACCTCTGGATGTTACCTATCAGACGCTTATGACGGAAAAAGACCTTCAAAAGTTAGCAGAACTGAAAACGCCAATCAGTGATTTCATTATTAAAGCCTCACGCTATGTCATGGAGTATTTATCAGAATCTCAAGAAGTGATGGGATGTGCGTTAAACGATCCATTAGCGCTGGCTGCTCTTTTTCAGAAAGATTTGATGAAAGTTTCTCACCTGGTGATTGATGTAGATACCAATGCTGGGGTGAGTATGGGAAAAACTTTCGCAGATTTTTATAATTACGATCACAAATCAGCTAATGGATATGCTGCTCTTGAAGTGTGTGCACAGGATTTTGTTGATCATTTTATGAAACGAATGATTCAATTATCGCAATAACAAATGTCATATTAACCAAGTGACATTAATAATGAACCTTGACAAATTCTTTTATCTTTAGTATATTTGCGCCCAATATGCAACACCGAAACCATGAAAAACGACCGAATACATTCTACGACTCCCTAATTGGAGGAGCTATTCTCGTTGTGGATTGGTGTTGAAATAAAGTGCTGAAGAAGAGAGGCTTTCCAAAAAGGAAAGCCTCTTTTGTTATCAGCTCATAGGAGGTGTCCCGGAGAGAGGTACAGGCTATTATAAAAATTGCGTAAAAATACCAAAGGAGAAAGAAATGAAAAAAATTAATTTTGTTTTGATTAT
Organism: Anaerolineaceae bacterium UBA4781; assembly: GCA_002403105.1. Lineage (GTDB taxonomy): Bacteria > Chloroflexota > Anaerolineae > Anaerolineales > Anaerolineaceae > UBA4781. The sequence continues at coordinate 11,631 of DHHD01000063.1, read as the reverse complement.
TGCGATCATCACTGCTTTGATGTTAGTGTCTTGTTCATCTGGAGAAGCGGAGGAGAGTTCCGGTGAAGAAGTAAAAAGCGGGATGGAAAATCAGGTTTACGAATGTCTGGGAACCGCAGAAAATGCACTGGTCGACCTGGACTGTCAGGAAATCACCATTGCTGTTGAAAATGCATATTTGCCATTCAACTACATTTCCTCTGAAACAGGCGAAGCTGGTGGTTGGGATTATGAAGTTTGGCCTGCTATTTGTGAATTGCTGCATTGCAAACCAGTTTTTGTTGAATCAGCCTGGGAGGTTATGGTTCAATCTGTGCAGGATGGGTTGGTTGATACAGCAGGTGATGGAATTACCATCCTTCCAGAACGTCTTGAGCAGGTCGATTTTTCTGATGGATATGTCAACGTAGAACAGCGCTTGCTGGTACGTCAGGGTGAAGATCGTTTCGCCAGCATAGAAGATATCGTGACGAACACGGATCTTATCCTTGGTACACAAGCACAGACATCTAACTATGAAACAGCTAAGAACTATTTACCTGAAGATCGTATTCAAGCTTTTGAACAATTCCCCTTTGCTGTTCAAGCTTTGATCGCAGGAGATATTGATGCGGTTCTCATTGACGAAGTAGCCGGCTTGGGTTATATGGGTACCAATGCAGAAAGCCTGGAGTTAATTGGCCCATCCATTTCAAGCGATCAACTGGCATTCCCCTTCCAAAAAGGCAGCGATCTGATAGAACCAGTTAATTTGGCTATTCAAGCTCTCAAAGATAATGGATTGCTTGAAGAAATCAATCTGAAATATTTTGGTCCAGATTTCACGCTTACATACGATGATATTCAATAAAAATTGAAATAAAAAAAGAATCCGTCAGGTCAGTTGCTTAAAACTGATCTGACGGAAAAAATAGATGGGAGCGGCTGATGGCTGTGAATGACCGATTGGCAACACAAAAAAATAAAAACGGTTTGCAATCTATTGATGATATGCAGTTGACGAAAAAAGATTTTCCATGGTGGATGGTAACGATAGGCCTGGTGATCTTGATTACATTCTTGATGATCCAGATCAATCCTGATTTTAAAGATGCATTCAATATTATCCGTGCCGGTCTGGGTGTGACGATTTCAACTACCATTATTGCGTATTGTATTGCGACACTGGTTGGGCTGCTGGTAGGGTTAGGGCGAGTTTCGGAGAGTATCGTCTGGAGAAATATCTCAACTATTTATGTGGAAATCATTCGGGGTGTTCCACTTTTGGTTCTTATTTTTTTTATTGCGTTGGTATTAATCCCTGGTTTTATCACACTGCTCAACATAATTGGTGATTTTTTTATGGATGCAGGCATTTCAGGGATTGGGGAAAAACTAACGGCTATTGAGATCCGTTCAGTTCCTAATAATGTTCGCGCGATCATTTCATTAGCAGTTACATATGGAGCTTTCTCAGCAGAGATCTTCCGCGCCGGGATTCAATCCATCAATAAAGGCCAAATGGAAGCAGCCCGTTCGCAAGGAATGAGCCACTGGCAAGCAATGCGCTGCGTCATTCTACCGCAAGCGATCCGCAACGTTCTTCCTGCGCTGGGGAATGATCTTATCTCAATGCTGAAAGATTCCTCGCTTGTTTCCATTTTGGCTGTCCGCGATATCACGCAGATTGCACGGTTATATGCTGGCCATTCTTTTAAATTTGCGCAGGCATATTCAATTCTATGCGTCTTGTATCTAACCCTTACCCTGATTCTTTCACTTATTATGAAGTTGATCGAAAGGAAATTAGGAAATGAACGAAAATAATGTTCCCATGATCGAAGTAAAAAACCTTTCCAAGAGTTTTGGAGTTGTGGAAGCAGTGAATGGAGTTAGCCTTCAAGTATTTCCCAAACAGGTCCTGGTGATCATTGGTCCCAGTGGTTCAGGAAAATCCACTCTGCTGCGCACCATGAACTGGCTTGAACGTCCCACAGAAGGGGAGGTATTGGTAGATGGGGTACCTTTATCTGAAAACCAATATCGCATTAATACCATCCGCTCCGATATCGGCATGGTCTTCCAAAACTTCAATCTCTATGGGCACCTGACGGTTACCGAGAATATCACACTTGCTTTGCGCATTGTGAAAAAAATGAAGAAGGAAGATGCCAAAAAGATCGCTTTGCAGCAGCTTATGAAGGTAGGCATCGCTGATAAGGCTGATTATTATCCATCCGAACTATCAGGTGGGCAGCAGCAGCGTGTTGCGATCGCGCGGGCTTTGGCGATGGAACCCAAAGTAATGCTTTTTGATGAACCAACCAGCGCCCTGGATCCTGAAATGATCAAAGAGGTTTTGGATGTCATGCAGTTGCTGGTTAAAGAAGGCATGACCATGGTAATCGTCACGCACGAAATGGGTTTTGCTAAAGCAGCGGCGGATGAGGTCATCTTTATGGATTTGGGTAAGATCGTCGAACGTGCAGCTCCAGAAGTGTTCTTTGAACATCCTGCCTGTGATCGAACCAAGCAATTCCTTTCACAGATATTGACCCATTAGATAATGCAAATGGATCATTGACTGATGCTGATTAATTCACTATAATACACCATTCAATAATAGGACAATGTCTCACATAATAGGACAGTGGAGAAAAAGATGCAGAACGGGTCATTTCACTTTTACGACGATAAAATTGTTCTTCGTGTGAGGAATCGTGTTTGTAATAATTCAGAAGAGTTGATCAAAAGTGAATTATTTGCAAAAGTGCTCTGGCGTTTTCTGGAAAGCTTGAAACAGCATCAATCACCATTTTTGAAGATATTCCCGGATTCAGTGATTAATCGCCAATCATTAGAAACTTTGATCGAGGTTCTGTTCTATCTTTCACGTCTACCTGCTGAACAAGTTGAAAAAATTGTTGAAGGTTCAACCTCTTTTCTCAAGAATCCCTTTTTGCTCAATGAGTTTGTTGAGCAGTTATACAATTATTGGCGCTCTCTTCATCGGCTCATTATTTGTGATTCAGTATTTGACCGGTTTGATCAAAAGCCATACCGAACCTTTAATGATCTGGTTGAAAGCCTCATGCATATTGTACGTTCAACCTATAGAACTATTCAGGAAAACATCACTGGCAATCATCCCAAGATCTATCGCCAGGTGAGTGCAGGAGCAGAGATTGGAGCAATTGCACTGCCATACCACATTAATTATCCTGCTGGAATCTATGATGTACTGCAGGATGTGTTTATCATTCGCCAGGCTTTGATCTACCCTCCCATGATCTTTAAAACACCCATGAATAAACGAACCGGACAATTTGAGAGGGTGGATATAAATCCACTGGTGAATTTGAACTTGCAGCCCAACGAATGGTTGTGTTATCCAGCCAAGGTTGGTGAGTTGTTGATCATGGTCTATTTTTCATTGGATCTGTTTGAGCTGGGTTTTTCACTCTGCAACCTTTTTGAGTTAGCAGATGAGGAAGATCTAAAACGCCAACCGGATGCGGTCTTCATTTATGGAGCACCACCTGAATTTGCATTGCAGGTGAATGGGAACGAAACCCTTTTCTATGAAGACGTAGAAAATAATTATCTGATCGGTTCAATTCCCAACAAGGATGAATTTGGGTATTTTGGATATCTAAAAAAGATGATCCTTACCTTGCATAATATCAAACGCATGCGTTCCGGACTGCTGCCATTCCATGGTGCTATGATTCGTGTAACCCTGAAAAATGGTGATCCTTTTACTTTGGTCATTATGGGTGATTCCGGCGCTGGAAAATCAGAAACCATCGAAGCACTGCGCCGTCTTCAATCTGATGATATTCAAGAAATATTAATTGTGGCAGATGATATGGGTTCATTTTCTCTCCAACCAGATGGCAGGATCGCCGGATATGGAACGGAAATGGGTGCTTTTGTACGTTTGGATGATCTGCAAGCTGGTTATGCATTTGGTCAAATGGATCGCACCATTATCATGAACCCGGATCAGGTAAATGCACGGGTGGTTCTACCAGTCACCCGTTATGAATACCTGGTTGAGGGAATTTCTGTGGATGCGATCTTATATGCAAACAATTATGAAGCGGTTGATACTGAGCATCTTGCTATCGAACAATTCAATATCCCTGCTGATGCTTTAAAAGTATTTAAGCGTGGAGCGGTAATGAGCAAAGGTACCACCACCTCCACGGGTGTTGTTGAAAACTATTTTGCCAATATATTTGGACCGGTACAGTATCAATGCTTACATGAAGAAATCGCTGAACGTTATTTCAAGGCTTTTTTTACCAACGGTCTATATATTGGCCAACTTCGCACCATGTTGGGTATTCCAGGGCAAGAACAAGAAGGACCGAAAAGTGCAGCATTAGCACTGCTTGATTTGATCCGCAGCAGGTCATAACCGATCACTTAAAAAAACAGAAATCATCAAAAAATGGTTATGGAATGATTTTCTTTTGTTTTCCTCAATAGCATAATTAAAGTCTCTAAAGATCTTTTCATTTAGCCTGGTTCGTTCACCGTATAATAATTTCATTGAAAGAAATAAAAATCGATGAACAGTGCTACGTTTCGCTTTTATGCGGAATTAAATGATTTTTTACAACCCAAACGGAAATATACAAGTTTTGCGATTTCTTTTCTTGCCGGGCAGACGGTCAAACATCTCATCGAGTCATGCGGTGTACCCCATACTGAGGTGGATCTCATCCTTGTGAATGGTATTTCAGTGAATTTCTCAACACCATTCAGTGATGGCGACCGGGTTAGTGTCTATCCGATCTTTGAAACCATTGATATTTCAGAAGTGACTAACCTTCGACCTGGTTCGCTACGGGAGACAAAATTTGTGCTGGATTGTCATCTGGGTCGATTGGCTGTTTATTTGCGCTTGCTTGGTTTTAATGTTTTCTACCGAAATGATTTTTCTGACGATGAACTGGCAGAAATTTCAGAAAAAGATAAACGCATTTGCCTGACACGAGATCGTGGATTATTGAAACGAAATCAAATTGAACATGGATATTTGGTAAGAACTCTCGATTCAAGAGAACAGCTCGTTGAAGTGATCAAAAGATTTCAGCTACAAAAGCAAATTAAGCCTTTCACGCGTTGTACGGGTTGTAATGGTTTTCTGCAACCTGTTGAAAAAGAAACAATTTCAAAACACTTACTGCCTGGAACTCGCGAGCATTTCCATGAATTTTCTTGCTGTGAGGATTGTGAGCGGATTTACTGGCGAGGAACCCATTATAAACGCTTAAAAAAGATCGTAGATTTTGCGATCGATGAAACAAGCTCTAATCACAATAATACGGAATGAGCAACCAGAGTTGATAATTATCCCCAGTAATCGATTTCGTATAATGGTTTGCACCATTCAGGTTTGGAGAGTATTACACAAAAGGTCAGGTTGGGGGCTGTAATCTGATCCGCCTTGATATTTTGCGAATCCGTAGTATCATTTCACCCTTCTGCAAAACAATAATCCAATTTTCATAACATATAATAATAAGGAAGAAGTGAACGCGTTTAATATTGATCGAACTAAGCTTGTTGCTGCCTCTGAAAAGGATGTTTATGCTCTTCTAAATTCTTCTCCTTTTGGGTTAGCAAAACAGGAAGTGCTCTCCCGCCAGAAAGAATTTGGCCTCAACCTGCTTCAAAGTGAAAAGAAAACATCCCTTTTTGTAAAGTTCCTGGCTAATTTTACCCATTTAATGGCAATTCTATTATGGGCTGGAGGAGTTGCGGCATTCATAGCTCGTATGCCGCAATTAGCAATTGCGGTGTGGATGGTCAACGTTATCAACGGAGCTTTTAGTTTTTGGCAAGAATTTCGTGCTGAAAAAGCTTCTGAAGAACTGCGCAAATTGCTGCCCACGTATACGCGGGTTTTACGTGAAGGGCAAGAGGAAAAGATCCTGGCGGAAGAACTGATCCCAGGGGATGTGGTATTGTTCGCTGAGGGCGAAAAAATTTCGGCTGATTGCAGGTTGGTGGAGCAAGCGGCTTTCCGGGTTGAGCAATCAACTCTAACTGGAGAATCACGTCCGGTGGGAAAAAATGCGGATCAATCAACTATGCTTGATATTTCATTGACAGAACAACCCAACCTGGTTTTTGCAGGTACCAGTGTTTCTGCCGGAACGGCAAAAGGAATCGTATATGCCACCGGAATGGAAACTGAATTTGGTAAGATCGCCCACCTTACCCAAACCATGAAAGAAGAGCTCAGCCCATTACAGATAGAGATGAAATCCATAACAAAGACAGTTACTTTCATTGCCATTCTGGTTGGATTTGTCTTTTTTGTCCTGGCTTTCTTGTTGGCGAAAATCAACCTGGTTGAAAGTTTTATTTTTGGTCTTGGAATGATCGTTGCGTTTGTGCCAGAAGGTTTGCTACCAACGGTAACTTTGGCTCTGGCAATGGGCACACAGCGGATGGCGAAACGACATGCGTTGGTCAAAAAACTATCTGCAGTGGAAACACTTGGCTGCACAACAGTCATTTGTACCGATAAAACTGGCACCCTAACTCAAAACGAAATGACTGTGCGCCGGCTTTGGATTCCCCAGGCCATTCATCATGAATCCAGTTTCTCAGAGGGGACGATCGAGGTTAATGGAATTGGGTACAATCCGGCCGGCAGCTTTCAATGGAAAAATAGAACTGGTCCAATCGTACAGCCTTCGGATTTACAGGAGATATTACGTGCTATTCTCCTCTGTAATAATTCGCGTTTAATTTCACCCCAGGGGGAAGAAACCGCCTGGCGGATTTTGGGTGATCCCACGGAAGCTGCTTTAAAAGTAGCGGCATTTAAAGGTGATTTGGCTGAAGAGGAAGAACTGCGTACCTATCCCCGTATTATAGAAATCCCCTTTGATTCACGACGTAAACGTATGACTACCATTCATCTGGAACAATCACAAGGTGTGAATGGTTTGTCTTTTAACCAAAGACCGCGTATTGCATATGTGAAGGGAGCCCCGAAAGAACTGCTGGATCTTTGTACACAGATATCCATTTCTGGTGAGGTTTTCCCACTGACTGAAGAATGGAAGAAAGCGGCTGTTGAAAAAAATGATACGATGGCACGCGATGGGTTGCGTGTTTTGGCTGTTGCTTTCCGCAGATTACCGAAAGACCTGAGCTCACAAACTGCTGAAGATGTGGAACACGACCTGACTTTTCTAGGTCTGGTTTCTATGATGGATCCACCTCGCGCAGAGATCAGCACTGCTGTACAGAAGTGTAATCAAGCAGGCATTCGCGTTATCATGATCACAGGTGATTATGGGTTGACTGCAGAAAGTATTGCCCGACGGGTAGGTATTGTGAGTTCTGCAAATCCCCGCATCATAACTGGTTTTGAACTGGATAAGCTTACTGATGATGAGCTAAAGGCTGCTTTTAAAGATGAGGTAATATTTGCCAGAGTTGCTCCTGAAGATAAATTGCGCGTAGTGATGGCTTTACAGGACCTGGGTCATATTGTGGCAGTTACCGGTGATGGAGTGAATGATGCTCCTGCTTTGAAACGCGCTAATATCGGCGTAGCGATGGGTATTACCGGCAGTGATGTTGCTAAAGAAGCAGCTTCCATGATCCTGCTGGATGACAATTTTGCGTCTATCGTCAATGCTGTTGAAGAAGGTCGCGCGGTGTATGCCAATATTAAAAAGTTCACTACCTATATTTTTACAAGCAATACACCTGAAGCTGTACCTTTTATTCTTTATGCATTTTCAGCCGCCAGAATTCCACTTGCTTTAAATGTGATGCATATTCTGGCTGTAGATCTAGGAACTGATATAGTTCCGGCATTGGCACTGGGTGCTGAACCACCCGAACCGGGCACTATGCAGCAACCACCGCGTAATTTGAATGAGCATGTAATTACCCCCAAACTATTACTAAGAGCTTATTTAATACTTGGCCCAATACAGAGTATTGCAACGATGGCAGCTTTCTACTATTATTACTGGACAAATGGTTTTGCCGGTCAGTGGATGGATCTGCCTGGTTCCGGGGATATTTATCGGTCAGCTACAGCCATGGCACTTGCTGCGGTGGTAGCAACGCAAATCGGTAATCTTTTCGCTCAACGAGCGGAAAGCACACCCATCCTGAAAATGCCGCTCTTTAAGAACAAGATGATTTGGATTGGCATTCTTACTGAGATCATTGTCATTTTTGCGATCGTTTACATTCCATTTTTCCAGAAGTTTATTGGAACAAATAGTTTTCCGTTGAAAAATTGGTTGTTCTTATCAGCTTGGATACCTTCATTAATAATTGTGGATGAAATTCGAAAATGGATTAAAAGAAAAAAATCTCCAAAGAGAGTGTATGAAGGAGGCGCGAAGTGAAGTTAATAATTATTGGTTGTGGAAGGTTGGGCTCCAATATTGCTCAAGAAATGGATCAACGCGGCAATGAAGTCATTGTGATCGATAAAGATATACTGGCGTTTGAAAATCTTGGTAAAACGTTCCATGGAAGCACAGTGGTTGGAATAGGTTTTGACCGGGATATTCTCAATAAGGCAGGCATTGATATGACTGACGCGTTGGTGGCAGTCACATCCAGCGATGAAGCTAATGTGGTTGCTGCCAGAATTGCGAANNGAAATTTACCGGCGGCTAGGTATTCCTACCATCTCCCCGGTTGCAATGGCTGGAGAGAGAATTTCTGAAATACTTTCTTTCTCCCATTTAAAAACAGTAATGACCATCGGGTCAGGAGAAGTGCTTATCACGGAAGTGGAAATGACCGCTTCATTTGAAGGCAAGAAGATCGCACAGCTCGAAATCCCAAATGTTGCACATCCAATCTCTTTGACGAGGAACGGGAAAACCATGTTCGCAACCTCGAATCAACAACTTGAAATGGGTGATGTGGTTCATCTAGCAGTTGTGGCGAGTATGACCGATCGTGTCAAAGAAATGTTGAAATAGCGCTGGAGGAAAACCATGAAAGTATTGATCATTGGTGGTGGAAAAGTAGGAACCTATCTTGCCTCGCATCTTTTAGATGGTAACCATGAGGTAATTGTTATTGAGCAACGACGTGAAGAACTCGAAAGGCTGCAGCGCGAACTTGGGGCAGAGCATGTGATGCTTGGCAGCGGCACTGATCCGGTTGTGCTCGAATCAGCCGGCATCCGTACCATGCAGGTCGTTGCAGCAGTGACCGGCAGTGATGAGACAAACCTGGTAGTGACGAACCTATCGCGCTTTGAATTCAATGTCCCTCGCACGATCGCACGGGTTAACAATCCCAAGAATGATTGGATGTTCACACCAGATATGGGTGTAGATGTTGCGCTCAACCAGGCGGATCTGATGGTGCACCTTATTCTGGAAGAAATGTCTATGGGCGATATGATGACTTTGTTAAAACTGCGCCGTGGTAAATTCTCGATCATTGAAGAAAAATTGTCTCCCAGTTCAAGCCTGGTTGGAAGCCATCTGGAGCATGCAAAATTACCGAAAGATAGCGTCATTCTAGCTGTGATGAGAAAAGATGATATATTAATTCCGCATGGCGATTTGGAATTAAAAGCGGGCGATGAGCTCATCGTATTAGTCCATGGAGCTCAATTGGATCAACTAGAGAAAATATTAAATTCATAGTTTTAAGCTCAGAGAAGAAGCTATCAAAAATGGATATCCCCTCTAATAAAAGGGGATATTTTAATAAAAAGAAAATCATACTAAAGTCTTATAGATTATTAAACAGATTAGGATATGATAGTTTTCGATAAATAATGGAACTGTTTCTAAGAATCGTCGAAATTTGAAAGGTGGATCCGGCAATGCAACCATCAAATCGTGTTGGAATAATATTATTAATCATTGTCGTGGCTGCTGCAAGCGGCTTAGTGGGGGCTTATATTGGTGGGAGCATGGTCACCGCGAATCTTAACGCACAACCAACAGAACAAATGATTCCTACCCCAACAGTAGATACCAGTGAAACACCAATTGTAAATACTTCCATCAGCATCAACAGTTCTGAGATCGATACAGTGATCACCAGAGTGGTTGAAGAGATCGAACCTGCTGTAGTAACGGTAGTGGGTACGATTCCTGGAACGCAAACTTTTTTTGGTAGAACCGCTGATTCACAAGTTAGTGGAAGCGGATTCATTATTTCAGAAGATGGCTATATTGTTACCAATAACCATGTTATCGAAGATGCCAGCGCTCTCTATGTTGTTTTAAGCGATGGAACGGAACTGGAAGCTGAAATAGTGAGCCGTGATATCTATGCAGACCTGGCGGTGTTGAAAGTGGAAGGCGCAATGCCTGCGGTTGCTCCGCTGGGTAGTTCGGAAGATCTAAAGCCGGGAGAGACTGTCATTGCAATCGGCTCTCCGCTTGGCACATTTCGCAACAGTGTTACTGTGGGGGTGGTCAGCGCTACAGGGCGCACTCTCGATACGGGGGAAGGATACAATATGGAAAACCTGATCCAGACGGATGCTGCAATAAACAGCGGTAATTCAGGTGGTCCACTGGTAAATCTGGCTGGAGAAGTGATCGGTGTGAACGCAGTGGTGGTGCGCGGCAGTTCCAGCAGCAGCGCCTCTGCTGAAGGGTTGGGATTCGCCATTCCTTCAGATACGGTTACTCTGATCAGTAATCAGATCATCGAAAAGGGTTACTTTGCCCGTCCCTACCTGGGAGTGGGTGTACAAAACATCAATACCAGTATCGCAGAGAGGTATAATTTACCGGTTGAATGGGGCGGGTATGTTACGGAAGTGATTTCCGGCAGCCCGGCGGCTGAGGCTGGTTTGCGGGTCAATGATATTATTACCCGGCTTGGTGATTTCAGTATCACCGAAGATACAACTTATCTCAATGCATTGTTCTTATGCCAACCCGGAGAAGAAGTTGAGGTTGAGTTCTACCGTGGCAGTCAAATGATGAGCGTTACTATAACGCTAGCCGAAACGACCGCCCAATAAAAAATTACCTTTCAAGGAAGAGTACTGACATTGCATCATTTCAATCAACCATGGCTTATCTGTTTTGATGTCGATCATACACTGTTGTCTGATGACCAGTTGCTTCTGCCCATGACGGAAAAAACAATACGGGAACTGCAAGCGCAAGGAAAGAAAATCATTCTGGCCACCGGCAAGAACCTGGGAGCAACTCGTGATATTGTGGATCGGCTGCAGCTAGATGATCCACTCATATTTGCCAACGGAAGTCTGGTACAGTATCGAAATGGGAAAGTACTTTTCCAACATGAGATTAAACCTTGTCGAACCAGGCATGTTCTACAACTGGGAGAAGAGCAGGGGATGGATATGATGCTGTATACGATCAACGATACTGCCATCAAGGCAGGCGGTAGATTTTCTCATGCACTTGATAAATATGGCCACCCCAAATCCAAAGAAGTGATACGGTGGGAGGATATAGAGACCGATCTTGATCATATTCTGAAAATCGTATTTATTGATGAAGATTCTCAAAAGTTGAAAAAAATGGATAGGATCTTGAAAGAAAAAATTCCAAATGAGATCAGCACATGTTTTTCGTTACCCATCCTGCTGGAAGTACAACCTGTGGGAGTGAGCAAAGGAACAGCATTGGAGGAAGTAGC
>DHHD01000040.1 GCA_002403105.1 Anaerolineaceae bacterium UBA4781 | reverse complement strand
TTTTTCTTCGTCTTGTCTTCCATCCTTGAATTCTCCTTTTTGTATAGATTGAAATGAAACCTGATGATTCTTTAATCTTATAACGAAATTCATCAAAATTGTTTTTGTTAAAGATAACTTAAGAAGAATATCATCATCCATTAACTCTATACCAGTTTTGTTTCAAATAAAAAGAAGGGGCTGTCCCAAAAGTCTGGATTTTTCTTTTTTGACAAGCAATTGTGGGAGAAAATCTATAATAAATGCCCTGCCGTGGGGCGAACAGACCCTCCAGCATGCAAAGTTTGGCATTTAGTGGGAGATGAAAAAGGGGAAGTCTACTTTTTAGACAGCCCCTTCTTTTTCTATCATTCGGTGAGGTTCTATTTTTCTTCTCTCCGATTCAATTTGCGGAAGAATTGGATCAGTTCTACCAGAGTACCGATAGGGATGACCACGAGCAAAAAGAGGAATGCGATCTTCGTAATTTGCGTCCAAAGGTCGGCTGGAAAAGTGAATGGGAAAATTGTATAAAGAAAATAGATAGAGATCCAACTGAATACATTGAGAATTGCCTGCATCAGATGGTGAAACCAATTTTCATCAAAGAAGATATAGATGAAATTTATAAAAATGGTTGCACTTAAAGATAAGCGAATTGCCCATAAACACCCTTCAAAGGTGGGTAGTAAGTAAGGGATATTCCAAGTTAAAAGATTGTTAAAAGCATAGATGAGTGCAGCATTGACCAGCATGGATACTACATATCCAAATTTCTTTCCGCCTGAAGCTTGTTTTTCCATAATGATTATTCCTTTCATCCAATATACGAAAAAAATGCTCCAGCGTTTCTTAAAAAAGATAATTATGTGGATCTTTGCTTCGTAAAAAAACTAACTGGATATGAAAGGAATATTGACGGATTTCTAACCAGAGTTTATAGTTAAGTAAGTTAACTATTAAGCAAGTTAACTAAAGGATGACCGATGACCAGTAATGATCTGCTTCAACGAACGATCGAATGCTTTTGGGATACAGTCCCCCCGGTATGGGGGCGTGTGCGCGGGAATGCGCGCTGCAATGCCATTCAAGATTTCAATCTCACCCTGATCCAATTTCACATTTTACGTCATATCAGGCATGGTATTCATTCGGTAGGTGAGCTGGCTGAAAAGCAGCAGATCAGTCGACCTGCGATAAGCCAGGCAGTGGAAACACTGGTAGAAAAAGGGTTGGTGATACGTCTGCCTGATACACAGGACCGCCGTTATGTGCGCTTGGATCTTACAGAAAGCACTACCAGGTTGCTCGAAGCGGTTTTTAGCAAGAATCGAAAATGGATGGCTGAAAAAATGGCTTCTCTGGAAGAAAGTGAATTGCAAACCATTATCGCTGCCTTGGAGATTTTAAAAAGAACCTTTGATCCGCCTGCTTATTAATTTAATGAAAAGTTTATTTTTATGACCACGATTCGAAAAATTCTGGAATTTGTGAAGCCGTATTGGAAATTAGCATTGCTTTCCGTGGTGACATTGACCTTGATGGTATTGTGCGAATTGGCCATCCCGCGTTTGATCGGAACCATCATTGATGATGGTATTAAACAAGATCGGATGGATGTGGTGCTGCATACTTCAATCATCATGCTGGGCATTGCTATTCTGAACACGGCTGCAGCAATAATGAACAATATCTTTTCAGTGCAGACGGGTGAAAAAGTGGCGCGTGATCTGCGCGAAGCTATTTTCATCAAGATCCAGCATTTTTCTTATGGCGATCTTGACCGCTTCAGCACCGGTAAATTAATGGTGCGCTTGACCAGTGATGTCAGCGCTGCACAGCTTTTGGTGCGGGTTTCACTGCGTATTGGTGCCCGGGCTCCATTATTGATGATCGGTAGCATCATTCTCATGTTCATGACCAATCCGCATCTGGCAATTGCCATCATTCCGATCCTTCTGATCACTTTGGTTTGTATCGTATGGTTCAGCATAAAAATGGAACCGCTTTTTCGTTTGGTACAGGAAAAACTGGATATCTTAAATACAGTGCTGCAGGAGAATATAGCTGGGGCGCGCTTAGTAAAAGCCTTTGTACGCGCTGATCACGAATCACAGCGCTTCCATGAAGTGAATGAAGATCTGACACAGCGCACGGTACATGTGATGCAGTTCATGTCTGTCATGTCACCGGCGTTGACCATATTTGTAAATATTGGCATGGTGGTGGTGATCTGGTATGGCGGGCTGCAGACAATTCAGAGTGAAATGTTGATCGGGCAGGTGGTTGCTTTTACCAACTATTTACTAACTACGATGACCCCCCTTATTCTGATGACCCAACTTTCCAATACCTGGGCGAATGGGCTGGCCTCTGCCAAACGGATCAATCAGGTGCTGGATGCCGAACCGGAAATAATATTTCCGGTGGATGATGCAAGCATGCCAGAATCCTGGCCAAATAGCATCGATTTTCAAAATGTCTCCTTTCATTACAATGGATACAGTGATCTGGATGTGCTGGAGAACATCAATCTATCGGTTGAACCAGCCCATATTGTAGCTGTGCTGGGCGCAACCGGTTCAGGGAAATCATCTCTGATCAACCTGATACCGCGTTTTTATGATCCAACCAGCGGAGCTGTTACGATCGGAAATCTGAATGTAAAGACCCTCAAAGAACAAACATTATTGAGCCAGATCGGCATCGTGCCGCAAGAATCCATTTTGTTCTCAGGTACGGTGCGGGAGAATATTGGCTATGGTAAATCAGACGCTACGGATGAGGAGATTATTCAAGCCGCAAAAGTTTCTCAAGCACATGCTTTCATCATGAGTCTTACGAAAGGGTATGCAGCGTTTGTAGAAGAACGCGGCGCTAACCTCTCAGGTGGGCAGAAACAACGGATTGCTATTGCACGTGCCATCCTCACCCATCCACGTATCCTGATTTTGGATGATGCGACCAGTTCAGTGGATGTGGAAACAGAAACCCGCATCCAGGATGCATTGCGAGTATTTATGCAGGGCTCTACCATTTTTATGGTTGCTCAACGCATCAGCACGGTGCTGAATGCCGATAAGATCATTGTTTTGGATAAGGGTCGCCTGGTTGCCGAGGGTTCACATACCAGATTAATGAAGACAAGCGACATATACCAGGAAATCTTTAAATCTCAACTAGGGAATGGTTTTCATGATTAACAGAAAAGAGAGCAGAGCATGAATCGACCCACTGATGTTCGTTCAAGCATGCAGCGTAGACCTGTCCACTCAATACCTATTGAGAAAGCTCAGAATCCGAACCGTTCCATGGCTCGCCTGCTGCCCTACCTGAACGAATATAAACTCCAAATTGGTTTGGTAATTGTTTTGATCGTTTTATATACAGTATTGGGCTTGATGGGGCCATATTTAATGGGTATGGCGATCGATCAATTTATCGATGGAAAAGATAGTGCTGGTTTGATACGTACTGCTGTATGGATGCTGGTGGCATACCTTCTCAGCAATGGTCTCAATATTGCTGCCAGCTGGATCATGGCGCGTGTCTCTCAGCTTGCATTACGAAATTTACGCCGTGACCTTTTTGCCCATTTGCAAAACCAATCCATGAGCTTTTTTGATACACATTCAACTGGCGGTTTGATGAGCCGTCTGACCAATGACATTGATGCCATTAATCAAGCGATTTCACAAAATATTACCTCGCTCATCGCCAGCACCCTTTCGATGGGTGGGATCATTATTGCAATGTTTGTGTTGAATCATTGGTTGGCTTTAGGCAGTTTGCTGGTAATACCGATAATGATTTGGTTCGCACGCTTTGTGGCTAAATATACCCGCAAAGGATTTCGCACCCTGCAAAAGGATCTTGGGGATTTGAATGCCATTGCCGAAGAATCTATCAGCGGGCAGAAGGTTATCAAAGCTTTCCAAAGAAATGATAGTGTCATTGCTGCCTTCCGAAAACAAAATGAGGCTGTTTATAAAGCGGGAGTATATGCCAATTCGTATGCTTTATTGTTGATGCCGCTCACCAATGTATTGGGAAATATATTTGTAATTGTTCTGGCGGCACTGGGAGGGTGGTTGGCGCTGCAGGGTCTGGTCAGTGTTGGGATGATCGCCACATTCATCAACTACGGACAGAATTTTGTATCTCCGCTCAGACAGATTTCAAACCTCTATAATTCCATTCAAGCTGCCCTGGCGGGAGCCGAACGTGTTTTCGAGATCATCGATAATTCACCTGAAATTCCAGATGCTTCGGATGCGAACTCTCTGGAAAAGATCCGTGGCGATGTGCTTTTCAAGGATGTGGATTTCTCCTATATCACTGGACGGCCGGTCATTAAACACACCACTATTGAAGCCAAAGCCGGACAAACCATCGCTCTGGTAGGTCCAACCGGGGCTGGAAAAACAACCATCATCAATCTACTGAATCGGTTCTACGAGATCCAGGGTGGCAGCATCAGTATTGATGGACACGATATTCGAACTGTACGCAAAGCCGATCTGCGCCGAAAACTTGGTATGGTATTGCAAGATACTTTCCTCTTTTCTGACACAATTATGGAAAACATTCGATATGGACGATTGGATGCCTCGGATGAGGAATGTATCAAAGCGGCGGAAATGGCTGATGCAGATCACTTTATCCGCCAGCTTTCACAGGGTTACCAAACCAGTCTATCCGAACGGGCTGGAAACCTCAGTCAGGGGCAGCGCCAGTTAATTGCTATTGCGCGCGCCATTCTGGCTGATCCGGCTATCTTGATCCTGGATGAAGCTACCAGCAGTGTGGATACCCGCACCGAAGCGCGCATTCAAAAATCCTTACTGCGGTTGATGAAAGGTCGAACCAGTTTTGTTATCGCTCACCGTCTCAGCACAATCCGTGATGCAGATAAAGTAGTGGTGATCAATAATGGTGAGATCGTGGAACAGGGAACACATCAGGAATTATTGGATTTGAAAGGTTTTTATCATCATCTCTACCTCAGCCAATTTAAAGGAAAGGCAATTTAGCTCGATCCAGGAGTGAATGATCATTAAAATCAGAAGCCCCTTCAATTTGAGGGGGCTTCCTCAGTAAAGGGGTAGTCAGATAATATTTTATTTAAAGAGATTCAAGATCTTCTTCTAAAAGTGATGATTTTTTCTCTGGAGTTTTCATCTTGGTGCCCAAAAACCCAAAGGCTGCGATCAAGCACAGTATTCCACCACCGTACCAGACCCATTGTGGGTGACCGGATTCCAATCCGTAACCTGCGATCAGTGGGCCAAAAGCAGCAGAGAAACTATAACTGATATTGAGAAAAGCCATATAGCGACCGCGCATATTAACCGGTGCGAATTCGGCAGCCATAGCCTGATAGAGCGGAGCACTGATCACCTCTCCGATCGTGACAATCACCATAGAAAGGATGAAGAAAGAGTAATCTGTACCTAATCCGATCATACCAAACCCAACTGCATAGAGCAGGGTTCCCAGAAACATCATATGAGGTTGTTTGAATTTGGCTGTAACGCGGCTTACGCTGAATTGAAATATCACTACCATCATGGCATTTAATGTGAGCAAATATCCAAATTGTTTGGCTGAAATCCCATGCATGCGATTGAGGTATACAGAGAGTGTGGTGTTGTAATTCATATATACCATCATGGTTAATACGATTAAAAAGACAAGTGTGACGAAAACGCGATCGCGTAGCACGACACCATATCCACCGAACGTTTCTTTGAGGGTTTGTTGGGATGCTTTCTCGACTTCTTCTGGCTTGGTTTCGGGCATTTTAAAAAGCAGCAAGACTCCGGTTGATACACTTAAAATGACATCGACAATGAAAAGCGGTAAGAAAGAATTGCCTATCAAAAATCCGGCTAGAAATGGACCGATAGCTGCAGATAGATTGCCGATAATGCGCAAAGTGGCATAACCCTGTGACCGTTTTTCAGAGGGCAGCAGATCAGCCAGCAAAGCGTTGAAAGCCGGGCCTGAGAAATTACCCATAAAGGAGGCCAGCAGCCGAAACAGAATGAACATCTCCCAACGATTGGTGAGTCCGAGCGGCAACGTGATCAAAGCGCTGCCGAATAAACCGATCAGGGCGATCGTTTTACGTCCTATCGATCAGCCAGTGCGCCGCCTATGCTGGTTCCCACAACGTTAACCATGGTGCTGACAACCTGGATCCAACCGATATCGATTAATGAAACACCAAATTTCTGCGTTACGTATAAAGCGAGAAATGGAAAGAGCAGGGAACCACCGATATTATCAACAAATAATCCTAGCATTACAGTCCAGAAGGCTTGTGGGAAATCGTGGTATGTTCTTTTGATGCTGGCGATCATCCTTCCTCCAATGATTGAAAATAAAATTTATATAATGCAGATATAATAACAAAATATTGAATAATAACAATAGTACACTTGAATAATATTGATAATAAAATACATTATATTAATTATGCCATAAGTACTGGAATGGATAATTACATCGAATATTCTAGCTATTGTCGTACTAACCACATTATCTCGAGCAGTGCGGGGAACTCTCTGGAAAAAAGGAAGAGCCAGCCAACAATGGAACACATATTTCCTCATGCTTTATTTTCAGTTCCTTTCTTTGCTCCATTTTTCGCATTTCGCTAACCAAAAAAAATACACAAGTTCGATTGACGAATGTCTATCCGTCTGATAGAATGTGTCCGTTCAACGCGTTGTACCCTTCGCGTTAATTCAAAAACAGAAAGGGCTTGTACACATGAAAGTACTACTAATTCGAGATGTTTATAATTTAGGCAGGGCGGGGGAGATTAAAAAGGTTGCAAACGGTTTTGGAAGGAATTTTTTAATTCCTCAAAAACTAGCAGTAATGGCAACCCCGGGAGCGTTACAGCAGGTTGAAAAAATTCAACAAGCTGCTGAAAAACGACGTGTCGCTTTGAATGAAGAGATGGCCGGCGTAGCCGAAAAGATCAAGGGGCTTGAACTTACTTTTACTGCAAAAGTTGGTGAAACAGGGCATTTATATGGTTCCATTACCCAACAGGCGATAGCTGATGCCATTGAAGAGAAAAGTGGTGTTAAGATCGACCGTCATTGGATCGAGTCACAACCATTGCGCGAAGTCGGTCTTCATCATGTCAAAGTTCGTTTAACTTTTGATCTGATCCCTGAGGTGGCTGTCACGGTTGAAAGTGAAGAAGAAATCGAAAAAGCTGAAAAAGCGTCAAAAGGGAAAGAAAAGGAAGAAAAGAAAGAGAAAATGAAACTTCCTACCATTGACGAAATACCTTCTTTCACTGAACCCAATCAAGATGTTGAGAAAGAGTAGAGCACGAAAATAAACAAAACCGGCTTGCGATTCCTCACAGGCCGGTTTTGTTTTTTATTTCTGGTTATAATCAGGAACGATGAGTAAAACCGTTGGTCAAATCCTTCACGATGCACGAATTCTAAAAGAAGTCTCCCTGCAGGATGCTGCCAGAGCGACGCATATTCGACTACAGTATTTGCAGGAATTGGAGAACAACCGCCCTGAACTGCTGCCTTCCAGAGCACAGGCGCGCGGATTTTTACGGTTGTATGCTGCGTTTCTTGAAATCGATCCGGCAGAGTTATTGATCCTGCTGGAAGAACCTGCTGCATTAAACGAACAAAAAGATCAACCTGAAGAACAGAAAAACGCTGAAGAAATTCTTCCGGAAAGCAGAATGAAGCAGCCAGCACCCCAGCCAAAAAAACAGTTAGATATTTTGGCAAAATTACAAAGCCTGATCAGTAAGGTGCGGCAATCAATAAAAAAGAAAACCACCGCTCCGCAAGAAGATTCAACAAAAAAGAATCAAAAACGGAAAAAGGTCGAGAAACCTGTAAAGGAGGAAACTCATAAAGAATCTGCTGTTACCGGATCTTCTTTGAATATTTTCAAAGAAGTAGGACAGCAGATGCGTATGCGGCGAGAAAAACTGGGACTTTCTCTTTCAGATGTCGAACAATTTACCCGTTTGCGCCGCATGTTTATTCAAGCGATCGAAGAAGGACGCATCGAGGATCTTCCATCCTCTGTACAGGGTCGCGGTATGGTCGCCAATTATGCTCATTTTCTCGAAATGGACCAGGAAGCCGTTCTGAACCTGTATGCCGATGGTCTTGAAGCACAGCGCCGAGAAAAACTGCATGAAAAATGGACTCCCCGGGAACCAACTGTTCGGATTAGCGTGCGCATACCTGAAAAACTGCGTAAGTTACTCTCTCCTGATCTAGTATTTGGGTCGTTGGTGGTGATCGGTTTATTCGTTTTCATTTTCTGGGGCGCTTCTCAGATTTTTGGGAATAAGAATGATGCTGCTCCCACTACCGCTCCTTCTATCTCTGAGGTACTGCAAAGCACAGTGACTCCCACTGTGATACAGGAAATGACAGGAAGTGTGCAAACAACTGAAAACAGTCAGGAAGCAACCACCCCTGCTGCTACACAGGCTGCACTGGAACCTGCCACACCGATCGCTACTGCCAATGCGGCGCCACTTCAATTGTATATAGTTGCGCAACAACGTGCTTGGATGCGGGTGACCGTCGATGGAGAAGTAGAATTTGAAGGACGTATTATCCCTGGCAATGCGTATACATTCTCTGGACAAAATAGTATTCTACTGCTCACAGGAAATGGCGCTGCTTTGGAAGCCTATTTCAATCAAGAGTATCTGGGTAGTCTGGGCAAATTGGGAGAAGTGATCAATCTTGATTTCAGCGCGGAAGGTTTGAGCATTCCCATACCAACCATAACACCGACAATTCTCCCTTCGCTGGCCCCGACTATCACCCCGACCACTACACCAACTGCCAGCCCGCAAAACACAGCTACTCCGGAAGAATAAAAAGGATCAATCCAGAATATCCTGTTTTAAAGCGTTATAGACCGCTTCTGCTGTAGAGTGAGCTTCAAGCCGAACACGAGCTCCGTGTAAATGGGTGTGTACCATTCTCTCAGTAATTCCCAACCTGAGAGCGATACCTCTGGCAGTCAATCCCGTAGCTGCCAACCGCAAACACTGATTCTGGCGTTTTGTAAGCCGAGATTTTTGAGAAACATTTTTTAATCCAATCTTGTTCGATGAAATATATTGTATGTATGGCATAGTTTTCCCAATAGAATAGTTGTTCTATAAAAGAATATCATAAAAACTGGTAAGAATCAAGTGAAATATGATTGATAAAGTTTGTTGTTATATTGAAATGACATACTGACTAGCGAAATGGATTCTTAGAATGAGTATTTTATTAAAAGGCACTTTATAATTGGATTCTTATGAAAAAAACATTTTACATCCACTCGCTTGGGTGCCCCAAGAATAGTGTTGATTCTCAATCCATGGCAGAACTGCTTATGAAGCAGGGTTATCAAATGGCAAAAAGCCAGCAAGGTGCAGGGATCATCATTGTGAATACCTGTGGTTTTATTCAACCCGCCCGGCAAGAAGCATTGGATCTTTTAAAAGAGATCATGCATGAAAAAGAATCATCTCAAAAGGTGATCGCTGCCGGCTGCCTGACCCAACGGGAAAAGGAATCAGTCATTGCTGAAGTTCCTGGTTTGGATGCGCTGATCGGTACGCGCCGCTGGATGGATATTCTGCCTGTTGTGCGCCAGTTAGAAATGGCGGCTAACCTGCCGATCATCAACATTGTGGAAACGAAATTGGTTATGGAAGATGGAAATATTCTGCGAGCTTCCCATATGGGTGGGTATGCATATCTAAAAATAGCAGATGGCTGTGATCGCGGTTGTGCATTTTGTGCTATTCCTCTGATCAAGGGAACTCAGGTTAGCCGAGAAAAAGCCGATATTTTGCGAGATGTATGTGTTTTGCAGGATGAAGGTGTTCAAGAACTGATCTTGATCGCTCAGGATGTAACTGCTTATGGGCATGACCTGGGGGTGAAAGATGGATTGCCGATCTTGCTGAAAGATATTCTCAACGCCGCTCCTGCGATTCCGTGGATACGGCTGCTCTATACCTACCCCGGGGAGATCAGCCAGGATTTGATAACTTTAATGGCTGAACAACCGCGCATATTGCCCTATCTGGATATTCCACTGCAGCATGCTCATCCGGGTATTTTAAAGCGCATGCATCGTCCGACGGATATGGATCAAGTGACTGCGTCCATTCAGTTTATGCGGGAACAAATCCCGGATCTTTCGATCCGTTCCACTTTCATCGTTGGTTTTCCCGGTGAAACGGAACAAGAGTTTCAGGTTCTGTTGGATTTTATCAAGGCTATGCGGTTCGATCGGGTGGGTATCTTTCCCTATTCTCACGAACAGGGCACGGATGCATTTAAGTATTCAGACGATGTGCCTGCTTCAGAAAAAGAGGAGCGCATTCAACGCCTGGCAGCTCTGCAAGAAGAGATCTCAGCACAGAAGAATCAGGAACTCGTAGGCAAGAAGATGGATGTGATCGTAGATGGAGTAGGGGATGAAATTTCTGTCTGCAGGTCATATCGCGATGCGCCGGAGATCGATGGAATGGTGATGGTGAGTGGCGAACTGGAAGAAGGAAAAATAGCAGCGGTGAAGATCACCGCTGCTTTGGTTCATGATCTGGTCGCTGCTAAATATTAATATTATGGAGTTGGCGTTTCTTCAACTGTTGGTTCCTCTGTGATGCTTGAAGTCGGTTCTTCTGTAGTAATAACCTGTGGTTCTGCGGTAGGACCCTGGCAGTAAACAGTCGCTTCATTCAACAAAGTGGAGGTCTCTTCATCATTTTGGATGTTGAGTGACAGTTGGAGTTGTTCTTGTGCACTGCAGTATTCCTGAATTTCCATTAAATATCTTCCATATTCTCGCAGTCCAATCCGATAGCGATCGATCGCAGTCCATCCAGAAGTATCGTGCAAATAAGGAAAGGCAGCATAGGTCTGGCTGAAATAATAAACCACCTGGCTCCAGTCTACTTCCCAATAACTTGCGCCGGTTGCATAAAGTCTTGCCCACGCGGAATAATTGACCGCATCATGATCGAGGGGTGCGAATTTTCCAGCCAAAGAAAGATAGTACAACCCTCCCTCTAGATCCCCTTCGGTTGTGATCTTATTGATTGCACAATTACGCAGTGAGGTCCATAACATTCCATCCACGATCAATGTTTCGTATGTATGATCTTCATCACGTAAGTTCTTGATCGTATCCACCGCCAAACACCATTCCTGGTTTGTCATATCTGTCTGAGCCTGTTGGAATAATGCTTGAGCTCCCTGAATATCACGCGCGGGTGTGGGTGTGGGTTGGTTCGTTGTTTGCTGTGCTTTGGCCAGGTTGATTAGCACCTCAGTATACTTATCTGTGATATCCGGAAAACTGGGATAGATCTGGATCACATATTCGAATTGAAGGCGTGCAACCTCGTAATTTCCACCTGCCATCGCTTCCATGCCATATTTGTAATGGGTTGTGGCGAGTGTGAGGCGTTGATTTTCTTCTTCAGCTTTACGCTGTTTAATTCCTGAATAATATCCCAGTGAGCCACTAACCAGA
>DHHD01000006.1:3100-4382 GCA_002403105.1 Anaerolineaceae bacterium UBA4781 | reverse complement strand
TAGTCCAACAAGTGCGGTGCCAGCAAGATCCCATAGTCATCCATCCACTCCTCTAATGGACTCAAGGGGTTCAATATGGCGATATCAGGGTCAATGTACATCATTTTTTCATGCCCTTGATCCGCAAGGTATTGCAGATAGGGACCTTTTATGGCGGTACAAATTTCAACCACAGTGTGTTTGAAAATCCAGCCCTTGATATTTTCAATCGGTAGTTCTTCAATCCAAATGACCTTATCAAAATGAGGCTGGCTGAGCTCGTCTCTATAAAAAACGTCTTTTTCTGCCGGGACTTTATCGCTAATCAGAAGGTGAAATTCCCAATCCGGATGAAACTGTTTCAGCGTCTTTGCCAAAATTTTTGCTTTTGGCAAGTAATTCAGTGTGATACTGGTGTAAACGATCATGGCTTGATCTCCTCAAGGCTGCCAAAGACAAGGTGAGCCTGCGGTTTTCCAGCTTTCTGATATTCTCTGACCTTCTCCAGGAGAGCTCCTGTTTCAAACAACTCCTTCAAAGCTTCCTCGTCTGCCAGCACTAAACCTCGGTTTGGATTTCTTCTTATGTAATCCTGGATGTTTCCGCTTTTAGGATTAGTAAGAATAAAACAGCCTGCAGCCAGTGCTTCGTGAAGGGTAAAAGAAAAAGTTTCCGCCACCGTTGACCATAGAAAAGCAACATCAATCTGATTCCAACGAAGAGCTTCTATCATTGCCAGGCGGTCTTGCTCTGTCACCTGCACTCCGATACGCTTATAATTTCCAGTCTGCCCCGTTTGAGAAGAAAAGTGATAGAAGTTATAGCGGTGATCACCGTCCAACTCCTCAACAAGTTTCATCCAGGCATGCCAGCCTTTGTAATCTATCGGGTATCCCAAAAAACCAACCCGCAGACTGCCAGATATATAGCGGTTATAACTGGGCTGTTGCCAGTTCAGACGTGCTGGCGGGATAATATGGGCACTTGCTTCAACAGGAAACCGGGATTGCCATAAATCATAAACAAACTGCGAAGGTGCAACAACTTCGAGATGGTTATCTTTAAATAGCTGCTCGAAAATTGGCATCTGCAATGTTCGCTGTTCAAGGTAACAACAAAGACGGCAAGAGTTACTGTGGATGTCCGGTGCGCCGCAATATTCTTTGTCATTCCGCCGCAGGTTGTAGGATGGGCAAATTGAAAAATAATCGTGAAGCCAGAAGGATCCTTTTCCATTCGCCAGGTTTAGGAGGGCTTGCAGCGTTTTAAAGTTGAGTCCCATACTGTGATGAATCGACAGTTG
>DHHD01000006.1:0-3041 GCA_002403105.1 Anaerolineaceae bacterium UBA4781 | reverse complement strand
GCTGCGTTTCGTGAACGGAAAAATATGGAGGTAACTAAGACCAGATTGGGTAGTCTTCCGCTGCTCATCAGCCAATGCTACTTGTGCACCACCTGTAATGTTCAGGTAGTCATCGTGGCTGAGAGCAATTTTAAATGTCGGGAGTAAGCGTTCTTCTAACAGGAGCTTAAGTTGTGGGATCAGAAGGATCTTTTCAGGCACTTTTTTGCCACCTGGTATTAGATCTGCTTTGCTCTCGGGAATTTGTCCTGCTGCTCTTGTATTGCTGACAGACTGGTAGGTGCGTCCTTCCTGCCTACCGAAGCGCAGATAGTGCAAGAGGGGGTTAATACCAGCAGCTCTAACGTCAGGATAACGATCGAGATACCAAGTGCTATCGAATTCTGGTGAAGGGTTCCTACCTTCTACTCCGCCAAAGTCCAGGTAATGGATCACAGGGTCAACTCCAGAATCGCGCACATCTGGATAAAGGCGTAAATAGTAGATAACTTCGAATAATCCTGAACTAAGAATCAATTCCCGATGAGCGTCTTGGTGGGATGGCAGGAATCTGCTAATCGGACCAGAGTTGTTCCTTACCTTCCGAATTGCTCTGGAAAGCTTGGCGCGCCCTTGCCGATATGCCATGACTGCTTTCCACTCCCGACTGCTATAAATTTGGTCAAGTTGCCCTTTTAGCTGAATTACCTCATTGTCTTTTTCTGTAAATTGCTGATTCAAATACTGGACATAGTTGCTCAATTCAGCATTTTGCTCGGAAATCTTACTGACCTCAATCACGAGGTTTTGATATCTCGCATCAGCATTGACTCGATCGTGGTAAAGTTGGCGGCTGATCGTGTTTGTTACGTGCGCCTGCAGTGCTTTGTTCGGGTCTTCCAAAAAAATTTCGTGGCTCAATTTGTTATAAATATCTTCCCAAGAATGTATATTCCCTGAAAGCAACCACTGATCCTGCACTGTTTTTTGGGCAGCCACTGCCATTTGATATCGCAAATCCGGGTTTTCAATCAATCGTGTGAGTTTTTCAACCCATTCTGAATCATCGCCCGCCAGAAAGCCATTCACACCATCGTAAATGATACCTTCATAAGGTGTTATCTGGCTATAAACCCCCGGAGCCCCAATGGCACTGTACTCCAAAAATTTTAAATTGCTCTTGCAGCGGTTAAAGAGGTTATCCGCCAGAGGTGCGATCACCAGGTCAAAATCTAGTGTCTGGAAAAACTTAACAAAATCAGTATAGATATTGGTGGGCGAAGGATGCCAGGAAACGCCTTCAACATCTTGAAGCTCACCAGGAAGTGGTGTGCCCCAGACCTCAAGCTTTAGTTTTCTTTCATACTTTGTAAGTAATTCCCGTAACACCGAGGCAACAATTGACAGGTCTGGTGTGTGTGAATTGCTGCCCATGTATCCAATGGTAATCACTTCATCCGAAGATTTCTGTACAGGTGGCTTGAGTTGCCAATTTTTGTCATCAAGATAATTAGGAAGAACAACTATATTGGGGTTGAAACCCTTTACTACCTTGCATAGTTCATCGGTGGGAACTAAAACAAGGTCAGCATCGATCATTGCTGCCATCATAGGCATCAGCGCTGCATTGTAAAGTTCTTGTGTTCGCTCCGGGTGAGATTCCGGTAGATCAAAAAGCAGATCATCGATCTCATAGAGCACAAACTTGCCAGCTGCACGAGCGTTGTAGATAATTTGATCGTAGAGTGGTAGGTTTTTAGGAAATTCACGTTGGAAAATTACCGCATCAGCCTGACTCGCTAACTCTGGGTTGTTTCCGCCATCTATTACCTGCACTCCAGCTGCTCTGAATGGAGCAGTCACCCGCAAATATTCAATAGCATAAGCGTCTTCGTATGCACGATAGAAAACCACGGACTTGAGATTACGCAGCCGCAGATGGTCAGGAGGTGTGGCGAACGGATAGATATCAAATGAATCCGGCGTTGCTAATCTTCCATCAGCATTAATAGAAAGGATTTTTTTACCTTGAACCTCAACAAGCAATCCAAAAAAACGTTCCAAGGCGTGTGCCAAGCTTCCGTCCACCGGTAGGGGTTCATGTTCAAAATTATCGAATGAGAGACCCGCTTTTAACAGAGGTTTGAAAATATCTGGCCTTGCCCAGAACATTGTTGAGGCAACAAAGAAAAAGCTTTCTGGTAGGTTCTGGGCGAAACCACATCGGTAAAGCAAGTCTTGCACTTTTGCGGCATTTTTGCCCATATAGAAACGAGAGTCAATGACATGATCCTGTGGTCCGAGCATAGCCAGCGATCCATCCGATGCAAAAGCTTTCTGAATACTGGAAACCTGCGCTTTTGAACCCAGGAGTTTCTCTAATACATCCTTGCGCCAGGTGGTGCCATCTTCACGATGAAGCGTTTTTTTAGTATGAACCTTCAGTAACGTTTCGTATCCTAAAGGCACAATGATTTTCAGAAATTCCAAAAATGGGGCCAGATCACGTCCGTGGTTTGGTACGATTAGAATCGATGCATCGGGGTATTTTGTGCGTATGTTTTTCGCGAAAGCAGATTGATCTTCAGTTAATGAAAGAAAAAGATCAAATTCATCATCAAGATGGTCAAGGTACGACTGTACTTCAGAAAATAGCTCTGTGTAATAGAGGTGCAGCACCACCGCAGTGGCATGCTTTTTTACCGGTTTTATCTCATTAATTGTAGTGCTAGTGTTCATTGGCTACATTTTCTGGCTCAGTCGATTTCCATCGTAAGTTGCAGACCTTTTTGCCAGTCCGGCTGGCGCAAACCGAAAGTCTGCTCCAGTTTTCCGTTATTCAATACTGAGACCAGGGGTCTGTCTGCTGGTACCGGGAATTCATTGCTCTTTGCCCGTTCAAGCTTTTTCACTTTTTGTTCTTCTTTGCCAGGGTCGAGTTCGATAATTTTCTCTGCCCACTCATACCGGCTGCAAAAACCCCCGCCAGTACAATGGTAAATACCAGCTCGTTCAAGCAGCCATTCGAGTGGATGTTCCGAGATTTTTGCAAGCAATAAGGC
>DHHD01000067.1 GCA_002403105.1 Anaerolineaceae bacterium UBA4781 | reverse complement strand
TTTCCTCCATTTTTCCACAGCCTCCTTACGATATAATCTTTAAAGATGATAAAAAAACAGCAAATCAGTGTTGGAAGGGTGCTTCCAGTTGGGCTGATCCTCACTGCCATTGGTGGTGTAGGTCTGGGTTTTATCTTTCTGAACACACAACCTTTTATTGGTCCACGTTGGCTGTTATTTTTCTTCATCACATTGCTGACTTGCGGTTTGAGCCTACCCATCATTACCATGACTCAAATTCGCTTTTCGAAAAAGAATCTCACCGAGGGAGTTCTGCTGCGAGAAACGATACTCTTTGCAGTTTATATTGACTTTTTATTATGGCTGCAGCTTGGCAGAGTTCTCACCAGTTTCATCATCGTTCTATTAGGAGTTGGTTTTGTGCTACTTGAAATCTTCCTGCGCATCAGTGAAAAAGCAGTATTTTTCTCCGGAGATAAAAAGCATGACTGAAGCCATGCATTTACCTTCCATAGATAGTCTGCTTCAATTGGAAAACAGCATTCCTCTTTTGGAATCCTTTGGTCATGAGCTGGTTGTTGACGCATTCAGACAAATTGAAGATGAAAAACGCCGTTCTGGAAAGACCGGCACTGCAGAACAGATCATTGAAGAAAGCAAAAACTTGCTGCTGGATTGGACTACCCCAACCCTGGTTCCTGTTATCAATGCCAGCGGGGTGATCTTGCATACCAATCTGGGACGCGCTCCACTTTCAGAGACCACCTATCAAGAGATGAAAAATATTGCCGTGTCTTTCAATAATCTTGAATATGATCTTGAGATAGGAAAACGCGGCAAACGTTCCGTCCATGCTGAACAAATCCTTACCCGACTGACCGGGGCTGAAAGCGCGTATGTGGTTAATAATAATGCTGCAGCAGTACTGCTGGTGCTGACCACTTTAGCGCAGCGAAAAAAAGTGCTGGTTTCGCGCACGCAAATGGTGGAGATCGGCGGTGGGTTTCGAATTCCAGATGTAATGCGCCAATCAGGAGCAAAACTGGTAGAGATAGGAACCACCAACCGACTACATCTCTATGACTATGAAAATGCGCTGCAAGAACCGGCGGCGATGGTATTGTGTGCCCACCATTCCAATTTTAAAATTGTTGGATTCACCAGCGAACCTTCTCTGGAAGAGATCTGCGCCCTGGCACACCGAAAAGGAGCTCTGGTATTCCATGATCTGGGTTCCGGAGCACTGCTGGATACCGCACAATATGGGCTACCACACGAGCCCATGGTTCAGGAATCGTTAAAAGCTGGAGTTGATCTGGTCAGTTTTTCCGGGGATAAGCTGCTGGGAGGGCCACAGGCTGGAATCATCCTCGGGAAAAAAGAACTGCTGGATAAAATAACAAAGCATCCATTAGCGCGGGCATTACGCCCTGATAAACTGTGCCTGGCAGGGATCAGCACCACGCTGTTCTCCTATCTGACAGGAAAAGCAGAAAAGGAAATTCCTGTTTGGCAGATGATCTCCCTTTCGACGACAATAATTCACCAACGTGCCAAGCAGTGGAAAGAGGTCCTTGGCTGTGGTGATATTATTGAAGGGCGTTCCATGATCGGTGGTGGTAGTTTGCCTGACGAAAGCCTTCCAACCACCTTGCTGGTATTTGAATTGAACAAGCCTGATAAATTCTTGAAAATACTGCGCGAACAGAATCCCCCGATCATCGCTCGCATCGAAAATGGTTGTGTACTTTTTGATCCCCGGACTATACTCCCTCATCAGGAATCCTGTTTTCTGGAGATCCTCAAGCAAGTATTAAGTGATTGGAATTCATAACAAGGAGCCGGCAATGAAAAAAGATCTGGATCGAATTATGCAAAAACAGGGTATTGACGCTCTATGGGTCAATGGAGCTGCACAGAATAATCCGGATATGGTGTATTTCACAGGTATCCATCATGTGAGCAGCGCCGATCTGATCAAAATTCGCGGTCAGGAGCCGGTTCTTTTTTACAACAGTATGGAACGTGAAGAAGCAGCCAAGACCGGATTACAGGTAATGGGGTATGAAGAAAATTATCCCATTCGAAAATACCTGCAGTTAGCAAATGGGAATACCCTTCAAGCTGTTGCGCTGCGTTACAAAGATATTTTCACGGATTTTGGAGTTAATGAGAAGAAAATCGGCATCGCCGGGAAGAATGATCTTTGCGCTGCCTATGCAGTGACCAAGGCTGTGCAAGAATTGCTACCAAAAGTAGAATTTGTTGGTTGTTTTATGGAAAGTGCGCTTAAAACTGCTCGCCTTATAAAAAGCCCAGATGAGGTGGAACACATCCGCAGAATGGGGAGGATCACCACCGAAGTGGTGGGAAACACAGCAGATTTCCTCAGCAGCCACGCTGCCAAACAGAATATTTTGGTAGATGACAAAGGTTCTCCGATCACGATCGGACTTGTAAAAGCCATGATCCGTCGATGGCTGGCAGAAAAAGGAGCGGATAACCCCGAAGATACCATCTTTTCTATTGGCAGAGATGCAGGTATCCCACATAGTTCAGGGAACGATCAAGATTATCTGGAATTGGGGAAGACCATCGTTTTTGATATATTCCCCTGTGAAGCCGGCGGCGGGTATTTCTATGATTTCACACGCACCTGGTGCCTGGGGCATGCATCGGATGAAATTCAAAAGGTTTACCAAGATGTTTTCGCTGTTCACCAAAAGATGGTGGATTCATTTAAAGCAAATACAGCATTCCGTGACTATCAATCAGAGACCTGCCATTTGTTCCGCGAATCTGGATATTTAACAATTGAAGATGATCCAGAAATCACGGAAGGCTATGTGCACAGCCTGGGTCATGGGCTGGGTTTGGACGTCCATGAAAATCCCTTCAGCGGTATGGGGTCCGGTTCACAGGACGTGCTGGAACCCGGGATGGTTTTCACTGTTGAACCGGGGTTGTATTATCCATCCAAGGGTTTTGGTGTAAGAATTGAAGATACGGTTACGATGAACGAGCAGGGGAAAATTGAAATTCTGGCAGATTTCCCTTACCAGCTTGTTCTCCCCGTAAGAGAGTAAGTACTAGTATGGAAGAACAGTCAACCGAAAAGAAAAACAATCGCATTTTAGGGATCGAGAGTTCCTGTGATGAGACAGCTGCAGCGGTATTGGAGAATGGCACCCAGGTGTTGAGCAGTATTGTGGCATCGCAGGCTGATCTGCATGCCAAATACGGAGGGGTTTTCCCTGAAATCGCATCGCGGGAACATATCAAGACCATTTATGCGGTTGTGGATCAAGCCCTTAAAGATGCCCACTTGAGCATTCAGGAATTGGACGCCATCGCAGTCACCCGCGGACCCGGATTAGCCGGTTCCCTGGTGGTGGGAATGAACATGGCAAAAGGGCTCAGCTTGGCGAGCGGCATCCCCTTGATCGGGATCAACCATCTGGAAGGACATCTTTATTCCGCCTGGATCCCGCAGGAGAGCCCCGACTATCATGAACCACAATTCCCGGTGGTTGCTTTGATCGTCTCGGGGGGGCATTCTTCACTGATTTTAATGCATGACCATCTCACCTATACGCAATTAGGGCGCACACTGGATGACGCAGCCGGAGAAGCGTTTGATAAAGTTGCCCGCTTGCTCAACTTGCCCTACCCGGGTGGGCCATCTATTCAAAAGGCGGCTGAAAACGGCAACGGTCAAGCATTTCAATTCCCGCGTGCCTGGCTCGAAGGAACGTGGGATTTCTCGTTCAGCGGATTAAAGACCGCGGTTCTACGCGCTTTGGAGGAACTGCATGCAAATGGACGCCCAGTGCTAGTTGAAAACTTGGCTGCCAGTTTTCAGGCTGCCGTTGTAGATGTGCTGTTTAATAAGACAATGAACGCAGCCCGCCAATTCCATGCGGGAAGCGTTTTGATCGCCGGTGGAGTCTCAGCCAATCGAGCTTTACGCAATGTTTTCCTTGACCAAAAAGAATTCCCCATTCATATTCCTCCGCTTCATTTTTGTACAGATAATGCAGTAATGATCGCTACTGCCGGTTATTATCGTTTTACTCATGGATTCAAAGATGATCTTTCAATGGATGTACTGCCGAACTGGCCGCTTGTATCGATCTCATCAATATGAAGACAGAACAATTTCCAGGACTGAAAGAGCAATCAAAGGAGGAATCTCAACAACAAGCATGCGGATTTCAAGCAGGCGCACTTTGCCCGCGCTGTAAACAGGGTATCCTGGATTACAACGGTTTACTCAATATTCAATGTCCAAATTGCGGTTTTGAAATTGGGCATACCCATACCTGATAGAAACAAAATGACCCCGGTGGGGTCTTAAAATAAGGAGAGAAAATGGATGCAAAAGTGATCTGGCAGGAGAAAATGAGCTTTGAAGGAACAGCCGACAGCGGTTTTAAAGTCCCGCTCGGAACGGTCGCCGAGCTTGGCGGAAATGATGATGGATTCCGCCCATTGGAGCTGCTGGCGATCGGGTTGGCAGGCTGCACTGCCATGGATGTGATTTCGATCCTGACCAAGAAAAAGCAAGATGTGAAGAAATTTGAGGTTCGTGTGCACGCTGACCGCTCTGAAGAACACCCAAAAGTGTTCACGCATCTAACTATTGAATATGTGGTCAGCGGGAAAGATCTGGATCGGGCAGCAGTGGAACGAGCAGTAGAACTTTCAGAAACCAAGTACTGCTCAGCTCAAGCTATGTTCAAGAAGGTTGCACCGATCGATCTGGTGATCACACTGAATGAGCTCTAAAAGTATCTCAAAATAAATACAAATTGAAATAGATACCGATAAAACACGAGTCTGAGGAATCAATATGGAAATACAGCGCGCTAACCTCGATACCTGCCATACTGCAACCGGATTAGTGGTAGTCATTGATGTTTTACGAGCCTTTACTACCTCTGCGTTTCTCTTTCAAGCCGGCGCGGAAGAAATCATACTCGTTTCTGGTGTGGATGAAGCATTCCAACTGCGCAAGGAAATACCAGACAGTATCATCGTTGGAGAAGTGGATGGGATTCGAGTTCCGGGATTTGA
>DHHD01000057.1 GCA_002403105.1 Anaerolineaceae bacterium UBA4781 | reverse complement strand
ATAAATTGACCAGGAATGGACAGAATTAGGAGAAGAAGAGCGTGGATTTCCAATTAAAAGCCCCTTATCAGCCCATGGGTGATCAGCCTGAAGCCATTAAACAATTGGTAGAAGGTTTGCATAAGAAAGAGAAGCATCAGGTACTGCTAGGTGCAACCGGTACAGGCAAAACCTTCACGATCGCCAACGTCATCCAACAGGTACAGATGCCGGCGTTGGTGCTGGTTCACAATAAAACATTGGCAGCACAACTGTATGCTGAATTCAAAGAATTCTTTCCAGAGAACGCTGTTGAATTCTTCGTGTCTTATTATGATTACTACCAGCCTGAAGCATACGTCCCACGCCAGGATCTGTATATTGAAAAAGAAACCGAGATCAATGAAGAAATTGAACGGTTGCGGTTGGCAGCGACCACCGCGCTGGTATCAAGAAAAGACGTGATCATTGTGGCTTCCGTTTCGGCGATCTATGGATTGGGCAGCCCGGAGGCGTATCGCAATATTGTGATCAAACTGCAGGTGGGGGAGATCAATCGAAGAAATGCGTTACTGCGCAGACTGATCGAACAACAATACACCCGCAATGATGTAGACCTTCATCCGGGAGTGTTTCGATTGCGCGGTGATACCCTGGAAATATTCCCGGCTTATGAAAGAAAAAAGGTAATACGCATTGCATTTTTTGGAGACGAGGTGGAAAAGATCACCATTCTCAATCCGGTAACCGGAGAGGTGCTGGAAGAACCCGAATCCGTTGAAATTTACCCAGCGAAACACTTTATCACCGAAGATGATCTCTTAAAGAAGGCAGTGGTGGATATTGAAACAGAGCTGGAAGAACAAACAAGTTATATGCAGAACCACAACAAACTGCTTGAAGCTCAGCGGCTGCGGCAGCGTACCAATTTTGATCTTGAAATGCTGCGCGAGATAGGTTACTGCTCAGGCATTGAAAACTATTCGCGCCATCTTGATCAGCGCCCGGCTGGTTCAGCCCCCTGGACGTTGATGGACTTTCTTCCATCTGATTACCTGTTAATCATTGATGAATCACATATGACAGTTCCCCAGGTCAGGGGTATGTACAATGGTGACCGGTCACGTAAAGGCACCTTGGTGGAATACGGTTTCCGGTTACCCTCTGCTTTAGACAATCGCCCACTAACCTTCGATGAATTTGAAGAAAGAATGGGCTACACCATCTATACATCAGCCACCCCCGGACCTTATGAATTGGGTAAGGTAGACCATGTGGTTGATCAGATCATCCGTCCTACCGGATTGGTCGATCCGGAAATTGAAGTACGACCAGTAGTGGGGCAGGTGGATGATCTGGTGCATGAGATCAAACAGCGCGTGGAGCGTGGAGAGCGCACCCTGGTTACCACGCTTACCAAACGCATGGCAGAAGATCTCTCCTCCTACCTTGGGGAACTGGGGATGAAAGTGAACTACCTGCATTCCGAGGTAGAAACACTGGAGCGGGTGGGCATTCTACGCGACCTGCGGATGGGCGTTTTTGATGTGATCGTAGGTATCAACTTGCTGCGAGAAGGGCTCGACCTGCCAGAAGTGTCGCTGGTGGCTATTCTGGACGCGGACAAACAGGGTTTCTTGCGCAGTGAGACTGCATTGATTCAAACCATCGGGCGGGCTGCCCGCCATGTACACGGTAAGGTGATCATGTATGCAGATGCCGTAACGGATGCCATGAGCGCAGCTATCGGAGAGACCAACCGGCGGCGTTCCAAACAGGAAAAATACAATCAAGAGCACCACATCCAACCGATCTCCATCATCAAAGAGATCTACGATATAACCGAACGGCTTTCGGGGCAGATGGTGAGTGAGCCGAGCGTTACTTATAATGCGGATTCAGGAAGCGTTGTACATATTCCAAAGGATGCGCTGCAGCAGTTGATCCATGAAACAGAGAAAAAGATGCAAGCAGCAGCCAAGGAACTTGATTTTGAAAGAGCCGCAGTGCTACGTGACCAAATCTATGAATTAAAACGGATCCTGGTGGAAGAATCAGACGCAGCCCCCTGGAAGAAAGCCATGTTGCTGTCGGGTGAAGAAGACGTAGAGGAATGAAAATCAGGCTGTCTCTCTGGGATCGAAGGATGTAAATTCACCCTGATAAGGCAGCCACTCTACTTTTACATCCGCAACAGACGCTGAAGAAGGTCCGCGCTGAAGGTCGACAAGCACGGCATCCAGCGCTTCTTTTTTCCCTTCGGCAAGCACTTCCACGTCGCCATTTATGCGATTGCGTACCCAGCCAGTGATTTCATGTGCCCAGGCTGATTGCATGGTGTAAAAGCGAAAACCAACTCCCTGAACACGACCGGTGACGGTGGCATGCATGCGCGCAACTTGTGGTGATTCCATTCTCTCCAGCTCCTGAATCATTCAATATCAAAAAGATCAAGATCTTCGGGATCTTCCGTGAAATCCAGGTTTTCCAGCGCCATATCAAGCACATCCATGAGATCTTCGTCGACAGTTTCTTCGAGTTCCTGTTCCAGCCTTTCTCTAACGCCCTTGCCGCCGATCTTGGAGAGCGCCCAATAGATATAATATAACAGCTCGCTATCCACATCCTCATCGTCGAGCATTTCAAAAAGCAGTTCGTTGGCGGCGGATAATTCCAATTCTCCCGCAGCCCGGATGGCTTCAATTTGGATGGATTGATCAGGATCATTGATATGTTCCAAGACGATCTTATCCCAGCGATTATCGAGTGAACGACCCATGGCGAATAATGCACTGGCGGTCCACTGCGAATCATTGCGCTGCATGGCCTGGGTGATCAATTGAGGAATGCTATCTTCACAGGAATATCCCAGCGATTCAAGCGCTTTGCGCTGAATTTCTCCTGCGGGTTTACGTTGAACGACCTCCAGCAGTTTTGCTACAACCGGGGCAGCTTTTTCCTGGGGTATTTCTTCCAATTCACCCAGCAGGACAAATTTTCCCAAAGCAGATACAGCGGCGGCGCGCACCGTCTCGGCAGGATCATTTTCAAGGAGTTCCATGAAGGTGGGGATGAGGCTGGTATCTTCACAATCCCACAGCAGGTGAATTGCCTGGCGACGCACACCTGGATCACCATCCTGCATGGCGAATTTTGCCACAGCGTCGCAACATACCAGCGTATCGGCTTCTGTTAGATCTTCAAGATCTTCCAGCAAGGCGAGCTTGCGGTTCAAAGAAATGGTCGGCCAGGCTTGTTTTAATTTCTCGAGGGACCCGTTATCCAGATCGGAGAACGCCCGAAGCCGTTTGGGTGAGAACGGCTGGCTCTCATCCGCCAATTCGGAAAGTATTTGTTCAAATGGAGTTTCTCGATTTTCTTCCATCATTACGGCAACACAATCGGGTTCGTAAAATCTTGGATGAATACGAACACCATTAATACGATTAATATTGTAAACCCAATTAAATTGACCATACTTTCAAATTTCTGGGGGATCTTTTTTCCAGCGATCAATTCCGGAAGGAGGAAGAGAATACGCCCGCCATCCAAGGCTGGAATGGGGAGGAGGTTGCTGTAGCCCAGGGAAACGGAAATGATCCCGAAGAACCACAGGATGTTCAGAATCTCTGTTTTCTGGTCAGCGCCGCTGGCTGCTTCGGAGGTGCGCACCTGAGAATAGACATCGTAGATGCCTTTCGGGCTGATCAGGCGCACTTCGGATGCTGCCACTTCTCCATTCAATAATTGAGAAGGGATTTTTATTAACTGCTCCCCCTGATCCTTTGCCATCTGGAATGCAGCGGAAACGCTCTCGCCAAACCCGGTCGGCACAACGGGATAAGACATCACGATCCCCAAAGGACCTTGATCATCCGGCCATTCTTCGCGTGGAGTAATGGAAAGAGAAATTTCTTCTCCGGCTCGTTCTACGATCATGGTAATTTCTTTTCCGAGATTTTCAGAAACAGTAGTGCTTAGAATTTCCATAGAGTCGACGGTGATAGCGTTGATCTGTAGTATATGGTCATCTGGCATCAACCCGGCTGCAGCAGCCGGAGTATTCGCTTGCACTTCTTGAATAAGCACCTGATCGGTGATGGCTTTGCCTGTATTGGAATAGACAATGGTAAAGAGAAGAACGCCGATCAGCAGGTTCATAGCAGGACCTGCCAGCATCACACCCAGGCGCTTCCACTTGTTTTGCTCGTAGAACCCGTCTTTTTCCTGGGGATCATTTTCACCCTTGAAACGGGTGAAACCGCCAAAAGGAATCATGTTAATTGAATAATCGACTCCATTTTTCGTAAAGAGTTTGAACAACCTGGGAGGATAGCCAATACCGAACTCTTCGATCTTGAATTTAAACAACAGACCGACCAAAAAGTGACCGGCTTCATGTAAAAGGATCAACAGACCGAGTGCAATGATGAATTCAAGCAGCATTCTCTTTTCCTATCTTCGTTTAATTGAATGTATTATACCCAGAATGATTTCTGGAATTATTGGAAAAACCTTAGAAAGTCGGTCAGAGAACCTGTACTCCACCACCGGCATGCGAGTGATAGATCATTTCAACACCGGGAATGGCTTCTTGTAGTAATTTTTCAAGCTGGGAAGCGTCTTGAGCAAGACAGAGCACATGCACATTGGGTCCGGCATCAAG